>JAIPJT010000005.1 GCA_021733985.1 Victivallales bacterium | reverse complement strand
GAAACCGATAAAGGCTATGAACTTGTGCGCGGAGGCGACGGTACGGACAATGTTAAATTTGCCGGTAACCGTAATGATTACATGGTAGGTTTTGATTCCAGAAATAAACGTTATACTGTCCAGGAAATATCCACTAAGAAAATAAATTACATCTATGACGATGTAGAAAAGTTTGAGTTTGCAGTTAAAACTTTTAGTTCATCAAAAGATAGTTTTGCAGATGATAAAGTTTCTCTTAATGATACAAACAACTCAGTGAATAGCGGAAGCGGGAATGACAGCCTTACAGGCAACAAAGGCAATGATATCCTTAAAGGGGGTTCAGGAAATGATACATACATATTCAACGAAGGTGACGGGCAGGATACTGTAAGCGACACATCAGGAAATGATACTTTAAAAATAGGTACCGAATCACGAACCATTGTACTGAGTAAAATGGCTGATGACCTGCTGCTCAGAATGAATGATTCGAGCGACAGCATTACAGTGTCCGGATGGTTCAATGAATCCAGAGATAATAAAATTGAAACAATCAAAACAAATGATGCATCCATAACCCATAAGTTGACTACACAGCTTTCACAGGCTATGGCATGCTATGAAGATGAAAAGGGAATTTCATGGACTAAAGCTCTGGATGAAAAACGACAGGACACAAAAGATATACTTGCAAACCACTGGATACAATCCACTGAGAATGAAGACGTTAGACGTTAGACGTTAGACTGGAGACGGTAGACTCTACTGAAGTCTATAGTCTGTTGTCTGTGGTCCAAAGTCTCTAGTCTAAAGTCTACGGTCTGTAGTCTACGGTCTATAGCCTGTGCTCTGTTGTCTGTAGTCTAAGAAGGAGATTTAAAAAAATGAGAAACTATAGAAAAATAAAAGTATGGAAGCTATCAGATGAACTTGCTCTAAAAATATACAAAGTTACACGATATTTTCCTAAAGAAGAAAAATTTTCCATGACTTCTCAGTTCAGACGTGCGGCCTGCTCCGTACCTGCGAATATAGCCGAGGGTGCAGGTAGGAAAACCTTAAAAGATTACTTGCGTTTCCTTGATATAGCAAAAGGTTCTTTAAATGAAACGGATTATTTTCTTTACCTCGCATATCGTCTGCGATATTTGCAGCCTGAAAGATACGAAGATATAAAAGAGTTAATAACTCAAACATCAAAATGCTTAACTGGTTTAATTAAATATATTGAAAGGGAACTCACAGATAAGAGACGGTAGACTGTGGACTGGAGACTCTACTCTGAAGTCTCTAGTCTCTAGTCTCTAGTCTGAAGTCGGCTGTCTATAGTCTGTGGTCTACTGTCTACAGTCTGTAGTCTAAAAAAATAGGGAGTAAATATACGATGGGGAACAAAAATACAGGTATAGAGTGTCTGACAATTCTTGCCGGACTTCACGGCAAACACGCAGATACACAGCAGATAATGCATGCGTACGCACTGGATAAGAACAAAGAACCTGATATAAAAAGTCTTATAAAAATTGCCGGAGGCCTTAAGCTCAGGGCAAAAAAGGTAAGCACCTCATTAGACAGGCTGGACAAAATTCCTCTTCCGGCAATTATAAAAATGAATAACGGTTCATTCGGAATTTTAGCAAAAAAAGATCCCAAAAACGGCGGATGGCTTTTTCTTGACCCTGGAAACAATAAACCTGAAGTAATAACAGAAGAAAAATTAAATTCAGCAGCAAGCGGGACATTTATACTTATCTCCCCTAAAGCCTCGCATTTAAAAGAAGAAATATTCGGACTGAAATGGTTTATCCCGGCAATCTGGAAATATAAAAAAGCTTTGAAAGATGTTCTGCTCGCTTCGCTATGTATCCAGCTTTTAGGATTGGGGACACCTATCGTGATGCAGGTTGTAATAGATAAAGTTCTCGTTCATAAAGGGTTTTCAATGCTTAATGCCCTGGCAATCGGGTTGTTAATAATAATATTATTCGAGGGTGTACTCGGCATGGCGAGGACAGTCCTCTTTGCAAACACCACAAACAAAATAGATGTTGTACTGGGCGCAAAGGTTTTCAGACATCTTTTAAGTCTCCCTTTAAGATATTTTGAGAACCGGAAGGTGGGAGATACTATTGCAAGGGTAAGACAGGTTGAACAAATAAGAGAATTCCTTACAGGAGCCCCCCTCTCATCACTGCTGGATATGATGTTCATTGCTGTTTACCTGTTTGTTATGTTTTTTTACAGCAGCACACTAAGCCTGATTTTTATAGGCTTCATTCCCCTTTTTATCATTCTTTCCCTTATTGTCAACCCGATGTATCGGACCAGGCTTGATGAAAAATTCCAATACGGCGCCGAAAGCAACTCCTATCTTGTAGAAAATGTAACTGGCGTACAGACAGTAAAGACCTTTGCTCTGGAGCCTCAGTCGCAGAAAAAATGGGAGGAAGTCCTTGCTCAGTACGTTAAATCAGGTTTCAAACTGGCTAAGCTTTCCGGAATAGCAGGTTCGAGCGGACAGATGATACAAAGGATATCGGATGTTGCTATCCTGTGGATGGGAGCAATGCTTGTGATAAAAGGAGATATGTCTGTAGGTGCTTTAATAGCTTTCAGAATGCTTTCAGGGCGTGTCAGCGGGCCTATACTTAGAATTATACAAATGTGGCAGAGCTTCCAGCAGGTAGGAGTTTCTATCAGGAAACTAAGTGATATTTTCAAAACAAAACCCGAGCCTTCGCTTGATCCTTCAAAAGCTACCCTCCCCGGGATAACCGGAAATGTCAGATTGGAAGGTGTTCGTTTCAGATATACTCCCGGATTACCCGAAGTTATACGTGATGTCACTTTTGAAATTCCAGCAGGAATTACTGTAGGAATAGTAGGCAGGAGCGGTTCAGGAAAAAGCACTCTTTCAAAACTCCTTCAACGCTTATATATACCGGAAAGCGGCAAAATACTTATAGACGGCGTTGATATATCACTGGCTGACCCCGCATGGCTGAGACGCCAGTTAGGTGTGGTCCTACAGGAAAGCTTTCTTTTCAGCGGAACAATAAGAGAAAATATCTGCATTCATAAACCGTCGACTTCGATGGAAGATATCGTAAGAGTTGCTAAATCAGCAGGAGCACACGATTTTATAACAGATTTCCCGGAGGCATACAACACGCAGGTTGGAGAAAGAGGTTCTGCCCTGTCCGGTGGACAAAAACAGCGGATAGCAATTGCCCGGGCACTGCTGACAAACCCAAAAATACTTATATTCGATGAAGCTACTTCCGCACTGGATTATGAATCCGAAAGAGCAATACAAAATAACCTTAAAAATATTTGCAAAGGAAGGACTGTAATTATAATTGCGCATAGACTGTCTACACTTCGTGAAGCAGATAAAATTATATCTATGGAAAGAGGCGAAATCGTAGAATACGGTTCACATAGTGAACTTATGGCAGCAGAAGGTATATATCATTATCTCTATACGCAGCAGATGGGAAGGGAGAGACTTTAGACGGTAGACTTTAGACGGTAGACGGTAGACTGGAGACGGTAGACTGGAGAATGGGAGAAGAATTAAGACTAAGATTAAGATCAAGATTAGGATTGAGATCAGGATTGAGCTTAGGGTTTCTTTTTGATCCCTTACACTCATCAACCCTTCAATCCATACACCCGGTTTAGATTGGAGACTGGAGACTTCGGAATCAAGGGATTGATTTCCTCCACAAAAACAGAACGCGTGGTGGATAGAAACAGTCATCCTCTGTCTTGGCAGAGCTTGCAGCGAAGCCGGATGGTTCCGTAAATACAGCAAAATCAATAATTTTGCCCTAATTCAATGACATTGAATAATAACTAATAGAAAGTGTCAAATTTTTTCAGGACTTGACAACTGGAGACCGTAGACTGGAGACCGTAGACTGGAGACCGTAGACTGGAGACCGTAGACTGTAGTCTATACTCTGTACTCTGTATATTATGAAAGGATGGGATTATGTTTATGAAAAAAAGCAAAAGAGGAAGATATGAATATGAGTTTCTTCCTTCCGCTCTCGAGATAGAGGAAACCCCTCCATCGCCGGGCGGAAAATTTATTGTCTGGACAGTTTTTTTTATAATTATAATTGCTGTTGTCTGGTCTGTGTGTTCTAAAACAGATAAAGTTGCTGTTGCCAGAGGTAAGATAATACCTGCAGGTAAAGCAAAAGTGATAGAATCTTCGTCTCAGGGAATAGTGGAAAAAATATATGTCAAAGAAGGTGATAAAGTAAAAAAGGGACAGCTTTTAGTATCACTTGACCCGACTTTAAATAATGCTGATGTAGAAGAACTTGAAAAAAAACTTGCTTCCTTAATGCTGAGAAAAATACTGTTAGAAGTACTTTTGACAAAGAGTTCACTGGAAACTTTAAGTAAAATATATAGAAATCCAAAGTTCAAAATTCTGAATAAAACAGTAATAGCTTACCACCTTAAACTACAGGAAACCAGGCTGTACCAGTACAAAGAAAAAGAAATAATCCAAAAGCATATTTTAATACAAAGACAGACTGAAAAAGAAATATCGGAGACAAATCTTAGGAAAATGAAAAAACGCTTCAAAGTCATCAGTGCTCAGGAAAAGATGCTCAGGAGACTGCATAGAAAGGGAAGCGTCTCAGAACAAAAGTGGATACAGAAGAAAAGCGAACTTGACTCACTTGAACATGAAATAATTGCCCAGCAATCCAAAATTCAAAATGCAGGTCATAAAATAAAGGAAACTAAAGAAACACTTAACTTAATATATAAAGAATGGAGAACTGAAAACTTAAAAGATATTGTAGAAATAGATAATAATATAAGTTCTATTCGTTCACGCCTAAAAAAAGCCATGAAGAAGCTTCAACTGCTTAAGCTGTTTTCCCCGGTCACCGGAACTGTAAACCAGATTGAAATTACCACCATAGGAGAGTCGGTCTCCCCTGCCCGGCCATTAATAACAATTGTACCTTATAGTATGACAAAAATTGCAGAGGTTTATGTAAGAAATGCTGATATCGGTTTTATTCATAAAAACCAGACTGCAGAGATCAAACTTGACACTTTCCCTTTTCATAAATACGGAGTTGTGGAAGGTAAGGTGATAAACATAAGCCCGGATGCAATAGTGGATAAAAAAACCGGGACGCTTACATACGAGGTATTTATAGAACCCTTGAAAAATAAAATCAGGGTCGGGAAAAAGTATGTAAAGCTCGTGCCTGGAATGTCTTTAACTGCTGAAATAAAAACAGGTTCAAGAAGGATCATTGAGTATTTTCTGGAGCCGTTAATGAAATTTAAAGATGAAGCGTTTAAAAAGCGATGATTGGAAGTTACAAGAAAAAGGTTTCATATTCTTTCAGATAATAAAAGTGGTTTGGGGATTTTTTAAATTAAGGAGATAACGGATGGAAGTGTATTTTAACAAAATAGAAAGTCAATGTAAACTTAAAAGAATGAGCCAAAAGACTTTAATGGATAAGTTAGGCAAAAGCAGAATGACGTTATGGAGATGGAAGCGCGAGATACAGAAAATGTCAGAAACAGATGTACGTAAAATAGCAAATATACTTAATGTACCAGTTGAGGAAATTTCTGATTTATGTGAGATGTCAGATATACCTGTCACCGAAATCTCCAACTCAGTCAAATCCTGGATAGAACTCGTATCAAATAATTCCAAAGTGTTTGATGATAAAGTCCTATATATTATCTCCCGTCTGCAGGAAATGAATAAAACATTCAACAGCATAATGCTTTTTGTGAATGGTATTCTAAAGACTTCCGATATAGCTTTTTACGCAAAAGACAAACACTTAAAATACATTATAGCCAATTCTGCTTTTTTAAAAAAAATTTCACTTTCACCACATTACAGTGTTTTAGGGAAAACTGACAGGGATTTTTTCACAGTTGATGAATCAAAGGAGAATATAAAGGAGGATGCTGAAATATTAAAAACCCTGAAACCTATGAAAAATAAAGAACGCTTTTTCCCGGGAACAAAGAAGAAATACTGGGGGCTTGTATCGAAAACTCCAATTTTTGACAGTAACGGTAAAATTCTCGGGATCATAGCATTTATTGTGGATATTACTGAAAAAAGGAAAAAGGAGGAAAAGAGAAAACTTTTGGAAAAATCCGTAAACAGCTTGAATTCAGCTGTCACTATTTCAACTGTTTCAGATGATAAAATCATTTTTGTTAGCGATTCTTTTAAAAAAATATTCGGCTCTTCTACGGAACAATGCAATATATTGACAGAAAAAGAAAGAATAACCAGCATTGTATATAAAGACGACCGAAAAACGGTGTTTCGCCATCTCTTAAATAAAAGATATGATAAAGGTACTGTGCAATATAGAATAATAAGACATGACAATAATAAAATGCGCTGGATAAAAGAATCATACAGTATTTTTACATACTTTGAAATTAGTTGTAAAATTTCCCTTTTTGAGGACATAACAGAACAGGTAACAAAAACAAAAGAAGAAAAGTTTTTAAATGATCATAAAGAAATTATTGCGCTGAAACTTAAAAGCTGCGGAGTAGAACCGCGTATAATAAAAGAAGCTACCGGAATAAAACTTGACTGAATATAAAGCTGCTTAAAATCAATATAAGTGTTGAACACATCTCCAGAGTTTAAGTATAGTTTTCTAAAAAGGACATAAATACCTTTTTGTATAAAATCCGGATTACTGCATCACTGCTGAATTAAAAAATTCTTCGGTTTAATGTAAAATTATTTATCTTCAACTTGAAACTCTTTTTATCTCTGTATAAAATCGTTAATAAATGCTAATTGAAATTAATAATAATCAAAAACGCAAAATCGCCAAGGAGTATATATGAAAAGTAAGATAATATTAACTTTATCATTTTTAGTTTTTGTTTCAACTTACTGTTATTCTTCCAACCCCTTTGGAGAGTTAGAGGCAGAAATGTATGCCGGATACTACACTTCAAAAAACATGTCACTATGTGTAGCTGTATACAAAGACCAATTTTATGGCAAACTGAATAGAAACAATAATATTTATACCTTCAAAGAGGCTATACTTAAAGAAGGTGTATTGGAAGGTGCTTTCGGAAAAAATAAAATTTTTTCTTTTACTGCTAAACTCAAAGGAGACAGGCTTTTTTACAAAAGCGGAGTTTACGAGGATACTCTTACTAAAAATAAATCAAAAAAACCTTTTACAGGAAATTTTGCATCTGATAAATTGAAGATTGAATTATTTAAAAACAGTGAAGGTAATTATACCGGAAAAATAAAACTTATCAAAGAAAATAAGATATTCAGTGCAGAAGGGAAAGCTGCCGGAGTTCTCTTTTACGGCAAGTTCAAAGATGGGGAAAAAACTTATCCTTTTACTCTTCTAAGGAAAAAACAGAATAAAATAATTTTCAATTCAGACTCTTATAATGAAATTTTGAAAGAAAAATAAAACAATCAACTTTCCACGAAATAAGTTTTTAATTTGCTGAATAATGGATTAATACTTTGTCACCTATAGTGCAAAATTAAACACAAATAACGCATTGCACTGTATCTGCTTAGTTAACAGCAATTGCAGTAGTTACTGCAGTTGCAAGAAAATTAACTGTAGCTTTTCAGCTTAAACAACTTTACTCCAAAGTGCAGAAAGTATTATTAATCCCGCAACTGAAACCAAGGTAAGCAGTGTAGCATATAGATAATAACCGTAAATCCAGTTACCTGTTGCGAAAAGTGCTGAATAAACTGTAACACAGCCTATAAATGAACATAATATGCCGAGAGGAAGATTTGAATCTTCTTTTGTTGTCTCTCTTAGTTCTCTTCCCTCTTCTTCTGCCTTTCTTACTATCGGTCTCCAACCGTATTTGCAGGGATGTATTAAGCGATAAAAACTTTCTAATGTATTTTTATCGGTAGGCGGAGTAATATAAGTTATTATTATCCAGAATACAGTTGTACAGATAACGCCGAACAAGAGTTTCTGCCACTGTTCAAGACCTCCGCACTTAATTATAACTTCATATGCAGAATAACCTTTTGCAATCAGGGCCTGTCCCTGAAATGAATTAAGGAGCAATTTATCATAAACAAAAAATATCAAAGCTAACGCGAATGAGAATATCATTGCACTTAATTCGGTAAATGCGTTTATTCTCCACCAAAACCATCTCAATATAAATATAAGGCCTGTCCCTGCACCAATCTGCAGCATTAAATCAAAACCTTCTTTTGCAGTGCTTAAAAATATAGCAAGCAGGCATGAAAGCAGCATCAAAACAACCGTGGATATTCGCCCGATAAGAACTTCCTGTTTGCCGGTAGCATCAGGATTTATAAAACGTTTATAAAAGTCATTTACTATATAAGAGGACCCCCAGTTCAAACTGGTCGACATTGTAGACATGTATGCAGCTATCAAAGATGCTACTACAAGTCCAAGCAAGCCGGACGGGAGACATTTAACCAGCATAGCCGGGTATGCTAAATCATTACCGACTACATTTTTGGATACATGCGGAAAAGCATTGTGTAATGCAGATAAATCCGGAAACACAGCGATAGAAGCCAGTGCAACAATAATCCACGGCCATGGTCGCAAAGCATAATGTGCTACAATAAAAAAGAGAGTTGATTTTACTGCACCTTTTTCATCTTTAGCGGAAAGCATTCTCTGTACAATATATCCGCCGCCGCCAGGTTCGGAGCCGGGATACCATGTTGCCCACCACTGTACTGCAATCGGAATAATAAAAATCAAAAGCAGTGTATGAGGATCAGTTGTTGAAAAATTTGGGATGAGATCGAGTTTTTTAATTATATCGGGATTACTTAGAAGGCCTGACAGTCCGTTAACCTGAGGAAGATTCAAGGAATAGCATGCCGCCGCTACTGCACCGAACATAGCAACAAAAAATTGTAGAAAGTCTGTTATAAGAACTCCGGTTAAACCTCCGAGCATACTGTATACTGTTGTTACAACTGCAGCGATTAAAACAGTTTGCAGGGGTGTAAAGCCGAACATAACACTTCCGATTTTAATAGCCGCGAGCGTTACAGTTGCCATTATCACTATATTAAAAAAAACCCCTAAGTAAAGTGCGCGAAAACCGCGTAAAAATGCTGCACTTTTTCCACTGTATCTTATTTCGTAGAACTCTACATCTGTCAGAGCTCCTGTCCTTCGCCAGAGTTTGGCATATATAAATACTGTTGTCATACCTGTTAAAAGAAAAGCCCACCATGCCCAGTTTCCAGCAACTCCGTTCTCTCTGACAATATTTGAAACCAGATTCGGAGTATCCGTCGAAAAAGTTGTAGCAACCATTGACACACCGAGCAGCCACCACGGCATATTTCTGCCTCCCAGAAAAAATGATGAGGCATTTTTACCCGCACGTTTTGTTACGAGCAGTCCTATTATTAATGAAATGATGAAGAAGGCGATTATTATTGAATAATCTGTACTGCAGAGCAAAGAGTTTTTTCCCATGAAACTTCCTGAATTTTAATTTAATAACCCCTGTCGATTTAAACATTTTAACTAATACTGTTAAAAATAAAATATCGGAATAATAAAAATAATAAAAATTTAACAGGAAGTCGAAAAATGATAATTAAATTATATATTATATTTTGCCCAAAAATAACATAATTAGACTTTCAGGTAAGGAGTATCAAATGCTTGATATTAATTTAATCCGTCAGAAAACAGAATATGTTGCGAACGCCTTAAGGAAACGAGGTATTGAAACTGATTTCAGTGATCTTTTATATATTGATAAACAGAGAAGGGAAAAGATTTTACAGGGTGATAAACTCAAAGCTTTTAGAAATAAAGTTTCTTCAGAAATACCCAGGCTTAAGAAATCCGGCCAGGATGTGTCTGCGAAACTCACAGAAATGAAAAATACATCTGAGCAAATAAAACGAGTGGATGAAGAACTGAATAAATTAACTTCTAAATTGAATAAAATCCTTGTCGAATTGCCGAATATCCCTGCGGATGATGTACCACCGGGCGGCAAGGAAAACAACAGAGTTTTAAGAACTTATGGAGACAAGCCTGTTTTTGAGTTTAAACCTCACAACCATGTTGAACTTGTAACAAAGCTGGGGCTTGTGGATTATACGCGCGGTGTCAAGATGGGGGGGAACGGTTTCTGGCTGTATAAAGGAAAGGGTGCACAGCTTGAATGGGCTTTGATAAATTATTTTATTGAAGAACACACCAAAGACGGTTATGAATTTGTTCTGCCGCCTCACCTTCTTATTAATAAATGCGGCTATACTGCCGGACAGTTCCCCAAGTTCAGCGATGATGTATTTCACATCGAAGGTGAAGACGGTGAAAGTACTCATTTTCTGCTTCCTACTTCAGAAACTGCACTTATTAATTTCCATTCAAATGAAGTCTTGAAAGAAGATAAACTCCCCAAAAAATATTTTGCTTATACACCATGTTACAGAAGGGAAGCCGGTAGCTACAGAGCAGCCGAAAGAGGAATGATAAGAGGTCATCAGTTTAATAAAGTTGAGATGTTTCAATTCACTACACCTGAAACTTCTGAAACTGCTCTTGAAGAATTGGTGGGAAAGGCGGAACGTTTAGTGAAAGGTTTAGGCCTTCATCACCAGGTTTCAGCCCTGGCCGCCGGAGACTGCAGCGCATCGATGTCCAAGACCCTTGATATTGAAGTATGGATTCCGAGCATGAACGAATACAAAGAAGTAAGTTCGGCTTCAAACGCTCTTGATTACCAGGCAAGAAGAGGAAATATTAAATTTAAAAGAAGAAAAACAGGTAAAAATGAATTTATTCATTCTCTGAATGCTTCAGGATTGGCAACGAGCAGGCTTTTCCCAGCAATACTTGAACAGTTTCAGCAGAAGAATGGAAGTGTTGTTGTACCTGAACCTCTTAGAAAATATATGGGAACAGATGTTATTGAACCTGTAGAAAATTAAATCCGGGAAACAAGAATTTTCATGAATCAGTAGAAATACCTTCATCCCGTATTTAGTTTTTTTTGCCGTCGCAATAGCAGCAATTAGTTAAAGTACTGCAAACTGTTCTGAATTTAATCCAATAATCTTAAATCCTCAACGACATTTGAACTTTATAAATATTTTTCATATTTATTCCGAAATCAAAATGTTTCTCGAAAAATAAAGTGTATGTTCAAGTTCATCAATTACGAAGGACAAAAATCATAAAATCGCATACACTTGTGTATTAACCATACTGTATTTTATTTGTATCGGTTTTTAAAACAATAAAAGCAGTAAGCTACAAATAATTAAAATTAAAAATTTTTAAGCAGAAAGAAAGCTGATGAAAAAACCAAAAAGTAAATTTATGATCAATTTTGAATATGCCGCCTCCAGATTAGGAATAGAGCTGGCTAAATTCATACCGCTGAAAATATGTTATTTCTTAAATGAAATCTGTTGTAGAATCTTTTATTACTGCGATAAAAAACATAGGAATAGAACCAAACAGCACATTCTACATTCCGGGATTACGGACAGTGAAAAAGAAGCAAGGAGAATTGCACTTCAAAGTTTTATAAATCTTGGAAAAGTTGCAATAGAATTTGTAAAACTCCATAACATTTTGACTCCGGGAAATATGCATGAATATATAACATATAATATTTCCGAAAAGGCCAGGAAAGCCCTTTTAGATCCCAGAGGGACAGTATGTGCGAGCGCGCATTACGGGAACTGGGAAATCACCGGTCTCAGCCTTTCGATACTCTTCAGGCCTATAGTCAGTATTGGGAGAAAAATGGACAATCCTAAACTAAATAATTATATTTTCAGGAAAAGAGGAAAATTCAGACAGGAAATTTACCCTAAAGAAGAAGCAGTAAGGCATATGCTAAAAGGCTTAAAACAGCAAAAGCTGCTCGGTATACTGATTGACCAGCACCCGGGCAATGATGTTGGAATAAAATCTGATTTTTTTCATCACCCGACTATGACTCACGATACACCGGCCACACTTCACGTAAAAACCGGTGCCCCTTTAATGCTTATAGTCACAAGAAGACTTGACAGTGATTTTCATTTTGAACTCCTGATAAGAGGACCCTTTGAAGTTGAACCGAGCGGAAATAAACACGAAGACATAAAACGACTTACAATAAAGATAAACGATGAATTCGAAAAAATTATACGCGAATGCCCTGAACAGTGGCTCTGGGCTCACCGCAGATGGCTTGACAAAAACCGTGGTGAATATAAAGGGTAATTAGCGTTGTGTTGTTCTTCGTCCGACAAAGTTTAATCCTATTTGAAACAAACCGGTAGGCCGCGATCTTTTACCGTAATACTCGATGATAGTTAAGTCTAAAAACCTGCCTGCCCTGCGCAGTGCCTAAACGTTACGGAGCAGGGTGAGCCATAGCCCCGCTACTCCGGGGCGACGGCTTAGCGTGCCGAAATACAGCATCGTTTACTTAATATCTTATATTTTCCATTTAAATACTGATATATTAATTCTTGTTTCAGGTGAGACGGTCCACGGAAAGGTGTTTCAGGGTTTTGATTCTTCTTTTTTTTGTTATGATAATCATGTCACAAGATTTATGATTTTTCACAGACAAATGCTTAATATTTTGATTCAGGCTATATTACTGCACAGCTTTTAATCCAAATTATGCATTGCACTATATCTGCTTCGTTAACAGCAATTCAAGTACCGTCGCATGACTGGTATGCAGTAGATAATACTGTTGTTTTTTGTCACCTTGCAGCTACAGCACATCTGCATAATCCGGATTGAATTATTCTTACCTTTAAAATGCGCCTTTTTTTCTTACAACGCGCTGCTTTGGTTTTTGTGCCTTTGGTTCTTCGAGATACAATGAGTACCACTGATCACCCAATCCGGCGTTGGAAAATTTCTTGATTTTTCCATTGACTAATGCCTGCCAGTTTCTGGTAAGAAGCTCATTATCTGTCTTTTCCTTAGCTTTTTGCAGTACATTTATAGCTTCTTCAATTTCGCCTTTTTTTACTAGGATCCATGAATAAAGTGCATAAAGAATTACATTCTGATCATTTTTTTTGAATTTTTTTACTTTTTTGTAAAAGACTTTTTTGTATTTCGGATCACCCTTCTTATACAGTCTTACTATTTTCATTGCAACTGACATTGGGTCTACATACATAGCTTTATTAAGCAGTTCGTCTACTTTATCGAACTGTCTGAGCTGGTAGTAAAACTGTAACCTCATAGTAGCAACCTGTTTTTTAAGAAGAATGTTCCAGCTGTAAAGTGGTTCAAGACATTTTGTTTTGTCCAGTGCCTGTTTTATAAAAACATGCTGCTCTTTTTCAAGGAGTTTCTGCATTGTTTTCATTCCGCCTTTCGGCTTCTGCTGATAGAAATGAATTTTCCTGTTAAGCTTCTGCTGGCCATCCTCAATTATTTTCTGTATTTTTTCAGTTCTCTTTTTTACAATTTTCCTTACCAGCAGGCTGGTGAGTATCTGAAGTACTACAAATGTAGCAACAAAGACAAGTATACCCCAGTTAGCATTATACTCTGTATATTTAAATGTTAATATTCCTGCAATCCCGGCGATTCCAAAAGATAAAATAATTGATAACATTTTGTTAAAACTCCTTTAAAAAAATATTGTTAAAATTATAGATGAAAAAATATATTCTGATATAAGAGTGAACTGAATAATATAAAATTTAAGTTGAAGTACTTAATTTAATAATACTTTTATTTTAAGCAAGTTATATTTTATAATTTGATAATCAAAGGTGCTGGGGCAAAGCTGTATTATCAATTTTACTATTCGGGGAAAAGAGGTCATTTACCTCAGTATTTATAACCTTAATCCGCAAAATGCTTTTACAGTACATCTCTGGTTGACATTAATAAACCATATAAGGCATACGTGGCGTTTCAGAATATCTGCGCACATCACTAGGTTTCGAAGTTCTTGGCCAGTACGGCAGCACTATAAAAAGGCTCAGGAAACAGGTTTAATATATCATTTGTTATATTACATTACAGAAATATTTTTTTCTATTTCTGATTTGAGCATATTTTTAACATTATCCGGTATATTGCCGTTAGAAGACAACTGTTCTACAGCTTCCATTTCAGCATTAAGGGCGGCTCTGTAAACAGTACTGGATTGCAAATCCAGGATTTTGTGATATTTTTCCTGTTTTCTCCTCTGCTGTATCGCTAAATTGGCACGTTCTTTGTAAAAGTCACGGCATTCTTTAACAATAGAGCTGTGTCTGCCGTAAAACTGGGGCATTTTACTTATTTCGGAACTTATATGATTATTAGCGGTAATCATTGCAAGCGTCAGCTCGTATTTAGCGGAAAGTGTTTTTTCTCTGAGCAGTTTAATAAATTCGTTTTTAGGGAGAACAATCTTAGCCGCTCCAATAAAAAAGTTACGTATTCGTATTTCAAGCGGGACGGCTGAAATATTAACTTCGGGGAATACGCCCTGTCGTACTTTATCCCTTTCATATTCAATGTTAAGTGTGAGCTCCCGAATCATAGATTCGGATATCAGACCTTTCCTGAACAATAGATTATAAGCTTTCTGTTCAAAAGAAATGGCCTGAAACCATAAAAGCTTCCTGCTTGTTTCAATATTAAAGCTGCTGTTTTTCTGAAGTTCGTTAAGCCGCCTAATTGTTTCTTTTTCTCTGATATCATATTCTTTTTTCGCACCAAATAAAACTTTCTTTTGCAGATAGCTCTGGCCTGTAAGTTTCATTATAATTTGTTTAGCCCTGCTAATTGCCTCAAGTTTTCCTCTGAGAAATAAAATTTTGTCAAAAAGACTCTTTCTGTTAAGTCCCAAAAAAGACATTAATGGTTTAGTGGTAGTTCCCTGGATGAGAAGTGTAAAAAGCACTACTCCTAATGTATATTCAGTAATATACTGATGGTTTTTAAAAACAGGGCTTAAACTTAGAACAAGTGCCAGAGGTACAGCTCCCCTTAAACCTCCCCAGAAAATAACGGTCTGATAATTCTTATTAATTCTCTCATATTTAGGTAGAAGCTTCAGCAGTGGAATCAGGCCGTATACAACAACGGCTCTGGCGAAAGTAACAATCGCAATAGTAATTAACAGATACAAGGCAAGGTAATCGGAATGGCCATGGCCAATTAAAAGCCGCCATTCTGATACTCCGAGGAGAAGAAAAATGAAGCTGTTTGCAGCGAACGCTGCAAACTCCCAGAACTGCTCCATATATTCTTTTACTTCTGTAGAAAAACTTGTGCTTCCGTACCAGCTTACAGTCAATCCTGCGGCCAATGTTGACATAACACCTGACACCTTAAGATAGTGTTCAGCAATAACAAAAGCAGCATATGCTGTAATTGTAGAAAGCGCCACCTGAATTAACGGTTGACCTTTTGATAAATTAATAAATTTTGTTATAAAAAAACCGATAAACAGTCCTACGAAAAGTCCACCAAAAAATACATATAAAAAGCTTAATACAGCAGAAGCAAGAGTTTCTAAATTCAGAGCAATGCCTGAAGCAACTACAGCCATTATAATATTAAAAACCACTATTGCTGTTGCATCATTAAAAAGGCTTTCACCGTCAACAAGCATTGTTAAGCGTCTGGGCGCACCTATTTCTTTGAAAAGTGCAATTACCGCAACAGGATCTGTGGCGGAGATTAATGCTCCGAAAAGCATTGCGGGACCTAACAGCAACGGAGTAAAAGATGTCATAAAAATGCCGATAATTACCGTTGATATAATCAATCCCGGAATTGCTAAAATACATACAGGTGGCAGATTTTTCACAAGCAGTCTACTGTCAATATTAACTGCAGCTTCGAAAATTAAAGTCGGAAGAATTATAAAAAAAATAATATCGTGAGAAAGTGAAATATCTTCAGCAACCCTGAATACTTCGACATTTTCTACAATGCCGGCAAAAACAATACCAATAACCACAAGCCCTATAGTAAACGGGAACTTCAGCTTTTTCAGTAAAATACCTGAACAGGCTGCAATAAAAAACAAAACTATAAGCGTCATTATATGAGGAACAAAATAGCCGCCTGCTTCCATAAGAAAAACCGATATCTTAATTATTAAATCTCTAATATATAATTTAAATACTACAGTCGAAACGGAAATTATTCAACCCGGAATAAGCATTAAACTTTACAAATGGCTTTATGTATACAGAGGCGATTTAATTTTCGAAATATAATATAATATATAGAAACATTCAGTTTACAACAGGTAGCTTATTTAAAGCACTGCCCTTTGCAGCTAATATTTTTCAAGAATCATAATAGATTTTTAAAGATGGTACAAATTAAACTAAGCAATAAGCAGCCCGGACATAAGACAGCCTGTCATCCCGTCGTTCGACAGGACAGGTTTATCGGATGATATGAAAATAAAGTTTAATGCTCTTTATTTGAACCACTATGCGAAAAAAGCGATAAAAGACGTTTGTTTTTTTTAATAAACAAATTTAGATTTTAAATATTTTGTATTACTTGTTATTGAGGAACCGGGAATTTGAAGTGTCCTGTTATAAACGAATGTTTTATTAATAAATCGGATATTCGGATTGGCAATTCTCCATGCAGCCGGAACTTCAAACTAATGCGTTCTCAGCAGAAATGAACCGTAAGAGCTTTTCGCGCAACATCAAATCAATAGTAAAGGTGACATTTATGAAGCTAAAAACAGTTTTGATTCTTCTATTCTTTTTTTCTATTCAGACAGTAATTTTCAGCAGGGTAACTGTAATCAAAAGAGCAACTGAAGTTAATCCGAAAATCTATTTTGCCGGCATTACAGGTGAGCGAACTTTAGGCAGTCATATAAAAACCAGTTTAAAAAAAAGCGGCTGGTTCAGGTGCAGGAAAAATAAACAGAACTGCAAGTATATAATCAGCGGCTATAAATCTTCAGGGGAAATAATAATCGAGGTAAAGGATAATATAATCGGAAATAATTACAGGTTTGCTTTAAACGAGAAAAAGAATAAGAAAAAACAATCATACATAATTACAGATGCAATACTTAAAAAACTGTTCGGAATACCCGGAATATGTAACTCTAAAATAGCTTTTAATGTTCAAATCGGTAAAAATAAGGATATATATATTTGTAATTTTGACGGGTCAGCAATAAAAAGAATTACCAATAACAGGACCTTGTCTCTTGATCCCTCGTGGGGTTTAAATAACAATCTGATAACATATACTCTCTATAAAAGCACTTACACTGATATTGTCGGAAAATATCTCAAGACAGGCAAAACCTACAATTTAGCTTCTTTTCCTGGACTGAATAATGGTGGGACCGTATCACCTGACGGAAAATACATAGCCTTAATCCTCAGCCGTGACAGGCAGGTGGAGCTTTACATCAAAGAACTCAGAGGGAGCAAAACTCTCAGAATCACTAAAGACAGTGCCGTTGAAGGAACTCCGTGCTGGTCCCCGAAGAGTGATCTTATTTGTTATGTATCAGACAAAGGGATTGGAAGGCCTTTACTCTATGTTTATGATTTAAAGTCCGGTAAAAGGATGAAATTACCCACAGTCGGCAGTGAAGCTGTAAGCCCTGACTGGTCGCCTGTCGGCAATAAAATTGTATATTCGGCGCGTTTTGGAAAGCAGTATACTCTTGCAGTATATGACGTCAGAAGAGAAAAGTCCGAAGCTGTAAATATAAATGCAGCCGGGGACTGGATGAGTCCATCCTGGGCACCGGACGGCCGGCATGTTATATGCTCACGTAGACTGAATTATAAATCCCAATTGTATATAGTTGATACCTGGACAGGAAAAGCAAAACAGCTTTTGAAGTATAAATCAAACTTAACCTCTCCGAGCTGGTCAGAACTCTTTTAAGTAAAAAAAACACTGAACATCAAAGAGCATATAACCTTTTGTATAAATAAAGCCGATTTAATTTATTTATCCATCACATCATACTGTATGACCTGTGTCGAATGATAAGCTCGAGAATCAGTAATTAAAATATAACGATTGATTTTACGAAAATCTCGAAAACTCAATCGTAGTGTGTATATTTTGTCAAAAAGATATTTTAGCGTATCCGATTTATGCTTCCTTTATGAGAGGTCATATAACAAATATTGTTTATATGCTCGGTGGTCAAAGTTTTATCAACAGCCAGGATTCGTAGAGATGTCCGCCTGTCCTGTTTCAGTAGTAACAGATTTGTTTTTTCTTTTTGAAATAAATGATGCTAAAACTGAATCGTATAAAATCTGCATAAAATGGTAAATCATACAGGCAATAATGCCCTTCCCCATTGCATCAGACATAGTAGCTAATACCATAATCGATAATGGCATAGTTTTTTGAGAAACTACAAATATAAAAGCCTCAATGTCTTTTTTGTCAGTTTTAAATATTACAGAAATTATATAATTGAATACCAAAAATACCGAGTGAATAAGCATAACGGACAGTACTAATATATATAAATTAAATATATCGACCTTGAATAAATTCTCGGAAGATGCCGATAGGCCCATCCAGACAGCAGAAACTACAGCCAGCGGAGGTATCAGTTTTATATACTTTATGCCCTTTATATCCGGGAATATTTTTTTTTTAATCAACCTGCCCGCCGTAAAAGGAATAAAAATTACAACCAATAATTTCCAGAACAAGGTCAAAGGATCAACATGAACAGATGAAGTATTACTGAAAAAATAGCTGATCATTAACGGTATAGTTATAAGCCCTAAAATATTAAGTCCCACTGTTAACAGTATCGCAAGCACGGAATTCCCATCGGCGGTTTCTGTGATCACTACACCTGAAGATAAAGTCGGCGGCATTGAAACAATTACAATTACACCGACTGCAAAGGCGCATGACAAAAAGGTTTTTGCTAAAAAATAACCGATAAAAGGCAGGATTAGAAGATTCGAAACCGCAGCCAATATAAGAAACAACAAAAATTTGCCATTAAAACTTATTTCATCAAATCTGTGTAAATAGCCACTAATTAAAAAAATAGTTATCACAGTTAATTCTATCCCAAAATAACTTTTACTTATTATTCCGGGCTCAGGCAAAACAAGCGAGAAAATCAAGGCTATGACCAACCCCACCGGTAATATTAATTTTGACAGGATTTTCATAACAGCAAGCCGCTTTCTTTTTTATAAAGTTAATTTCTCAGAGAAATCATTTTGCTTTGAGTATAAAACTAACATATAATATAATCAACAAATCAAAACACGATTTCAATTACATTTTTTTTATATAAAGGTTTTACTATATGAAGAAATTTATGGACGAAAATTTCCTTTTAAACAGCAGTACTGCTGTAAAACTGTATAACGAATATGCAAAAGATATGCCGATCTTCGATTATCACTGTCATGTATCTCCAAAGGAAATCGCTGAAGACAAAGCCTTCAGCGATATTACGGAAATCTGGATTAGCGGAGACCACTACAAATGGCGTGCAATGAGGTCAAACGGTATTGAAGAGCATTATATTACAGGTGATGCTGACAACAGGGAAAAATTTCAGAAATGGGCTGAAACTTTACCTTACTGTATAGGCAACCCTCTATACCACTGGTCTCACCTGGAACTTAAAAGATATTTCAATATTGATGAACCGCTCAACGGTGATACGGCAGAGAAAATCTGGTATGAATGTAACAATAAACTTAATTCACAGGATTTTTCTGTTAGAAACATTATTGTTAATTCAAATGTTAAAGCTATATGCACTACAGATGATCCTGCTGACTCACTCGAAAATCATAAAAAGATAAAAGAAGACAATAATTTTAATGTAAAGGTTCTTCCTGCTTTCAGGCCTGATAAGGTTGTCAATATCCACAAATATCCTGTTTTTTTTGAATGGTTAGAAAAATTAGCAAAAGTCACAAACAACGATATAACAAACCTTGACAGCCTGCTTTCTGCTCTAATTTCAAGAATTGATTTTTTTCACGGAGTAGGCTGCAGGCTTTCAGATCATGGCCTGGAAAATGTTGCATTTTATAAATATAATAACAGCGAAATAGACAGTATTTTCCAGAAAGCACTTGCCGGAAAAGCTTTAACCGACATAGAAATTAAGAAGTATCAAACTAAAATGCTTTTATTTTTCGGTGAAGAATATGCAAAACGCAACTGGGTTATGCAGTATCATATAGGAGTTATTAGAAATAATAATACAAGAATGTATGAAAAGCTTGGCCCTGATACAGGTTTTGATGCAGTAGGTGATTTTAATTTTTCCAAGAATATATCTAAACTTCTTGATGCTCTTGAGATGAAAAATCTTCTTCCTAAAACTATATTCTACAATATAAATCCTAAGGATAACTTTGTATTGGGCACGGTTCTCGGCTGCTTTCAGGGTAGCGAAGTCCCGGGAAAAATTCAGCTTGGTACAGGATGGTGGTTTAATGACCAGAAAGATGGAATCCAGAAACAGCTCATCTGCTTCGGAAACCTTGGAGTTCTGGGAAGATTTCTCGGTATGCTTACAGACTCAAGAAGTTTTCTCTCGTATACACGCCATGAGTATTTCAGAAGGATTCTGTGCAACCTTATCGGTAATTGGGTAGAAAACGGCGAATATCCATACAATGAAAAATTTCTGAAAGATATTATTGAAGGAATCTGTTTTAATAATATCAGAGAATATTTAGATGTTGCAATCACTTAGTTAAGGACAGAGCGGTTAGGATTCGTATTCGGACTGCTGTTCAAACTTTCCCGAAAATACTTTTAAAAATATTTTATATCAGCTTTTCCCCTAAGTTTTTTAATGTATGAGTCATATTCTTTTTTTCGTTGTTTCACAGTCAATGTATGTTTAATGCTTTTCCTGGCATTGCGGTAGGTTACGATATCTTCATTTTTCCTATCTTTTATTCTTATAAAGAAATATGCTTCTTCTGTATTAACCGGCCCTACTGTTTCCCCTATTAAAGCCCCTCTAAGAGCTGCAGCAAAATCTTTTCTCAGCTTATCTACCGGTATCCATCCGATATCTCCTCCTTTTATATTATTAGGTCCTTCGGAGTACATTATTGCGAATTCGGTAAATGTTTCTTCATCTGGATTGTTCAGCTTGCCTTGTAATTTTGCAATGAATGAATCAATTTCATTCCTGTGAAGCCCCTTTTTAACAACTTTCAATATTTGCAGTCTTACTCTCGCACTTTTATTAAATTTATTTATATTTTTTTTATAATAATTATAGATTCTCTTGGGAGTGATAAAGACATCCTTATAACATTTCAGGTATAACATGGAATTTACTGCAGCATTTTCATAAGCTTTTTTTTTAAAACGAGTAAAATTTTCACCTCTGGACTCAATCATTTTTTTTAATGCGGCAGCATTAGGACGCTTATGAGCAACAGCGATCTTATCCAAATATTTTTGCATGAAACCTACAGGGAAACGATATCCTTTTGATAAAAAATCACAAAAGACAAGTTTACGTTCAATGAGTTTTTCCAGGGCGGCCTGTCGTAATAAATATGCCTGCTCCTGTGCTTCCTTCTTGTTATACATATAAGGCAGTTTTTTTTCTTCAGTGCCGCAAATATTCAATACATCAAGAAGCGTAACAGCCCTGCCGTTCACAGTGGCAACAGTACCTAACGAGTTTAATCCTCCATCCATGAGCAGCACTTGCACTTTTTCCATGGCTAATACAGAAGTAACAGGAGTAAGAAATAAAATTAAAATTAAATTGATTCTTTTAACTGAAATATAAGTTTCGCCAATCATATAAAATTGTATCGCATTTGATCAAATAATTTTATAATATATTTAGAAAACAGGCACAAAAGCGTAAGAAAATCAAAGCTATGAAACCCTTTTCGTGGAGCCTCTAATTAACAAAATATTTTATACTTGCTTTTTTTCTCAGTGAATTGATAAATTCAGTATATTTTTTCTCTTTTTTCTGTTGCAGAAGTTTCTTGCGAATTCTTTTTTTGGCATCTGTAAAACTCTGAACAATTTTGTCTTTTTTATCGTCTAACCTGAGAAAATAGTAAGCTTTAGTTGTTTTTATGGGACCTATTATATCACCAACCTGGTGTTTCGTAACAGAATCAGCAAAATCATCCCGTATTTTATTTTTATCAATCCATCCTATATTCCCCTCGTTTTTTACTTCAGGTCCTTCGGAATACATCAGTACCGCATCATTGAACGACTGCTTATCACCTTCTCTAAAAGTTGCAGCGAGAGAATCAGCAAGTGTATCGAGGTTTTTTTTATGCATACCGTCCTTTTTGAGTTTAAGTACCTGAACTTTTATCTGATCCGGAGTTACAAAATTCTCTCTGTTCTTTTTATAATATTTGTAAACTTCTCTCGGGGTAACGTAGATGTTTCTGTAACACATTTCACCTACAATTGCATTAACAGCAGCATTCTGATATGCTTCCTTTTTGAACTCTTCATAATTTCGCCCCTTCGATTCCAGCATTTCTTTCAGTGACTTCTGGTCATTAACATTGTATGATTCAGCTATTTTATCCAAATACATCTGGATATAGTTTTTCGGAAGGTCAAACTTTCTTGATTTAAAGTAAGTATAAACAAGTTTGTTTTCAATAACTTTCTCGAGAGCTGCCATCCTGAGTTTTTTTACTTCTACATCAAGTTTTCTTCCCTGGTACATATACGGAAGCCTTGCCTCCTCATAGCTGCATATTTTCAAAACATCAAGGAGGGTAATAGGTTCTCCATTAACTGTTGCAAGTATTCCGATATGTTCTACATTGCTACCACCGGTAATACCTTTAAAATTTCCTGCAGTGGCAAACAGCTGAGTCCGGCATAAAGGACCAAAAAGCACAACAGATAAAAAAATTAATAATACATATTTCCGCATTAAAAAAATGAATAGTTTAATATTGTTAATATTCTAATTATATTATCATAATATAACAAATATATTTATATCAGCTATTTATCTTTTTACAATTACACTTTATTATTTTATGGCTCTTTCAGATTCAAGTACAGCAAATATATGGAGAAAAAATATGTTAAAACCGAAGAAACTGTGCAAAGGAGATACTATAGGAATTGTCGGCCCGGCAAATTATGCACCTGAATCACAGTATAGAAATGGTATCGAAAACTTGAAAAAACTTGGATATAAAATAAAAACAGGCAGAAGCTGCAGCACCTCTTGGTATAACTTTGCCGGCAGAGACCAGCTAAGAGCTGACGACATTAATGAAATGTTCCACAATAAAAATATAAATGCAGTACTTTGCCTAAGAGGCGGCTATGGCAGTTGCAGGATTATAGAATACATTAACTTTGATATAATTAAAAACAATCCAAAACTTTTTATTGGCTACAGCGATATAACTACATTACATTGTGCTTTTAGTGAAGTGTCAGGCTTAGCAACCGTACACGGTCCTATGTTAATGTCAAATATTGCAGACAAATTTGACGAGTTTACTAAAAACTCATTTCTGAATATTGTAGAAGGCAGAGCAGACTGTTTATCAAATCCTCCCGGTGAAGAAATTAAAGTGTTGGTACAGGGATCATGCAAAGGAGCTATCACCGGCGGAAGTTTAACCCTTGCTTCAGATACACTCGGCACTGAATATTCATTGAATGCGAAAGGCAGGATATTATTTTTAGAGGATATCAACGAGTACACTTATAAGATAGATAAAATGCTCTGTCACTTAAAACACTGTAATATTTTTAATGATTGTGAAGGTGTCATTTTAGGGGATTTTAAAAACTGTAATAAAGAAAAAAATGGAGACTTTGATTTAACAGAGGTTTTTTCTCTATTTTTCAAAGACTATGACAAACCTGTGATATATAATTTTAAGGCCGGCCATTGTTTTCCTACAGCTACGTTGCCATTTGGTGCCGAATGTAAACTGTCCGCGAAGAAAAACAGTACTTTAATAAAAATACTAGAACAGGTCGTTTTTTAA
This sequence comes from Victivallales bacterium, assembly GCA_021733985.1. Classification (GTDB taxonomy): domain Bacteria; phylum Verrucomicrobiota; class Lentisphaeria; order Victivallales; family GWF2-38-69; genus JAIPJT01. Next base: position 68,476 of record JAIPJT010000005.1, on the reverse strand, counting down.
AAAAAAACATTTTTTTTTAAAAAACTGTTTGAAAAATTACTTTCAACTTGTAGTTTTAGTTTGTGGTTTTTCCGGTATTCAAATCTCCCTATCCCCACCACATTATCCCATCACCCGGGAAAACCACAACTTCTCTTTTATTTTAACCTTTCAGATATATCTTTTATTACTGATTTCAATTCAGTAACAGGTAATTCAGCCAAGTAATCCTCATCATTTTGTTTCAGCAGTTGTTTTTTTATCCGAATCCTGCAGAAATCCTTTAATACCCCGTCAATTTTCTTCTTATAGCCCGCTACTGATATCCCGAAAACTTCGGGATTCCCGCATGAATTACCGCACCCTGAAATGCTTATTTCATTTACAAGTTTTCTATATCTTTCCTGTATATTGTCTGAAAATTCTTTGTCAAGTACAATCGATATTTCTCGCGCAATAGACTGTGAATCAGTCATTCCTATAGGACATACTGTATTACCTATGCATGATAACAGGTGATTTCTAAAAGTAACTTCTGTAAAATTACCTTTTTTATATGTTTTTAAATGTTGAAATAAAGCAGGCAATAGCTCCCTTTTGATTAAAAAACATAATTCATGAATCCTGTTTATTCTTAAACATTTTATTCGATATTCGCTGAAGGCTTTAACAAGAAAAGATAAATCCGCTTCAGTTAAATTTCCGTTAGTAACCGGCACCCTTACTATCCTGAAATCTTTCCAGCAAGACAGCTCAGTAAATACCTTCTTCCAGTTTTTATATTCACAGCTGTCTTCGCATTCAGTTTCTCTGAATCCATAGCTGTCAGTAAAGATTTTTATATAATCTCTATTTTTTATTATCGGAATTGCTATTTTTCCTTCTATGTTTTTAAATTTTTTTTTAAAAAGCTGAACAAAATTTTCTTCTCCCATCTCCTCTTTCAAAAATCTTATTCTTGCACAGCTTCTATCTTTCCTGTTTCCGTGTTTATAAAAAAGCTCAATCATCGCACTTGCACATCTAAAACATTCTGCAGCCGGAATAAAATCAAATGCCTTAACCGCTTTCATACTGTTTCTTCCCATGCCTCCACCAATAAAAACTTCGAATCCATTTATATTATTACTGTCTTTTTTTGCGATAAATCCGATATCACTCCATTTTGCAAAAGCACTGTCATTTTCATCTGAAGAAAATGCTATTTTGATTTTTCTGGGAAGGGAAAAAGCCTTATCATTTTTATATACAATCTTTGTCAGTTCTTCTGCATACGGCAACACATCAAATTCAGAATTAAGTGAAAGACCGCTATCATAGGAAACAGCAATATTCCTAAACGTATCGCCTCCGCCTCCCCTAAAAACAAAACCTTTACTTATCAGCTGATCAAGGATTTCTTTTACTTTTAAAGGTGGAACATCATGCAGCTGTATATCCTGTCTTGTAGTCAGTCTTATATAAGCCAAATTGAAACCTCTTACAACTTTATAAATATTCATCAAATTTTCGGTTAACAGCTCTCCACCGGTTATCCTTACACGTATCATAAAAAGTTTATTCCGCTGTAGGTATATACCGAAACCAGCAGTTGTTTTCTTTAGTTCATTAGCAGTTATTTCATTGTTTATATACTGAGATATTCTTTCTTTCAGAAGCCTTACAGGACTCATAATATATTCTTCCATACATATACACCTTTGGGTTAATATTCACAGATTTAAAAAAAATCATTAAATTATTATTCAGGATGTTTACACCCTATGGGGATTCCCATTAGAATAATAAATAAGTTTCAGGAAAAGGGTTTATCTCTGCCGAGATCGGATGAAACAGAAATTTCGCCCTTTCGTGTAAAAGCTAATTAGCAAATATAATAAAAATTTAAAATATAAGAGTAATATTATGACATTTTGGAATTCTTTAAAGCGTTATTCTCAAATATGGTACATTGGATTTTCTGCACAGGGAGGAATAAGCCTGGGGCTTGCTCCAATTTTCCTGCCAATTATAGTTGCTAAATATAAAGGCCCCTCCGAAGCGGGTATAGTCGTTGCAATGTTTTACTTTGCACAGATGCTTTCCCCTTTTTTCGGATGGCTAAGTGATAAAAAAAACTGGCACAGAGGTGTTTATATAAGCAGTTATATACTTGTCGGTTTAGGAGTGGGGATATTTCCGCTTTTTCCAAATATGCTGACATGGCTCCTTATGGTATTTCTTCTTGGACTCGGTGTCGGTGCTTCCAATACTGTATCAGAGATGTTTATTGTGGAATTTCAGCCGAAACCGGAATGGGACAGCAGGGTAAGCTGGTTACAGATGTTTTTTGGCGTAGGACAGGCAGGCGGCTTATTCCTTGCTTTTCTGCTAAGCAAAGATGCAGCCACAGCTTTGTACCTTGCCGGCCTTTTAATGATTCCCAGCCTGATTATTGGTTTATTCCAGCTGCCGCATACTTCCAAAAGAAAAAAATTTAAACGTACTCCTGAAAATCCAGGGCCTACCGGTGCACGGAGTATTGCTTCTTTGTTAAAGCATCTACCACATTTTAAGAACATCGTTCAGCGCTTCCCTCAAAAACTGCATTCTCTGCTCACTCTTTATTTGACTGCATGGATACTGGTTATGCTTGGAAACTGGTTAATATATAATTTATACCCTCTCCTTATGGCAAATGTATTTCACCTAAATGCTACCAAGTCATCCCTATATTTTGCCATAGGATCAGTGATAGCGGTTCCGGCATGCCCTATTTCAGGTTGGCTTGCGGAAAAAAAAGGTGAAGTTACAGTTATTATTATAGGTATCATTATGTCTCTTGTTGCAGCACTGGGAATGATGATCCTTGCCATTTTCCCAATTCCTGCGGATAAATTTCTGGTACCGATTACTTTTATGTTCCTTCCTGTTGCCTGGTCTCCATTAATAATAGTAGGTACAGCAATAGTGACAAAACTGTCTGACCTGTCTCAGGGGGAAGCATTAGGCATTTTTACTGCGGCCACTGCGATGTCAAGTCTTATTGCAGCATTAGCCGCCGGATTTATTGCTGACAGTATAGGTTATTTGTACGTGCTTATACTTTCTGCCATTGTAACAATACTAAGTCTTATTTTTATGTCTGTTCTTGGAAAACGTTTTCATGCTCAGGAAAAAGAAAAAACAGATTCATGACTGTTTTTTAAAACTAAACCTTAAATAACAATGAATTATGATATATCTCGGCAGAACTTTATGAGAAGATATCCTATTACTGCAGAAATTGATTTAAATGCTCTTAAACAGAATGTGAAAGAAATAAGAGACTATGTCGGACAAAAAACCAAAATTATAGCAGTTGTTAAAGCTAATGCCTACGGTCATGGAATAGTTAAAATTGCCCGCGCAGTATTAAAATTCGGTGCCGATTCTCTTGCTGTAGCACGGGCAAGTGAAGCTTTACAGCTCAGAAAAAATAATATTTCCTCCCCTGTTCTTGTGTTTGGTTATACTACCGATGACGAAATTGATTATTTAATAATAAATAATGTTACTTTTACTGTTTTTGATTATTCTATTGCTCAAAAAATCAGCGTGCATGCCGGAAAACTTAAAAAGACAGCGACAGTCCATATTAAAATTGATACAGGTATGTCCAGGCTCGGTTTTGTATCAAAGATCGAATCAGTGAACATTATAAAAAAAATCAATAAACTGCCCGGCCTTTTTATTGAAGGGATATATACACATTTTGCTGATGCTGACAACTATGATAAGACATTTACCTTTGCACAGATTAGTGAATACAAAAAATTTCTCGGAATGCTAAAAAATAATAATATCAATATCCCGGTAAAACATGCAGCAAACAGTGCAGGAATAATAGACCATCCCGATTCGCATTTCGATGCAGTCAGACCCGGAATTGCTCTATACGGTCTTTACCCTTCAGAATATGTAAACAGAAGCAGTATTAAATTAAAGCCTGTAATGAAACTTAAGGTGGAAGTAGCCCAGACAAAAATTATACCAAAAGGAACAAAAGTCGGTTACGGCTGCAATTTTACTGCATATAAAGATTTAAAAATTGCTATCCTCCCCATAGGTTATGCTGACGGGCTGACCAGAATGCTGAAAAACGGAGAAGTCCTGATTAACGGAAAAAAAACTCCTGTTATCGGTACAATCTGCATGGACCAATGCATGGTAAATATTGATAAAATCCCCAAAGTGAATATCGGAGATGAAGCCGTTATAATAGGTTCACAAATTGATAACTCCATACATGCAGAAGATATTGCTGAAAAGCTTCATACAATAAATTATGAAATAGTATGTATGATTTCGTTTCGTATTCCAAGAACCTATATTAACGGTTAATTCAATGCCGTTGAATTGTTAATAATTATATGGAATAATAAACCAAATTAAATCACAAGAATCTGGGGTGAAATTTCGGATTTGTACATTTGACAAATCGATATTTAAATTTAAATCTTAAAACAAATTATCAAAACTTCAATAACCGAATTCTCTTATCATAATATTATGTATTTATTTTAAAAATGTTTGACAATTTATTAAATATCCGTAAAGTTTATCGAATAGACCGCATTTAAATAAAAAGGAGGTTAAAATGAAGTCAGATCTTCAAATCGCACAGGAAGCTGAGTTAAAACCTATCAGTGAAATTGCAGAATCCGCCGGAATACTCTCCCATGAACTTGAACCCTATGGCCATACTAAGGGTAAAGTAAGTCTCGATATTCTGAGCCGCCTTAAAGATAAACCAAACGGGAAACTTGTTATTGTAACAGCAATAAACCCTACGCCTCTCGGTGAAGGAAAAACCGTAACAACAATAGGCTCATCTTTAGGACTGAATGCTATCGGTAAAAAAGTATTTACATGTATTCGACAGCCGAGTATGGGACCAGTCTTCGGAATTAAGGGCGGCGCTGCAGGAGGCGGCTATTCCCAGGTTATCCCGATGGATGACTTTAATCTGAATCTTACAGGAGACATTCATGCAATATCGGCCGCCCATAATTTAGGTGCTGCTGCACTCGACACAAGGCTTTTCCACGAAGAAAGAAAAGGCTATGAAGACTTCGAAAAACGAACAGGCCTCAAAGCACTTAAAATAGATAAAGATAATATTGTCTGGAGGCGTGTTGTCGACCAGAACGACAGAGCCTTAAGAGGTATTGAAATCGGCCTTCAAACTCCCGGAACAAAATCAAACCAAAATGGCGTCCCCCGCAGAACTGCTTTTGATATTACAGTAGCTTCTGAACTGATGGCAATACTTGCGCTTGCTGAAAATCTTGAAGACATGAGAAAACGTTTTGGCAGAGTTATAATGGCCTACAATACTGACGGCGAGCCTATTACTGCAGATGATCTCAAGGTTGCCGGAGCAATGGCTGTTATTATGAAAGATGCAATCAAACCGACAATAATGCAGACTACAGAACACACTCCATGTTTTGTTCATGCAGGCCCGTTTGCAAATATAGCTCATGGTAACTCATCTATTGTATCTGACCGAGTAGCCTTGAAACTTGCTGATTATGTAGTTACTGAAGGCGGTTTTGGTTCTGATATGGGATTTGAAAAATTTTGTAATATAAAAACAAGATACTCAAATAATCCTCCTGATGCTGCGGTTATAGTATGCACTGTGCGCGCAATCAAGAGCCATTCCGGAAGGTTTAGAATAGTACCGGGTAACCCGCTTGATGAAAAACTCGTTACTCAGGATCTTGAATCACTTGAAGAAGGAACAGAAAACTTAAAAGCCCATATCGAACATGCAAAAGTATACGGCATACCTCCGGTAGTAGCAATTAACGTGTTCCCGACTGATACTCAAGAAGAAATTGATTTCCTAAAGAAAAAGGCTCTTGAATTCGGAGCGTATAAGGTTGCGGAAAGCAGAGTGCACCCACAGGGCGGTCAGGGCGGCAAAGAACTCGCAGAGGCTATTGTTGAAGCCTGCGAAGAAAAGACTGATTTTAAAATGCTTTATGAAGATGATCTTCCTTTAGTGGAAAAGATAAAGAAAATTTCCAAAAATATCTATGGAGCAGGCGGTATTGAAGTTTCTGAAACAGCAAGGAAGAAACTTGAGAGTTTTCAAAAAAATTATGGGAACCTGCCGATATGCATGGCTAAAACACAGTATTCTCTTACTGCGGATCCTAATATAAAAGGTGCTCCAAAAGGTTTTATTATCCCTATCAGAGATGTTATACTTTCAGCAGGAGCAGGTTTCGTCTATGTTCTTACAGGGGCAATAAGCACCATGCCCGGGCTCGGTTCAAAACCCAGTTATATGAATGTGGATGTCGAAAGCGACGGCAGGATAGTTGGCCTGTTTTAACCCAAATTATGCATTGTTTAATGACATAGAATAAAAAATTTCAATCTAAAGTACAGTTCTTTACTGAACTGTACTTTTTTTTTGAAAAGAGTTGTTGCAGCGATTATTAATACGTTACTTCTTAATGATCTTATTTGTACTTTAACCTATTGGCATTTTGAAAGCATCTTTTCTGATTTTTTCAGGCTTGCTTTTGAAAAATTTCTTTTTGACAAGTAAGGCTTCAATTCTTCGAGAATCTATCAGATAAACCCAGTTTTTATAAACTTTATTTAAAGGTTGTCCAACAGCGTCTATCTTTACATAGTAGAAGTTATTTACTTTCTTACCTATTTTGATAATATATTTTTTGGAGTAGAAAGTTTCTACGGACAGTATTTTGGGATTATCGAACCCTGTCTGAACAACAGTAAGAGACGGATCAGCTACAGATTTGAAACTAAAATTATTAAGGACGTTTTCTATCCTGTAAATTTTAGATTCTTCAATCTTTTTATTTCTGATCCCCTGCAGGGCAAAAGGTTCTTCGTAAGAACCTCGTTGAATTTGCCAGTCAGATCTGCCGTTACTGTACAGTTTGATCATGCGGATATTTTTAATTTTCGGAAACTGTTTATCCAGCCATTCATTTTTTGTAAATGCAGTTGATGTAAACTGGCAGTCGGTAAAAATAATATCACTGTAGTTATCACAGAGAACATATCTGCCTAAGTATAATTTCCCCTTTGAACCGGGTAATTTTTCAAGTCTTCTTTTTCCGATACTGATCTCAGTTACTGGTTTGTTTTCTTTATCATAAAGTTTTAATTTTGCTGCGATGCTCTTTTCAGCATTTTGCTCAATATTTTTCAATTCAAGCTCAAGTTTTTTAACAGCAGTAATACTTTTAGGTTGAACCTGAATTATCCTTGCCTCTTTCAACTCTTCTAAAAATGAATTTACTTTATCTTTATCTGCATTATAATTATATAAATTCACAATAACCCATTGTTTTTTTTTCTTGTTTATAACTATTCTTCTTTTATCGGGTTTAAAGATTATGATTTTTTCGATTTCTTTAATTTTATTCAGCTCGGGCAGAACTTTTCTACCTATGATTTTTGTTTTATACAGTTGGAAAAAACCTGTAGTATTATCCCTGATTAAAACAGAGATAACGAGCAGTATAATCGCAGCTGCAACAAGCACATACAAATGATTCTTTATTAAAAACCTTTTAAATTTACTTATGTTCATTATCATTTAATCCTTACGGTTATAGCTTCTAAAACGGAATATACAAATTATTAAGCCAATCACAACAACCAGTCCAGCAGGACCTGCAATATCAATAAGCTGTATATTGAATTTTATCTGCCTGAGGTTTTCTCTTAAAAGCTTCCTAAGCTCTTTTAGCTTTTTAGCTGTATTTCTTTCTTTAATGCGATATTTTCTGATTGTATTGATTTGGCTGTCACTGAGTTTAACCTGTTTATCTTCAACCTGATTCTCCTGAATCTTCTTTATATACTGTTTTGTTTCCTGCAATTGCTGTTCAAGGACACTAATCTGTCTCCTGTATTTCTTTTTAGCCGCCTTGAATATTTTTTCTAATTTAACAAAATCCCGTTTTTTAGCACCGCGAGTACGTATTTTTATAATATCCCGGCTACCGGAAAGCTGATCTGCCGCATTGAGCAGAAAGCTTATATTACTGTTAATCAAATTCAGTATCGACCTTCCCCGTATTTCATTTTTTGCCACGCAAAAAGAATTAAAAAGCATATCCGCATCTCCTACAAGAATTACAGTTGAAGGTTTCACCGATTTTAAAAGATTTTTAGTATCTTCATCCAGGTTTTTGTTCTTTTCAGGAAAAGCTGTGGGAAAGCTTCCTGACAACTTTATTACAACTTCTTTACATTTGTTATCAGGCTTGAAGTTTCTCATCAAATACCCTGTTCCTGTATTAAAATTGAATCCACTGAAAATATCAGAATATTTATTTGTTTTTATCAGGACTTCCTTTTTTAACCCTTTTACCGGTTTGCCGGAAAAAGCACCGGTAAAAATTAAGTCAACTTTATTAAGATTTCCGGTAACTATACTTTTTGGATTTAAATATTCCGGACCGGAAAGCTCCAGTACGGCAGGATGTTCTTTTTCTTTAAAAGTCTGAGGTTTATACGAATTCTGAGGAGAGATTACAACGTCGTCTTTCCTAGTAAATTTTATTCCCCAGGCATTGAAAAGCTTTTTTAAATCTGACGAGGTCGGAGAAGTTTCACCTCCCGGTACATATTTATTCATGGAAAGAATGCTTTCCGAAATACAATATGAATCGGTGAAAGCGAGCATGTTTCCGCCTTTTAAAATATACCGGTCTATAGCTAATTCTGTTGCAGCAGAAAGGTTATTAGGATGAAAAACAAGCAGCACATCAATGTCTTCATCTATACAATCCGAATCATAATCTAATTTTTCTACATTAAAATTTTTCTGCAGCTCCTGCACAAATATCCATGGAATTTTCTTACTTCTTTCTAATCTTACAACGCCGGAAAATCCCCCCATCACAGGGAGAGAGCTTAATATCCCGATCTTAGGCTTTTTAAAATTCACAACATCATAAATAGCCCTTGTTATCTTATATTCGACATTTTTTTCTGAATTAGGATTCAGGAAAGGAATAACTGCATTTTTATCCATGCAGCTAAATGCTATCCCGAAATAGCATTTTTTCCCGTCTTTCAGCAGTTTACCCGTAACTCCGTCGATTACAGCGGAAGTTTCATAGTCAGAATCAGGAAGAGGATCAATTTTTTCAACTCTAACCTTTCCATTGCTGATTATAGAATACTCTTTAAGTAAATCATTTATTCTTCCTGCATAGCCTCTAAGCTGAACAGGCAGCCGATTGTCTTTATATGAACAGTAAAACCTGACTGTGACGGGAAATTTTAAATTTTTTAAAATGTTCTTTGTCCCTTCAGAAAGCGTAAAAAGTCTGTCCTGGGTAAGATCATATCTCGCGGTAAAAAGAGAAGCAGAGATAACATTTATAGAAATAATAATAATTAAAATCAGTATAATTTTTACACCGGTAATAACTTTCTTATTTTTCAGCACCAAACAGGTCCCGATAAGACCAAAAACAATAATTGAAAGAAAAAATAGAATATCATTAATATCAATTACTCCTTTTTGCAGCAAATCATAATGAGAGAATACACTTAAACGGGAGAGAAATCCTGTCAGCCAAACCGGTGCCCATTTTATAAAAAAATCTGTAACGGAAGGATGTCCTACAAAAACTAAAAGCAGGCATACGACAAATGAGATAATAAGGCTTATAATCTGATTCTTTGTTATTGCTGAAAAAAACTCTGTTATTGCCAAATATGACCCGGCGAGCAGAAAACTTGCTACATAACCGCATAAAATAATATTATTATCCGGAGAACCAAGCCAGTTAACTGTAAGTGGAATAGGAAAAGTTAATAGCAGTGCTATTAATGTAATAAACAGTGCGGAAAGATATTTACCTAATACAGCATCAAAAAAACTTATCGGCATCGTAAATAACAGCTCAATTGTACCGCTTTTTTTCTCTTCAGACCAAAGCCTCATTCCAATTGAAGGTATTAAAATCAAAAAAAGCCAGGGATGATATATAAAAAAAGAATTACAGAGTGAAGTATTATTCGAATTAAGCAGATCACCGAACGGTTTAGTTGCAAATGTAAAAAAACCGGACAGAAGCAGAAAAATCACTATAAAAACATAAGCCGGAGGCGTCGTAAAATATACAATTGTTTCTCTGATGAATATATTTTTTATTTGTCTGAATGATATCTGCATACTTTCCTGTAACAGTTAGCAGTTAAGATAAATTTGATATTGTCATAGTTATAAAATTTTTCGGCCTTTTTGTGTCGTTCGACATCCCGTCAGTCGTCTACAGCATGGTTTTTGAATTTGGATTAACAACGCTTCTAAATGCATCATTAAGGGAACCGTTATCATATTTAAAATCAATAAAATTGATATTGTTTTCTCTGAGGTAATCGAATGTTTTCCACATCAGCTCAAATAAAGAGATATTCCCGTTAGGGAAAAACCTGTATTTAACAGAATCGTTGAATAACTCCTTTGTGAACATAATGTCACACTGTTTAATATCTTTAAAGATGAAAGGACCTAACTTTACAGCATTATCGTTCGACAGTTCCAGTACTAAAGTATTCGAATTGCCGGAAAATGTTTTTACTTTATTTAAATCCCCTTCAGCTTTGATCCTGCCTTCTGATATAATTATTATCCGATTGCAATATTCTTCTACCTCATCAAGCATATGAGTGGATATAAGGATCGTTTTTCTCTCACCCATTTTCTTTATCAATTCCTGTATCTCCTTCTTCTGAATAGGATCGAGCCCGTCTGTAGGTTCATCAAGAATAAGTACTTCAGGGTCATGCAGGAGTGCCTGGGCAAGGCATACGCGCTGTACGTAACCTTTTGACAAAGTTTCTATGGGGCGTCTATACACACTGCTGATGCTGCAGAGTTCCACTACCCGTCTAATAGCGGTATCGATATCCGGGACCTGTCTGATACGAGCTATAAATTTCAGGAAACCTTTAACAGTCATATCTTTATATACAGGTGCAGTTTCAGGCAGGTAACCAATTTTCTCTTTGATTTCTTCCGGATATAATACGACATCGGTATTATCAAATTTTACTGTACCTGATGTTGGTTTAAGATAGCCGGTCAAAATACGCATAGTAGTACTTTTCCCGGCGCCGTTCGGCCCCAGGAAACCCAGTATTTCCCCTTTCTCGACACTGAATGTAATCCCGTTTACAGCCCTTAGGCGGCCGAAACTTTTATATAGTTTTTCTACAGTGATCATATGATTTATCCGAATAACGACAGTTTTTAATATTTATTTTCCCATTCTTTTATTTTACCGGAAATAAACTCTGTTATACTCTTGTGTTCAGCTTTGCCGTTACCCTTAATATCCATTGGTTCTCCGAATTCTATAAATACTCCTTTATCTCTGTTTAAAGGTCCTACATCTTTAAATATTTTTCCGTTTCCCCAAAAATCTGTTTTCAAAGCAATTGGCACCACAGGCACTTTTGCTTTTCTTGCAAGCTTTATTCCAATTGAGTTAAATTCGTCCGGCTTAAAACCCGAACTTCTCGTACTTTGCGGGAAAACTACAACAGACCTTCCCTCTTTTAAGAGTTTCGAACCATCGTTCATTACTGCTTTAAAATCAGCAGCAGGGTCGACTCTTCCAACAATCACCGGCCTTGTAGTACGCATTACTAATCCGAAAAAAGGATAATCCACAAGGCTTTTTTTTACTACAAAACTTATTTTTTTATGCGGACAGATTACACCGGGAAGGACGAAAGATTCAAGCATGCTCATATGGTTCCCGATAAAAACAACGGCCCCGTTATGTTTATCAATATTATTCATGTTCCTTATATGCACTTTTCCTTCGCATCCTTCGATCGTTCTCAACGCATAATAACTTGCCTCACTCCAGGCTTTATCCGAAAATTTACCTTTCTGTATAACCCTATTGGTGTCGAAGACTAATTTTACGATTCTGCAGTAAAAAAATATTCTTGTTTTTAAAAAAAGCTTATCGCCTAAAAAATTTGGATAATTTGCAGGAGTATCATAATTATTCTCCCGGTACTCATAATGCATTATCATACCCTTCAACTGTTATTATTCTTCATTTTTTATAAATTTAAAGAATATTTTTTTATTGTTTGATTTCATAAATGCTTCTTCAGCAGAAATAACTTCCTCGTTCAGTAACTGATGTAGACAGCCGTCTATAGATGTCATTCCAGAGCTTTTGCTCCCGTCAATAACGGAATTTATATTGTTTATATAACCGTTCCTGAGTATATTCGGCAAAGCATCAGTCCAGAGAAGTATGTCATGTACAGCAATCCTCGACTCATTTAATTGTTTTCTTTGACACAAAAGCTGTGTTACTGCAGCTTTTAAAGATTCTCCGAGCATTGCCTGTATGAGCCCCTGTTGTTCTTGAGGGAAAAATTCTATCATATTATTTATAGCACTAATAACACTGTATGATCTGATCGAAGCTATAACAAGGATTCCCATTGAAGCACATTTTAAAGCGTTTTCGATAACTTCTCTGCTGTCAAGTTCATCGATAAGAACAATATCAGGACCGGCTCTCATAGCGCTCTTTAACGCTTCGGCTTTACTGGCTGTATGTATGCCCGCCTCCCTGTATTCAATGATAGATTTATTATTTTTATGAATAAACTCCACAGTATCCTCTACAGTAATAGCGTACCTGTTATCATGATTATGGTTAATGTGATCGAGGATTGCGGCCATTACAGTACTTTTCCCGTTCCCGGCAGGGCCCGAAACACAAACCAGACCGCTCCGAAATTCGCATATTTTTCTGAAAACATCAGGGAGATTAAGCTCCTCTAAAGTTGAAATCTCAAGAGGTATCATCCTGAATACGGCGGTATATCCTTTCTGGTAAACAGAATATGTTGCTCTAAAACGGGCAACTTCAGGAATTTCATAAACAAAACATAAATGTTTTTCTTTCAGGAATTTCTTCCACTGTATTTCAGTACAGATTTCTTTCAGCAACGGCTCCATCTGATCTTCAGGTATTGGATTATCTGAAAATCTTTCTAATGTTCCATCAATACGTGCCTTTGCTGTCTCCTCTACAATGAGATGTAAATCAGATGCACCTGCATCGACCATTGAATTCAATAATTCATCTATTGCCGGCATAAAACATTATCCTGCTTTAAAGATTTGTACTGCTGATCATCTTTTCATACTGTTTTCGGTTATATAAATTTTTAAGAGCAACTTCAGCTGCAATCGTTCCCTCTCTGTACAGTTCATAAATACAGTCATCCATAATAACCATTCCATTTTTTTTCCCGACCTCCATTGCCGGTTTCAGTAAATAAAGTTTACCTTCAAAAATATTATTGGATACAGGTACTGTATTAACCAGAATTTCATACCCAAGGGTAATGCTATCGGTTAAATTAGGCAAAAGCATTTGAGAAATAACACCTCTTAAAATACGGGCAATTTTCTGATAAATCAAAGACTGTTTATTCTCCGGAAACAAATTTACAAACCGGTTTAATGAATTTATTGAATCGTATGTAGTTAAAGTTGCAATTACAAACCTTCCGTTTTCAGCTGCATTTATAATATACTCTGCGGTCTCCTTAGAATCTATTTCATCAATAATCAAAATCCCGGTATCTTCATTATAAGACTGCCGTATACCTGCCAAGTAAGTTTCTATATGAGTTCCCTTTTCTTTCTGGATAATATTGCATTCACTGGTCGAACTAAAAATTCCTTCAGCCGGATCCTCAAAAACATTTATACAGTCTTCCTTTTTGTTTCTAAGAATATCTATTAATGCAGCTATTGTTGTTGTCTTTCCGGAATTTTTCGGCCCTGTCACAAAAATAATTCCATTGTAATAATTCAACATCTTTTCAATGGTTTCTATTGAAGTTTCAGAAAATCCCAGTTCAGGCAGCTTAGTTATGTTATCGTTAATTAAATGGTAACTGCCGGTTATACCCTCTTTATGAGTTATTATGTTACTCCTAATTTTGACTCCTCCAATTTGAAGAGTAGCAGTTATTTCATTATTCTCTTTAAGATGCTTTTTTTGCTCTTCGGAGAGCAGTACAGTATTAAAATGATAAGAATCCTCGGGAGTGAGGGGGTTATCATTTAAATATTCGATTTTTCCCGCCACGCGCATAAACGGCGGATTATTGGGAGAGAGGTAAAGATCGCTGGCACTGTTTTCGATAGAATAGTTAATTAAACTCAATAATACCTCATTTATATCTTCAGCATTTTCTTTATCTCTGCCACCCCCCTCAGTTACATCTTTGCCCCTGTTAAGGGTTTCCGTAAAATCCGCCGGGACTTCTTCACCTTTTTCCGCCATTTGGGCAGCTAACTCAATAGCCTCTTCAAAGCTGTCGAGCATAGATTTTGCCTCTTCTTCTGAAAGTTGTTCCGAAACTGCATTATATGCTTCCTGGGCAAAGGCTTCAAAACCGGCATCTTCGCCCATTTTTTCAAGAAGAGACAAACAGTCTTCATTACTTATAATCTCATTTTCAATTAGTATGTATATAAGCCATTGAAGTTCTGGTGACACGTCCAATTCTCCTTAAATTATTCAGCTTATTGTAGCAACCATAACAGCTTTAATTGTATGAAGTCTGTTTTCTGCTTCATCAAAAACAACCGAATGTCTGCTTCTGAAAATTTCATCTGTCACTTCTCTGATATCGATACCTTGATCTTTCATCTTTTTAGCATTTTCAGTCTCAAAATCATGATAAGACGGCAGGCAGTGCATAAAAAGGACATTATCATTTTGCGTTTTCTGTATCATTTTTGCAGTCACACGGTAAGGTTCCAGTAATTTTGCTCTTTCTGCATAATCAACATCCTCGCCCATAGATACCCAGACATCAGTATAAATAGCATCTGCTTTATTAACAGCAATATCAACATTATCTGTATATTCGATTTTAGCTCCTGTTTTTTCTGCGTATTTCTGTATATTGTCCATTATTTCAGGATCGGGAGAGAGCTCTTCCGGCCCGAGAGCAACAAAATGCATTCCCAGTTTTGCAGCCCCGTACATAAGTGCATACGCCATATTATTTCTTGAGTCACCTGTAAAAACAAGTTTTATATTTGAGAGCGGCTTGTGCGGTATTTTCTCCTGTAATGTTAGAAAATCGGCTAAAACCTGTGTCGGATGGTCTACATCTGTAAGCCCGTTCCATACAGGAACACCTGAGAACTGAGCAAGCTTCTCAACAACTTCCTGTTTAAATCCTCTGTATTCAATCCCGTCATAATAACGTCCGAGAACTTTCGCGGAATCTTCTAATGATTCTTTGACCTGAAACTGGGAATTTGTTAAATAAGTTACATTTGCCCCTTCCTCGTAAGCAGCTGTTTCAAAAGCACATCTTGTTCTTGTTGATGATTTATCAAATAGCAGAACTATATTTTTTCTTTCTAAAGCTGTACCTTTTATTCCCATTCTTTTTTTAGCTTTAAGGTCCTTTGAAAGCTGCAACAGATATTGGATTTCTTCAGGGGTAAAATCGTTTAGAGTTAAAAAACTTCTGCCTTTTAGATTAACAGCCATTATTTCCTCCTTTTTTTAAAATTTTTTACTTTTACAGGACTTTTATTATTTTCTTGAAAATATTTAAACCATCTATTAATTCTTCCGCTGTAACATTAAGCGGGGGATAAAACCTGATTACATTTTTACCTGCAGGGATGAGAAGCAGGCCCTCTTCCCGGGCTTTGTATATAATTTTTTTAACATCAGTCGCAAACTCTATACCGACCATCAAACCTTTACCTCTTATTGCACGGATAGAACTGTTCACCTTTTTGAGTTTATTAAGTTCTTCCATCAGGACCCCTCCCATTTTAGCTGTATTACTCAGTAAATTTTCTTCATAAATAGCATCAAATACTGCTATTGCAGCTGAACATGCCAGCGGAGACCCTCCGAAAGTTGATGCATGTGTACCTGGAGTTAAAACGTTTTCTACAGAATCATTTACAGCAAATGCTCCAATCGGAAAACCATTCCCGAGTCCTTTTGCCATGGACATCAGGTCAGGTTCAATATTATAATGTTTATATGCAAAAAATTCTCCAGTTCTGCCCATACCGGTCTGCACTTCATCCAGCATTAAAAGTATATCATTATCAGTGCAGAATTTTCTGAGATTTCCGATGTAATTATTATCAGCCGGTATAACACCGCCTTCACCCTGAATAGGTTCCAGCAGAACTGCGGCAATTTTCTTTCCTGATTTATAGTATGCTTCTTTCACAGCTCTAAAATCATTAAACGGAATTTCAATAAAGCCCTGTGTTTTTGGCTTAAAACCCTTTCTGTATATACTTTTTCCAGTAGCGGCTAAAGTGGCTAAACTTCTGCCATGAAAAGAATTGTTCATTGTTATAATTTTATTTCTTCCGCGTTTATTGCCCCATTTTCTTGCAAACTTAATCATACCTTCATTAGCTTCTGATCCGCTGTTGGCAAAAAAGACCCTGCCGCTGAATGATGAATCTATAATTTTCTTTGCAAGTAAGGGCTGTTTTCGGGTCATAAACAGGTTCGACACATGCATAAGCTCAGTAGCCTGAGCTGATATTTCAGAAGTTACTTTTCTGTGACAGTGCCCTAAGTTGCATACTCCGATGCCGCATGTAAAATCAAGATATTCCCTGCCTTTATCATTTCTCACGTAAGCACCCTGCCCTTTCACAAGTATTAGCTCAGCTTCCGGATAAGTAGGAAGAATATATCTTTTCTGACATTCATAAATATTTATGTTTTCCATCTTTTAACAAACAGTTGTTGTCTTTTCTTATTTTATTGATTATAAATTTAAATAAGTTAAAATTCATAAAAAGAGGCATAACGAGTATCATGTACCGGTTTTTTCTTTTTATAATAATTTAATTTCATTTAAATATTAATATAAAATAATATAAAAAGCCAACATAAAAAGCAGGAAAGGTGATAATTATGAGTATAGATGGAAATATCGTAGTGAAAATTAAAATGAAAGAAGGCTGTGACGATTTAATACCTCAAAAAGCCCACCACGACGATGCCGCTTTTGATTTAAAGTCCCGCGAAGAAGTTCTTCTTGAACCCGGGAAATCACATCTTGTTCCTACCGGTTTATTTATTGAATTACCTCTGCATTACGAGGCACAGATACGTCCCCGGAGCGGGCTTGCCCTCAAACATACTCTTACTGTAGCAAACAGCCCGGGTACTGTTGACGCCGGTTACAGAGGCGAAGTATGTGTTATCATGCTAAATGCAGGCACAGAAAATTACACGGTCAAACGTGGTGAAAGAATCGCACAGATGGTAATAAATAAACTTCCTCAAGTCGGGCTGATAAAAGTTAAGGAGCTTTCAATCACTAAGAGAGGCAAAGGCGGCTTCGGAAGTACAGGTAACAATTAAGAAATATTCTTTTCGCATTTGGTTCTATTATCATTTACAACACAATGCCGTTGAATTAAAAATAAAATTATTGACTTTGCTTAGTCTACGGAACCATCTGTCTTCGCTTGAAGCTACGCCAAGACACCGGGGGACTGGTTCCCTCCGCCACAAATTCTGTATTTTGTGAAGGGAATCAATCCTTTGATTCCGAAAGCATAATCCTTAATTCAATGACATTGATATACAACATATTATTATAGAGCTGAGCTCAGTTTGAACCTACCTGATGAGGGGTCCTGAATTAATTCTTCCGCGTTCTAAGCCAGGCATCTATAAAAACTTCTATATCACCGTCAAGTACGGCCGAAGTATTTCCTGTCTCAGTATTTGTCCGTAAGTCTTTAACCATCTGGTACGGGTGCAGTACATAAGAGCGTATTTGATTTCCCCAGCCCATTTCAGTTTTTTCGCCGGATATATTTTCGGTTTCTTTTCTGCGTTCTTCCTCTTTTACAGCAAAAAGTTTAGATTTTAGCATTTTAAGAGCCTTGGAGCGATTCTTGTGCTGTGACCTGTCAGACTGACAGGAGGCAACCAGTCCTGTCGGTATATGTGTAAGCCGCACAGCGCTGTCTGTTTTGTTTACATGCTGTCCGCCTGCCCCGCTGCTTCTGAAAGTATCCATTCTCAAATCTTTTTCTTCAATTTCAATTACAAAATCCTCATCACTTATCTCGGGCATAACTTCGACAGATGCAAATGAAGTATGCCGTCTTGAATTACTGTCGAAAGGAGAAATCCTAACAAGTCTGTGGACACCGCTTTCGGCTTTTGCGTATCCGTAAGCCAGATTACCTTTTATATACATAGTTACACTTTTTATACCTGCTTCATCCCCCGGTAGAAAATCTTCAATTTCTTCGTTCCATCCTCTTCTTTCTATCCAGCGTCTGTACATTCTGAAAAGCATTGAAGCCCAGTCACAGGATTCTGTTCCTCCTGCACCGGCATGAATAGTCAGATACGCATTATTCTTGTCATACTTACCTGAAAGAAAGCTCATCAGTTCGGCTTTGTTAAGTGCATTGGAAAGCTTTTCCCAAAGACTGTCGGCTTCTTTCAGCATAGTTTCATCATTTTCTTCTATAGTAAGTTCAGCAAAAGCGCAAAAATCCTCTACTTTGTCTACAAGGTTCTGATAATTCTCTATAATACCTTTAGCGCTGCTTAGAATCTCCATTTTTTTCTGGGCTTCTTCTCTGTTATCCCAGAAATTAGGGGCGGCCATTTCCTTTTCTATTTCGCTTTTTTTTCTAATGTTTTCGTCAATATTTAAATATTTTTTTAAGTGTTCCAGCCTCTCTTCAGCTTCAGTACTGTTCTTCTTTAACTCATCATGCGTCATATATAAAATTTTCTCCAATTTATAAAAAAATAACTTTTGACAACAGTCTATGCAAAACGCCTCCGCATTAGATGCAGGCACAAAAGCAAAATGCAGTAAAAAAAAAGCAAAGCTTATTTTTTCAAAAGCATGAGCAGCTAATAAAACTTAAACTCATGTTTCACTGTGCTATTAAACTTTATAGCCTGAAATTCCTGTAAATATTTTTTCAGATACTATACAAAAATAGTTATTTAAATATTATTGATTATTGAATAAAAACAAGTATTATATAATAATTGTCTGCTACATTTTACTATTGATAAAATCTATTATTATTTTTTAACTTTTATATGTCTAATTTAATATTATTAACCGGTGACGATAATTTGGCAATAAAAAACAACGCTGAAAAAAAGGCCGCCGCTGAAAAAACTAAACTTGAAAACGAATTTTCTTTTGAAGTAATCAACGGTGATGACGAAAAAGTTCCGCCGCAGAAAATCCTCGAAAATTTAATAATTACAGTTAATACCCCTTCATTTTTTACACCCTCCAAAACTGTCTGGCTAAAACATTTTATGTCATTTAAACAGCTTACAGGCCAGTCTGGCACGAATAAAGAATTTCAGGATTATTTTAAATCAATTATGTCATCACTCGATGAAACTGCTGGTGACGACAGCCTGACCCTTATTATCGACGGACCAAATTTAGATAAAAGGACCGCTTTCTATAAATTCTGCAAAAAAAACGGAACAGTCTATGAATACAATAAACTCAAAACCACAGATAAAACCTATCAGGCTGATTTACGAAACAGGATCAGGGATTTATGCAGCAAAGAAAATGTAAAGATCACACACGATGCATTGGAATTCTTATCTGAAGCTGTCGGAAGCGATACCGGAAGACTTTCATCCGAAATATCCAAACTGTCCTCATATATTTACGATAAAGCCGATACTATAAATATAGAGCACTGCCATGAGATATGTACAAAAACAATAGAAATGGCAAGATGGATTTTTGCTGATTCCCTTGCCGAAAAAAACATTAGGAAATCATTCTTCTCCCTAAAGATACTTATAGACATTTTGATTTCTGAAAAGACGAGTTACAATCCGGAACTGACTATGTTTAACTCTGCTGTTAAAAAGTTTCAGGAAATCCTAAAAACAAAAAAAGCTGCAGCAGAACTCGGTTTTGAAACTAAAAATTATCAATACTACAGTTTTAAAAATAAACTGGAAAATTTTTCTGAAAAATTTCCGGATAATATGCTGTTAAAGATGCACCCCTTCAGGGCTTATATGCTTCATAAGCAGTCAACTAATTTTTCTAACAGAGAGCTGCAGTTAATCTTTTCAACTTTTATTAATGCAAATAAGGAATTTGTTTCAGGAAATACCAATCCGCGAATTCTTTTGGAAAACCTCATCTTCAGTGTCTGTACACAAAAACGCAAATAACCAATATTTTTATTTTTTTCACATTTTTAAAGAGAATATTCACAATACAATGCTAAAATGTAATTAAGTTTCATTATCTGCGACCTGTTTTAATGCAGCGTTTTTGACTTTCTCTGTAATATTTCGATGCTGACATATCGACTTTTTTTATAGACTCCAGACACTGAGGCGCAGAGAGTTCAGTTTTTTTAAAAAATTATAAATTTAAATATTTTTCCAAGATCACAATGAATAAAACAACAAGATTAACTTTCGATTTTCTCATTATAGGCAGTGGCGGGGCTGGTCTTACTTCAGCTTTAAAATTAGCTAAACTGGGTAAGGTTGCTGTGTTGTCGAAAAGAGAAGCAGACAACTCAAACACCACAAAAGCACAGGGCGGCATCGCCTGTGTTATGGATGATAAGGATACTTACAAGGACCATGTTGAAGATACCCTTGTAGCAGGCGCCGGAATGTGTAAGAAAAATATTGTAAAAAAAATCATTAAAAAAGGCCCGGCTTCGCTAAAAGAGTTAATTAAACTTGGTGCTCACTTTACTACTCGCGGAGAAATGGGAGATGACAGGCACTGCGAAGATTATCATCTCGGACGTGAGGGTGGACATCACAAAAGACGTGTACTCCATGCCGGCGATATTACAGGTACTGAAATTCAGGATACTTTACTCCGGCAGTGCAGAGAAAATGAAAATATTACAATCTTTGAAAATTACGCAGCTATAGACCTAATATGTTCCTGGCGCCTTGGGTGGCTCGGTGAAAACTACTGTCTGGGTGCTTATGCACTCGACACAAACACTAATAAAGTGAACACTTTCATTTCTTCTGTTACGGTACTGGCCACCGGCGGCGCCGGGAAAGCCTATCTTTATACCAGTAATCCCGACATAGCCTGCGGAGCAGGTGTTGCGATGGCCTACCGCGCTTACGCTAAAATTGTTAATATGGAGTTTTTCCAGTTTCATCCGACTATACTGTACCACCCTGATGTCAAGTCTTTCTTAATAAGCGAAGCCGTCAGGGGAGAAGGCGCCCTCCTCAAAATTAAAGACAAAAGAGGTCGTCTGATTAAATTTATGCATAGATATCATGAAATGAAAAGTTTGGCTCCGAGAGACATCGTAGCAAGAGCTATAGATAATGAAATGAAAAGAACAGGTTCGGAATGTGTTTACCTTGATATAAGAAGCCAGAGTGAAGATTTCCTCAAAAAAAGATTTCCCAATATTTTCTCTGAATGTCAGAAAATCGGTCTCAATATGGCGAAGGACCCAATACCTGTTGTACCGGCCGCTCACTATTGCTGCGGCGGAATAAAGACTGATGAAAACGGTTTTACCGGCATTAACGGCCTTTATGCTGCGGGTGAAGTCGCCTGCAACGGCTTTCACGGAGCCAACAGGCTGGCCAGTAACAGTCTCCTTGAAGCACTTTGTGTCCCTAAATTTATATACAGCGATGTAAAAAATAAACTCAAAGAAATAATAGCTGATCGTCCTTCAGGTAATATTCCGGACTGGAAAACCGGCGAAGCAACTGATTCAGACGAACTCGTTGTTATATCCCATAACTGGGATGAGATCAGAAGATTTATGTGGGATTATGTAGGTATATTCAGGACAAACAAGAGGCTTGAACGAGCTAAGGCCCGTATCAGAAATATAAGAAAAGAAATAGAAAAGTACTACTGGGATTTCTATGTTACCCTCGACCTTATCGAACTTCGCAATATCTCTACTGTCGCCGAAATCATTATAGACTCCGCTCTGTCAAGAAAAGAAAGCCGGGGACTGCACTTTAATGCGGATTATCCTGATAAAAATAGCAAACTGGCCAGTGTTGATACAGAGATCAACAGACCCCATACATTTTAAAACCGAGAAAAATACCTTGATACGTTGAATATAAATAATAAAATAGATAAAAATATTCTTAATATGATAGTTCGACTGCAGAATGCAGGCTATGAAACTTATCTCGCGGGAGGAGCTGTAAGAGACATCCTACTGAATATTACTCCGAAAGATTACGACCTTTCCACTGAAGCCACGCCGGGACAGATAAGAAAAGTTTTCGGGAAAAAGAGAACTAGGATAATCGGGAAACGCTTCAAAATTGTACATCTTTACTATAGAGATCCAAAATTTAATTTTGTAGAAATCAGTACTTTCAGAAAATCCCCCAATAAAAAAAGCGGAACAGATGAATCGCTTATTATCAAAAGAGATAATCTTTACGGAACATCCTATGAGGATGCCTGGCGCAGAGATTTCACAATTAATTCAATCTTTTATGACCCTGTTGAGAATATTTATAAAGATTTTACCGAATACGGCATTTCAGATCTCAATAACGAAATTATAAGATCAATCGGAGAGCCCGCGGTCAGGTTTTCAGAAGATCCTGTTAGAATTATCAGGGCTCTCAAATTAGTTGCTCAATACGACTTTAATTTAACAGACAGGATTACGAACTCTCTACCTGACACAGTTGACAAAATCTTACTTTGTTCAGATTCGAGGCTTATGCTTGAGCTTGAAAAAATTTTCAGAAAGCCGTACTCTTCTAAAACAATTGAAGTCTTTAAACGATACGGTCTTTTAAAATATTATCTCCCTTTTCTTAATGAAGAATGGGGTTCTAAATCACTGGTTCTTTCTCTAAAACTGCTCAATGAATATAACAGCTATTGTAGAAAAAATGACTTTACCTCACATTATACTACTAGCCTCGCACTTCTATCGCTTCCATTCGTAAACAAGTATATGAACGACTGTGAAACTGATATATTTTGGAAATTTTACCCTGAAATGGAAAAAGATATAAAAAAGATTATCAGGACAATATTCCGCCCTTTCACCTTTTCAGGATACAGGCTTAACTCTGTCTGTTCTACAATACTGCTTATTAAAAAAATGCATCAAAAAACTAATATTACAAAAACACGTCTTAATCCCGACTATAGAAGTGCAAGAGAAGTTTTTAGAATAATCAACAGTTGCTTATGGCGAGATGAGGAACTTATGCACTTCTGGGAGAACCTCTCCCCTAAGAAAAGGCACAGAAAAATTAAGAAAAAACAAACCTGAATATGATTATCGATTACTCTCGCAGAACAGACATCGCATGCCCAGAAGGGGTAAGTATCTTAAATTCTAAATTAAAAAAGTACGGGTACCCTGCCCTGATCCATTTCTGGACAAAAGCTCCAGCTGCTGTTGCCGACCTCTTTTCTGAAACTGTATACAGAATGAAAAAAAATAATGTTATAGTCTGTATGCAGGTAACCCTCAACAATTACGGCAAACCGCTTGAAAATGTTTCTGAAGATATGCAGCAGCTTGACAAAGTCGTTAGACAGTTCGGCCCGGACCATATACACCTGAGATTTGACCCTATAATAATAGGATATACGAAAATGGCACATTTTAAAACAACACTCAGAACTGCACTGAAATATAATATCGGCAGAATAACAGTTAACTTTATTGAAACAAAATACAAAGGCGTAGGAAAAGCCCTGAAAAATTACGGAATTTATTTTGAAAACGGCACAACCGAAAAAAAGATAAAAATCTTAAACAGGCTAAGAAATGTAACTCCTGATAATATCGAACTTGCCGTATGCGCTGAATCCGCAGGTTTGTCTAAACATGTCGAGGGTATCAGAAATGCTTCATGTGCTGATCCGGAATGGTTTAAAGAACTTGGGCTCGATGTGAATAATATAAAAGGACACTCAAGCCGTAAAGGATGCGGCTGTTATTACACAGCCGACTGGGGAACATACCCGACACGAAACGGATATATCTGCCCTCACAAGTGTATATACTGCTACGCCAAACACTATCTTTACAGCGGAAAGTGATTTTTGTCTACCCGCGGATTACACAGATCAGCGCAATTTTTTAAACCAAGTTTTTATAGAATAATCCCGTAGTTCTGGTGTTCACCTATAAATCATTTCACTATGATTTACTAAAAGTTTTACAATAAATATAAATTTGTCCTGATATAATAATTGTTCTTGTAGGGAGAATGGAAATCAGAGCAATCCGCGGGCTATGCAGTTGTCATTCTTCGAGTTTTCTGTAGTACATGGCTTCATGGTCTGACAGGTATGATTTTTTAATATACTTTTTATACAGTTCAAGGTTTATTTTCCTCGGTGTGCCGATTGATTTAATCGGCTTAACCGGTTTGCTGAATTCAACATCTTTCCCGCTGTCTTTTCCTTTGGGTTTTACAGTTTTTTCTTTCTTTAATTCAACAGGTTCAGACACTTTATTTTTAACGGACTCAAATTTGATAAAATACAGGAATATAAAAACTGATAAAGTACTTAATATTATAAATAACAAAGTTATTATTTTGTTTATACGTTTTTTCCCTCTTTTGTTGTAGAGACATCTGCTGCAGTATATACAGTCAAATTCCCTGCCGTCTGAAACGCCGAGGTCGCAATTTGCCGTTACCATTGCTGTCTTTTTTCTTTTAAAGAGATTGTGGATTCCGTTAAACATTGAGAGAAAAGCTCCGGCCGGACATAGTATCCTGCACCAGAAGCGGTTAAAAAAGGCTGATATAATAAGAAAAACTATGGACAGGAATACTAATGGACTCCTATTAAAGCTGAAAACGCCGAGGAGTATGTCTGATCCTTCGGCTATTCCCCTCTTCCGAGTCAGAGTAAAAAGAATTACTAAAATAAACAGCAGAATGTATTTCAAAGAGCGTAAAGCTGCGAATACATTTTTCTCAACAAACCGGTTTCCGATATTAAATTTCCTTGACAACGGTTTAGATACAGAATTTATCAACTCCTGCAGTGCCCCGAACGGACATAAAAAACCGCAGTAAAGATTCCCGAATAATATAACTAATACAGGAATACCTATGGTTAATATCAGAAAAATATTTATACCTGAAAAATTGATTTTTCCCGAAAGCAATGCAAAAACCTGGTCTGAAGAATACTGGATATTATACAGTCCCCCTAATAATACAGCTACAGCAAGGAGAAATACGTACCTGACTTTCTTATTAAGAACCGACTTGTGTTTTAATGTTCCTGTGAGAACAGAAATCATAATAAATATTGCAAAAACGATAAACTGTAAGCTTACAGACTGTCCTTTATCCGGTACACCGGCCTTTTCAGTTCCCGGAGCAATCGCTGATTTAAAAGTATTACCGGCGTAAAAAAGGGTTTTAGATATTCCTTTTGATGTAACGGTAGCACCTGTAACAGCGTTAAGGCTGTAGTTTTTATAGCTTTTGAAAACATTTTCTCCGAGGAAAATATTTTTCTTTCTCATTACTTCTTTCAGATAGGCGGGTGTTTCATTAGAGTTTATAATTGTAAAATTTTTGATTTTTCCATCCGGTGACAGAAAACTCATCATTTCAAGCGCCCCCGCATAGCCACCGACATAATCTGTAAAATCTTTTGTTCTGATAATATATCCGGTATTTTCTCCATTTTGATCGTAAACAGAATAGTAAGGAATTGTCCTATTGTTAAGTTTGACATTTTCCTTTGCAACACTGCAATTTTCTCCGGCAATTTCATGCAGCTGCCGTTTAGAGATCGTAAAACCTTTGTCCGGTACAACTTCATCCTTTTTTTTCAGTTCCGGATAAATCCCTAAAGAAAAGATACACCAAACGATAGCAATGCCTAAAAGTATAAATCCTGTAACTCTCAAAATTTTTTTTACAGTATATTCTTTATTATAGACAGAAACAGTGTGTTTTACTCTTATTAATACAGTATGCAGTAATACCGCAGATATAATTAAAGCAAATAGTATCAGTGTTTTGTCTATACCGATAACAGGAATGAGAATAATCGAAGCGGTCAGGCTTCCTGCAGCTCCGCCTATATGGTCGCAAAGTTCAAGGTTGGAAGTGGAACCTGTATCGGAAAGTCCCCAGTGCCTTTTAAGAAAATAGCCGCCCAGGGGAAAATAAGCCCCGCAGAAAGCGCCAGCAAAGAAAAACATCCCGGCAAAATAGGCAATATTCTTCACGGGCGGAAAATATATTATTAATAACATATATAATATAAAAAGCACTGTAACAAAAGTAAAAATACATATTGCTGATATTTTTTTAATCAGCACCTGTATAGTCAGTGCATTAATGCTCATCCCCAGCATAAAAAGCGCAGTAATCATGCCGAAGCACAGGTAAACTGTTCCATAGTTTATCTGAAATAAAAACATTAAAAGCAAATTTATCCCCATGCCTGCTACAGCCGCGATGAAGACGGACAGGTAAATCTCGTTTTTACATAAAATACGCAGCTTTCGTTTAGTATTGCTGCCGGTTTTATAATCACTGAAAAGAATATGAAACATTAATCGCAGCAGGAAATAAGAAGCTATAATTAGAGCGGCAAACGGGAATAGGGAGCTTATAAATAACTGGATATCCGGGAATGAATAATTAATATCGGAGAGCTTTTTTATACTGAATAACAGTGAATAGAAAAATGATTTTGGATTTTTATCAGAATTGAACAAAATCTTTTCAGGATACTTTCCAATAATATTCTTATAGATATCCATCTGGAACTCAATTCTGTTCGTTTCATATGAGGACCTGATCAATCCCGGAGAATATACATTATTTATCCCATGTATTGTTTTTAGGCCGGCAGCGAGCTTCTTACCGGATTCTGTCAGAATGCCGGAATTTTCAGATGCAAAAAAAATACTGTCTTTACCCGGTTTTAAAACTATATTTTTAAATACTTTTTTCAGAGTTACATAAACTGAAGCGCCCAGGAAAGATAATTCCGGGCCCAAAAAATTCTCTCCTCCGGGAAAATTGATCCCTGCAATCCCCTTCCCGGACAATATATGACTGACCCCTGAAAAAAATTCAGCCGTAAAATAACGGTTTAGAAGTAAATTCGAGGGCGCATGCATATACAGTACAACGATGTCATATTTTTCTTTAGTATTCGAAATGAAATTTCTGATATCCTTTTTTACAGAATGTATCGTTCCCGTATCGTCTTTTAATTTATCAGGAAGGACGGAGTTAAGGCTTTCAGAATAAGACGGGTCTGTATCCGCCCAGGTCACTTTCCTTATCTGCGGTATTTCAGCAAATACTCGGCATAAAGAAAAAGTGCCGGCTCCTATGACCAGAACATTCTCTGCTTCAGGATTCTGTGCTAAATATTCTGCAGCTGTTTTGCAGGAAGATTCATAATTAGGAATCGACTCATATATGGAACCGGAGGACAATACTAAAAATTCGCTACGGTAATTACCATAGATATACTTTGACTGGGGTGTGGTAAAACCGCCGGTAAAGCGCCCGCCGTGAATAAGTTTATTCCATTGGGTCCTGTTGTTTAAACGGCTCAGGAATTTCGGAATTCCTGAAAAAGCTGTGATTATACACAGCACCGTAAATATTACATATACTGTTTTTATTATCTTATTTTTTTCAGCAAATATAAACGGCAGAGAAGAAAGTGAAACTGCTATTACAGCATATATAAAAACCCGGGCAACTGTAAATGAAAAGAATAACAGCACGGTAACAGCCAGTGCACCCGTAAAACTCCCCACGGCTTCACATATATAAACTTTTATTACCGGAACGAAATCTGGAGTGTAGTATTTTATCCAGTTAACAGCAGAAACAAATAAAAAACCCGTCAAAAAACTGACAGGCGCGTTAAAGAATAAAACAAATATTAGAACTTTGTATATTGAAACTGTCTCGAAAAATCCTGTCCCCGTTATAAACTGCGTATTTAGAAATGCCGTAAACTGTATGATAAAGCCCGGAATATAAAGCAGCAGCAAATACGGATAAAACTTAAAAAGTACAGCGGATATTTTTCTTTTTGCCAGCCAGGCACCGGCGCATATCCATAAAAGCCATGAAAAGAAGAAAAAGCCTATAGACAGTTCATTGCCGTTAAAGGCTGATAGAAAACATCTGAACAACAGGGTCTGGGAGAGAATTGGGAAAAACCCCATTGCACCGATCAATGTAAAATGTTTCAGCGATAATCTTTTCATATATTCACTTCAACTATACTCTAAAAAACTAATTATGTGTTATAGGAAAAAGTTAATTTTTAACCGGTATTCAGCGAATTATTTTTGCGATTCTCCTGAGTTTAAAAAAAATACCAAACATAACAGGGTCACCGGCCGGGAATTATTTATTATTGAAAACAATCGCCTGAAATACAGAAAATTCGGCCCCGTTTTTCCAGGCATTACGAGAAAGCCCCGCTTTCATAGACAAATAAGAAAGCGTTTGTTCGAGATTCCATCCCTGATCAGGAGCAACCTGTGGAAGGAATACCGCAAAATGACCGTTCTTGTTTAATGTCATCCCGTCTCTGCCAATTACAATATCCTTATAAGAATGGACTTTTTCCGGCGGAGTAAGTGCCGAGATTTCTATTTTGAGATTATTTATTTCTGACGCTTTAACCGGTGGAAACCTGTAATCTCTGACCGCAGCGTTTACAGCCTGGCTTATTACAGCCTTATACAATGGACGCTTCGGCATAATTTCTCCTATACAACCTCGCAGTTTTCCATTCTCATATAATGATACAAAGCAGCCCATAACCTTTTTCATATTTTCAGAGATCCTGATGTCAAGGTCACTGCTGTCCGGAATACTTTTGTTTTTCAAATAATACTCTATCGATTTTTCGGCAAGTTTAAGCAATTTTTCTTTATCTTTCTGAGTTAACACTTCTTTTTTTACCTGAACTTTGCTGCCTGTATCCCAGCTGCCGCCTGCTGCTATTGCAGCGTAACTGACTGAATTACTGAAATCCCCTGACTGTTCTCCGGAGGTTTCATAATGCAGGAGTGTTACACTGGAATCATTTGGCAGCATATAGAGTAATATTGAAATAGGATTTTCCCCGCAGATTGTAGCACCGGTTTTTCTAATATAATTTCTAAATGCTTCAGGATTTTTATTTTCTATACACTGTACAGCTCCCATATCAAGTTTTTTCAGTTTATCCTCAGTTTGAAAATCATTCGTAAAAGGCAGATAACCGAACCTGCGTCCGTAATGCGTAAAGTCAGAACTCGCAATCACAAGTGTTTTATCATCTATACAGTTTTTCAGTACCTCAGCAATATTTTTTACTGTACTACTGTTCAGCTGTCCGACAACAATCGGAACGAGCCTAAATTCTCCCAGCGCTTTCTGCAGCAAAGGAAGCTGAATCTGTATACTGTGTTCTTTCATGTGAATTACATCCCGCATTGTGGCATAAGGCATTTTCCGGTTTAGTTTGTCAATAAATTTTCTGTCAAGTTCTATATCTCCGAGCGGAGTCCTGTAACTTTTATACGACGGCATGGAGAGCTTATTTCCGAGCCTGTGACTGTGAGAAGGTCCTAAAATTATGACCCGGCTGTATTTTTTCCCGACAATTTCCTTTATTCCGTATGCAGCAGTCTGTCCGGAATACTTATAACCTGCATGAGGAAGTATAAGTGCGATAGTATTATCCATTTTTTTTTCTTTTACTTTGTTTAAATACTCGCTGACCGCTTTGTTTAGAGCTTTTTCTGTACTCGGATACCAAAGCCCTTTTAAATGTGAGACAAGAATATTTTCGGCCCCGTAACCTGCGGTTGCGAAAGCCAAAAGCGCGACAATAACCAGTAAAGTTTTTTTCATCCTGACCAGCTCCCTTCCTTTAAAATTGTTTCTTCATTTATCGGCTTTATTCTTCCCGGATATTTGTTATTCTTTATAAGCCTTATCGTTTTTTTAGTATATTTTTCCGCAAGACTCAGAATGTTGGCGAAGCAAATACCGATAACAGTAAAAAGTAATATTTTTAGAAATTTTCTCCGTTTCATGTTTCAGCTCCATACTCCGTATATACTGTAACCGCAATAAGGGCAGCATCCATATTTAACTACATTTTTCTTTATGTAATATCCTTCTCTCTCTATAAGCAGCCTGCCGCAATTCGGACAAAAAGTTGATTCCCATTTTTCACCTATAACATTTCCGATATATACATATTCCAATCCTGCATCCTTAGCGATATTCAAAGCTCTTTTTAAAATACTGATTGAGGTCGGAGGAAGATTCTTCATTTTGTATTGAGGAT
Organism: Victivallales bacterium; assembly: GCA_021733985.1. Classification (GTDB taxonomy): domain Bacteria; phylum Verrucomicrobiota; class Lentisphaeria; order Victivallales; family GWF2-38-69; genus JAIPJT01. The sequence continues at coordinate 38,062 of JAIPJT010000005.1, read as the reverse complement.
AAAATCGGGAAAAATGCAGTGGTATATTCTTTCCAAGATTATTAAATATCCAGCTGCACAGTTTTTTTATATCTCGGCTGTTATCATTCAAAGTAGGTATAACAAGGTTTGTTACTTCAAGGTGAACTCCCTCTTCAACCAGTATCTGAAGTACATCTAATACCGGTTTTAAAGTTCCACCGCAAATTTCCCTGTAATATTTGTCATGAATAAATTTCAGGTCTATGTTCGCACCGTCGATATATCTGCATAACCGACGCAACGGTACAGGGTTAAAATATCCGGCGCTGACAATTATGTTTTTCCTGTTTTCTTTTTTTATTAATTTGCTTGTATCGAGAGTGTATTCATAAAACGCTGAAGGATCTGTATATGTGTAAGCTACAGTTTCACAGTTGTGCTTAAGGGCCGATTCAACTATTTTTGACGGCGGCGCTTTGTATGCCGGCACATCAACGGGAGCAGACTGTGAAATCTCCCAGTTTTGACAGTTCCTGCAGTGTAAGTTACAGCCGGCCGTAGCAATAGAAAAAGCCTTTGTTCCCGGAAGGAAGTGAAACAGAGGTTTTTTTTCTATCGGGTCTACATGAAGGGCACAGGGATAACCGTAAGTAACCGCGTGGAGCCTGCCGTCAATATTCACTCTGATTCTGCAGTCACCGCTTTCTCCGGGAGAAATGATACATCTTTTAGGACATAAATCGCACTGTATTTTCATAGTTTTTTTATTTCGGAAGAGACTGTTTCCGGTTTTTCCTCCTGCACAACATGCGCACAGCCTTTTATTATTTTCAGTTTTGAACCTTCGATTTCATTATTAAGCCGTAAAATATTATTCTTTTTTATGATAAAGTCTTTTTCGCCCCAGATTATCAGGGTTCTTATATTTATATGCTTAATTTTTTCAACAAACTCGTCTACGTTTTTCGGTACTATATTCTGAGCAGTTCTTATTAATGCATTAATATTATCACTTTTTTTAAAGAAACCCGCATAACGGTTTATTTTATCTTTATCAATCAAATCTTTATTTATATAAAGTTTTTGCAGCATAGATCTAGCGAGTATTCTTTTCGGTATAAGAAAAATAACAAGTTTATATAACAGTGGATGCTTAGCCGGAATTCTGATAAAAAAGGGTATATTCTGGGGGTAGCATGCCGGTCCTATCAGTACTGCATTACTTACTAAATTTTCTTCTCCTTTTTCCCTCAGTAAATTGAGAAGAAGAAGAACTATACCGCCGCCGTATGAGTGCCCTACAAGCGTAACTCCGTTTAATTTCTTTTCTTTAATGAAAGCATATAACAGTTTCATCTGGTTTTCAATTGTATATTCCCAGCCCTTTATAAATTCTGAATTTCCGAAGCCTATCAAATCTATTAAGTAAATTTCATAATTATTACCAAAAAAAGGAACTATATCGTTAAATGTTTTACAGGATGCGCCGAAACCGTGTATACATATAATTTTTTTCGGACCTGAACCAATTTTCCTGTAACTGAATTTAGGTTTTTCACAACTGTCAGTCATACATGTATTCCTCAATTAATTGTTACACTAAAATAATTTCTCAAACTTTTTCTTAACATGCCATACAACATAGACAAACTGTATAAAATTTTGAATTTTACGAAAATTTGCAACTTTGTTATCTAAATACTTTTAGCGGCAGCTTTACTTACTCTTTTTCCATAGAAAAACAAAAATATTTTAATTCTGAATCTTCTATTAACAGATAAAATAGTCAATATCTGAATCACACCGCAGGCTGTAACAATAAAACCTAACGATAAAATACTCCTCCAGGGCAAAGTGGCTACAAGAGCACTGCCTATTACTCCGCCAAGAATCTGCATTGAACTCAAAATGGCAGACGCAAAACCTGCCTGTTCCGCGAATGGATTCAACGCACCGGAAAATGAATTTGGAAAAATAAAGCCGTTACCAAAAGAAAAAATAATTACCGGGATCATTACACTGTAAATGTTTAATATTCTGAAAAGAGCCGTCAGCAGAAAAATCAGACCCGCTAAAAACATCAGTAATGTTCCAAACAAAACAAGGTTCCTATTTTTTATTTTCATTACAATTTTCGCATTCATAAATGAAGCAACACAGAACGCCAGTCCGCCCAGTAATGCGAACCAGCCAAATTGAACCGGTGAATATTGAAGCTGTTTCTGTAAAATAATAGTCCCCGAAGTCAGCCATGCCAGGACTGAAGTATATCCGGCCATTACCATTATAACATATCCAATAAACTGTTTACTGCTTAATAAAACCTTTATATTCTTACCGATCCCTGTGATCTGTATGTGCTTTTTATCTCTTTTCCGGTTAGTTTCGGGAAAAATAAAGACTGTAATTATCAAAATCACCATAGTATATAAAAACAAAGTAAAAAAAGTGGAACGCCAGTTAAAGTAAGCCTGTAAATAACCTCCGGCTAAAGGAGCCGCAGCAACAAATATGATATTGATTACAGCAAAGTATGATATAAATTTTGAAAGCTGCTTCCCTTCAAGCATATCTCTCAGAATAGCCCCTGTAAGAACAGAACCGGCCGCTGCGCCTGCTCCCTGCAGCAGCCTTCCCGCCATCAATATATAAATATCCTTAGCAATTAGACATATAAATGAACCAATCAGAGTCAAAACAAATCCTATAATCAACGGTTTCTTTCTTCCCACCCCGTCAGAAAACGGCCCGTAGAACAGTCTCGCGAGACAATATGTAATCATAAAACAGGTTACGGTGAGTTGAACAAGCTCCCTCGTGGTATGCAGATCTACGGTAATATGAGGAAGTGAAGGGAGATACAGGTCTGATGCTATCTGCCCGAAGGAAGCAAACATTAAACTGATCGCGATTGTTAACTTTATTGACTTTTCCATATAAGCTCTCCCCTGAAACATCAATTATTATATCAGGGTAAATTTTTTACTTGATTGTAAAAATATAAAACATTTATAAACGGTGCTTTATTCACGGTGCGCTCTGAGATCGCGCCCTACCAGTTTGTTACAAATAAGATTAAACTTCGTCATACGAAGATCAGCTCTAATTAAGAAGCCCTTCCAGTTCATTGCTAATATTTCCTTTGCCGGATTTTTCCAAAGTTTCTTTATCCATGTCAATATTTCTTTTATCAGCTTTATTATTTAATAAATTTAAAAGTTCTTTTTCCGGTTTTTTATTTTTACTGTCTTCGTTTTCCACAGATTTTTTATTAGAGCTTTCAGCTTTTTTTAGAACGTCTGATATATGCTTAACTAAATTATCAGTTTTGTCTGCGGATTTTCCGGAGGAGCTTTTCTTATTCACAGCAGTTTCAAGTTCTTTCATCAGTTCATCTGCTGATACCCTGCCCTTTCCTGTTTTTTTTGAGGATTTTTCTATTTTTTCTAATTCTTTTAACATATTTTGAGAAGATTTTTTTTCAGACTTTTCTTTTTTTGAAGAATTAATCATATTCCCCAGGGTCTTTATAAGCTTGTCATCCCTGCGGACATTGCTCTTTTTCTGTGTTTTTCCGCTGTTTTTCAGCTGATTAAGAATCCCGGACAGTTTGCTGACTGAATTATCAATCTTGCTTTTACTTTCAGTCTTCTGTGTGCTGTAACTTTCACTGCTGTCTATTTTGGGGATATTTTTCAGCAATACATCATATTTCTGTTCTTTAATGTTATTAATTGTCTCATTGACAGTATCATTGATATCCATCCCTGTTTTAGTTATTGTTTCAACATTTTTCTGAACAAATAGCTGCATAAGTTCAGCATTATCAGTCTTTGGCTTTTTTATTGTCCCTTTAATGCTCAGCGGTATTTTCAAACCGGCAAAAATTGTCTCAGTGTTCAGACTAACAGCCTGAGAGTTAAAGTTTAAACTTCCTTCTGATTTAATTTCGGATACCGGATTAACGTTATCTCCGAAAAACTCAAATTCATTAATTTTCATCAGGCCGTTATCAAATGAGATATTTATATTCCCTTTCTTAAAATTGATTCTTTTTTTATGATTAAAAGCGTTATCAATTTTTATCATAGCATTTGCAACTTTTTTTGAAACAAATTTAAGTCTGGTACGGTTGGCAAGTTCGGCAATAAACCTTAAGGGTAAGAAAAGAGTCTGCACAGCATCATCACCCTTTAGTTCAACAGGGAGAGTAATTTTGCTCAATTTCCCCTGTATATTGCCGTTGGATTTTTTATAGTCGGCAATATCTGTACCGTTTAGTTTAACCTGAAGTTTATCCAGAAAAACTTTTGTCTTATCATATGGTGGCGCAGCAAAAACTCTCATAAAAGGCCCGAGAGCAAGTTTATTTATTTCTGCTTTAGTTTTATATGAGATGTTCTCTTTATCAGTTTTTCTACAGTTAAAACTGATTGTCGATTTACTTAACTTTTGTCCGGTCTTAACAGTTAAATCGGAATTAAGTTTTTCAGGCAGAAGTGCAGGTTTTAAAAGTATGTAATTGTTTGCATTTATATTACCTTTCAGTCTTTGATTTAGAGTATAATCAAACAATACCTTAAACCTGCTTAATTTGTCAGTTTTAATCTGTTTTGAAGTAAATATAAAATCAGAAAGAACCAATTTTTTCCTTCCGTTAACTTTCAACTTACCTTCAGTAACTGAAATATTTTTTATATCAATGTCGAATCTTTTAGCTTTCTTGGCAGTTTTTACTTTTTCCCGGCCGGGTTTCTGTATTACGTTCGGTTTCCTTTTATTTCGGTTTGTTTTTTCCTGTATTATGACAGCTTCAGGCTTAACGATCTTTAATTTGTTCAGATAATATTTCTTATTTATTATGTCATCAAGATTCATAGCAATATTCATTTTTGAAACGGAGCCGGAGTATTTACCTTTTTTACCGAATTCAATATCTTTAAAGCTAACAGTTGTATCAAGTGCTTTACCGCTATTTTTTCTATAGGAGGTTAAGGCATTTTTCCCTTTACCCTTAATATTAACAGTTACTTTTTCAAATCTGGCGTTCATGTTAGAAATATTTTCAGGTAATAAAATTCTGAACGACTTCAGTTCAAATTTCCTTAAAACAAGAAAAATGTTTTCGCTATAAAAGTCATTTTTATATAACACTTTCAACGGCATAAATTTACCGTCGACATGAAAGGTAATGTTTGAAGATATTTTTCTCGGCATAGTTATATCGTTGCAGACAAGATTAATATCTCCTGCAGCGGAACCGGAAATTTTACTGTAACCTTTTTTATATTTAAACTTCGTATTCAGGACAGCTTTTGCTTTCCCCTTCCCCTTTTTATTGAGCTTTAAGTTAAAATTGTTTATAGCAAATTTCTTTTTTTTATTCTGATACTCAGCGTTTAAATTTTTTATTTTGATTTTTTTCGGGATAATATTACCCTTCATAACCGCAGATAAATCACACTCAGAATTAAGCATTTCACTTTTTACAGAAAAAAGGCCTTTATTGTTCAAATCCAAACCTTTGACTGTAAAAACAGACTGAATCCGGTTGTAGTTGTTTAAAATATTATCAATATTTTTCCCTTTTAACCTGACATAAATTTTTTTGATTCCCCCTATAGTACCCCCGTATTTTCCCGGAATTAAAGCAGAGGCTACAGGTTCAACATCAATATTTTCTAAACTTATATTTAGGACAAAAGCTCTGTGTTTATCAGTATCCAACCGTATAGTTAAAGGTATTTTATTAACTCCGAACTCGAGAATTGACTTTGAAACAATATCTACCGGTACAAGTTTCTTATCAACTGTAAGAGTCGTTTTGCTTTTCAGGAACCCTTTGAAAGATTTTTTGCCGCTTTGAATTAAAATATTACTGTCTAAATCAATTTTACTTTCTTTTCCAGGGCGGATATCAGGTATAGTCAAATTCAGGTCGTTTATTTTTGTAACGGTTTCCCCGTTTTTAATTTTTAGATTCAGATTTTTAATATCAATGTTCTTAAGTGAAACCGAATAAGATTTGTTTTCACCGGCGGCAGCAGCGGCTTTCCCTTTACCGGGAGCTTTAATTCTGCTTTTAGAACTTTTAACGTCGGATGGTGAAATATCAGCAATAATATTAGAGTTTTTCAGGTTTAATTTCTTAACGGAGATTTTACGGTTAAAAATCAAATCCCATAAACTTGTTTTTATATCTACAGTTTCTGTTGAAAGCCTGAAGTTTTTTGTCTGGTAATTCAGTCCTTCTATTTCGGCCGAGGAATTTATTACTGAAATATTAATTTCCCTAACATTAATTTTCGAATTATTTGCCTCTGCGATGTACGGAATGACAAAGTTTTTTATACAATATTCACTCGTAGCAAAATTATAAATAACCAGTATGAGTATTATTATTGCAGCTATAAATCTTATTTTTCTTGCCATGCAAAATTCATCCTATATTTTGTTTTTTTTAATTACGATGTTTCAGCCATACAGCCTGGTATGGGTGCAGAATAATAAAGAGTTCACTGTTTCGGGAACTAAGTTCCACGTCAGAAATTAAATCTCTGTAAGTACCTTCACTTAATATTATATCCTGCAGATTAATTTTCAACGAAACTTTATCGGATGAAACATTATTTAGCACTATCACACAGTTATCTTTAGCTCCTCTGACTATAGAGAAGACTCTGTCGTCAAGTCTGATTGTCCTCTGCAGTGAGTTCGGGTGGAAGGCTTTTTCTTTTTTCCTTATTTTTATTAATTTTTTATACCTTTTAAAGACCCTGTACCTTACAGAAGTAAAATCATTCAGCTGCTCTTTAAAATCCTCTTCTGAAATTTTTTCACGGTTTATAGATCTGTATCTTCCCGTCCTGTTTACCCCTTCGGTGTAGTTGCGGGATCCCAGCAGGCTGTGTATATAAATCGCCGGAACCCCAATTTGTGACAGCAGTATAGCCTGTGAACAGATAAATCTGTCTATATTGACTTCCTCGGACTCACTTTTTTTAGATACAGCATCAAAAAAGTTTATATTTAATTCATAGGGTATTTCAGTTCCGTCCTCTTTAATTTTGCATGAGACATAACCGCCATTATCTTTAACATGGTTTATCATTAATTCTCTTTCCATATCAGAAAGGATCCCGTGAGTAGGCACAACACCGATTCCGTCATGAGAAGCGAGAAAATTAAAATATGTTGTCCTGTCAGAATCCAAAGTTAATCCGGCGGCCCATTCCATTAGATATTTAGCATTACCTGTGATCATAGAGAACAATACAAGCGGCGGCAGAGGGAACTGATAAACCATCTGTGCCTCATTTCCACCTTCCCCGAAGTAGCTTATGTTTTCTTTATGAGGGACATTTGTTTCAGTAATAATAATTGTTTCCGGCGCGGCAATATCAAATATATCACGAAAAAGCTGAATTGCTTTGTGTGTCTGAGGCAGGTGTATGCAGCTTGTACCGATTTCTTTCCACATAAAACCGATAGCGTCAAGCCTTATTGCCTTCGCACCCATCCTTATGTAAAACAGCAGGAGTTCTAATATTTTCAGGAATACTTCTTCAGATTTATAATTTAAATCGATCTGATCCTCACTGAATGTAGTCCAGACCTTTTTTTTACCCCGGGATGTATCAAATTCTGTCAATAGAGGAAGTGCTCTCGGCCTGAAAACCTTAGAAAGTTCAGTAGAATATTCTGTTTCAATAAAATAGTCAATATACTGCGGACTGCCTTTTAAATACCCCTGAAACCATTCGCTTTGAGCAGAAATATGATTTATAACAGCATCAAACATCAGTTTAAAATCTTTAGACATTCTGTTTAGGTCATCCCAGTCGCCCAGTTCAGGATTTACTTTAAAATAATCTATAACAGAAAAGCCGTCATCAGAAGAAAACGGATAAAAAGGTAGAATATGTACAAACTCTATAATATCCTTAGCATTATTCTTTAAAAAATCATGCAATGTTTTAAGAGGGTTGTCGTAGTCATTCCTGATATTGTCCCCATATGTAATTAGAAATACATCTTTCTCGTCCACCCACTTGTCCGGTTCATGTTCTGCGGCCGCTGTATTTCTGTGTCTTTCCAAAAGCAATTCAATTCTTTTATATATCCGGTCTCCCTTTTTACCGAACAGAGAGTTTAATTTTTCCCTTATCTTCAGTTCATTATTCCTGTTGATAAACATCGAATTTTATCCTTTAAAAATTTTATTTAAAATTGCCTCAAGCCTTTCATAGGAATAGTACCTGTCACAAACAGCAAAATTATGTTCAACTGTTTTTCCCCTTTTCTGTGAATCTGTAAGAAGCTTCAGGGCTTTCGCGGCTGCGTTTTTGATTCTGCCCTTTTCTACTTTTACCAGGCCCTTCTCATCTATTGTATGTCTGCTTCCGAGAGAAACGATTTCAAAACCTTTATTTTTGATATCAGTCACAAAAACCGGATATTCATATACAAGGACAGGTTTCTTGGCAAATACAGCTTCTAAAAACTGGTTTCCCCAGCCTTCTAATATGCTTGGGTATGTTACAAAATCCGCATGTGCGTAGGCATCCCAGAGAGAATAGCATTTTCTTCCGTTAACAGTGCATCTGGAATGTTCGATAACATCGTTTACATATAAAATTTTAATATTATAAGAAGCTGCTTTAGCATTAAGCTTTTCTATGTATCCCTGCTGCGTTTCAGCCATGCCCGCCATAACAAATACGATATTGCTTTGTTCAGTAAAAGCTCTTTCGTCATAAAGCCCCTCAGAGTTAAGTTTCTCAAGGTTTCTCGGTCTGGCCAATTCTCCTGTAAAGTCAATGGCAAGTTCTATTGCTTTTCGCTCTGTTATTCTTGTAGCCTGTAAAATCAGGATATCATTTTCCTCCACTCCAATATTTTCCCTGAAATCCTGATTGTATTCGTCTCTTTTCCATAATGGAGCCTTGAAATCAAAGACATTCGGTACAACTTCAGCATCTACGCCCTTCCTTTTTTTTAATTCCCTTTTAGCAATATTATTGATCGTCACATTTTTTATCAGCGGATCTTCAGGGGGACAAAAATTATCAAGCATTTTCTGTATGCAGTTACAGGTCGGATTCGAATATTTATCCCTTTCCCAGTAGAAGTCATGGTTGTGGGCAACGCATTTAACTTTTCGGTTTTTAACTGCATTATATATCCCGACAGCCGCCGGCAACCCCCACCCCAGCGACCATATATTATTTGGAACAAGTACATCAATATTATAATCAATCAGGAACTCTTCTACCTTTTCCTGTATCCTGAACGCATACTCCCGGACTTCTTTTTTTAACTCCAGCTGAGAATTATAATCCTCAAGCTTTTTATATGCATTTTTAATTATTTTATTATTTACTTTTCCCTTATAGTGTAATTCGGGAATCACATAGGCCTTGCTTTTCCCTTCACTTCCCGCAAGCATATATACCCTGTGTCCCAGTCTTTCAAGTGCAGTTTTCCATTTATCCATTTCAAGAGAAACACCATCAGTCTCTCCTACTCTAAAATGTACAAGAGCTATATTCATAGTTTATGCAGAATTTCCGATTTTTAAAAGTATTACAAGATCAAAACAATAGCGAAATCTTCCATTATAATACATCCGGAATAAACTGTAACAAGTAGCAAAAACCAATTATAAATGCAGTATAAATTATAAGAAGAACATAGTATTTTTTCCAGTTAACTAAATTTATAATATTTTGCAAAAAAAATAATATAGTTTACCGAATATTTTCTCTTTTAATTTTATTTAAGCCTGTCAAGTGTATGAAGAAGGGAAAACCTGCCGCACATTATTTATATGCTCCTTTAAATTTCAATAAATACAGTTAATTTTTAAATTGATGTTGCACAAAAAGGGATTTATCCCGGCTGAACGCTATAAAATAAAACCTTTTAGTACAGCATTTAATTTATTATATTCACTGAACAGCGTATAAAAAGTTTATCATTGCAATGAAAAAAGTTAAAAACAAAGAAGATTTATTATTTTATACAGGCCATATAAACCTGAACCAGGAATTAAAAGTACCGATAGCCACAGAAAATATTTCCGCGGGCTTTCCCTCTCCCGCTGAAAACTATTTTGACGGGGAGCTTGATCTTAACGCATATCTTGTTAAAAATCCGCCCGCAACTTTCTTTGTGAGAGTTTCCGGGGAATCAATGATAAATGCCGGAATCAACCCAAAAGACATTTTGATCGTAGACCGTTCACTTGAAGTTAAAAATAATGATATTATTATCGCCGCCATAGACGGTGAATTTACAGTGAAACGTTTTTCAGGAAAAAATAACACTTTTAAGCTGATCGCGGAAAACCCAGATTATAAAAATATTGAAATTACTTCCGAAACCGACTTCGAAATCTGGGGAGTTGTAACAAATGTAATACACGGATTCAGAAAATAATGATTGCGCTTATTGACTGCAATAATTTCTATGTTTCATGCGAACGAGTTTTTGCTCCCTCCCTCAGAAATAAACCTGTAGCTATTCTTTCAAATAATGACGGCTGTATAGTTGCGAGGTCTCAGGAAATAAAAGATCTTGGAATAAAAATGGGCACCCCCTATTTTAAAGCAAAGAAAATAATAGAACGCCATAAAGGAGCTGTTTTTTCATCAAATTATGAGCTTTATGGCGACATGTCAAACAGAGTAATGTCAGTACTTAGGACATTCAGTGGGAAAACTGAAATTTATTCTATAGATGAAGCATTTATCAAAGTCCCTGAATACAGACAAAATGACCCTGAAAACTTCAGCTCTGAAATCATTAGAAAAGTTTATAAGTGGACCGGAATCCCGGTAAAGGTAGGAACGGCAGAAACTAAAACCCTGGCAAAAATCGCGACCGAACTTGTTAAAAAAGATAAACTGAAACAACTTTATAAAATACTTCTGAATAAAAGAGAAATTACACAGGCATTAAAAAAAATTCCTGTCATAGATATCTGGGGTATCGGCAAAGCAACAGCTGATACACTAAATGAACATGGAATATTTACTGCTGAGCAGTTCACTGCACTGGATGAACAGTTCGTTAGAAAAAAATTCAATGTAATGACTGCAAGAACACTAAAAGAACTGCAGAATATACCCTGTATGAAAATTGATGAACAACCGCAGCCTCAGAAGAATTTATGTTATTCAAAAAGTTTCGGCAGCCCAGTAACCGAATACAGCTCTATGACTGAATCAGTTATAAATTATTCGTCAAATGCAGCAGCAAAACTTAGAAAAAACAAACAGAAAGCACAGTCTGTAACTGTTTTTATTACAACTAATTTCTTTAATAAAAAACAGAAGCAGTTTGCCGGATCCAAAACACTGTCTTTTCCGTCGGCAGTTAATTCAACTGAAGCTATAGTCCATTACGCTCTGAAAGCCCTTAAACTGATTTACAAAAATAATTGCTGTTATAAAAAGTGCGGCATCATCCTGAATGAACTGATTTCAGAAGATATCATACAGCCGGACCTCTTTGAAACTGACAATCCTAATGATGAAAAAATATCAGAAGTTATGGATAAAATTAACAGTAAATACGGTAAAGGTACTATAAAATTAGCCGGCGAAGGAGTAAATGATGCCTGCTGGAAAATGAAACGCAATATGCTCAGCCGAAACTATACAACCAGATGGGATGAACTGCTTGAAACAGATTGAGGCAGGTGTTTAAAGAATAGGGAAAACTTTTAGTCTCACCATAAAACAACAACTGTCCACTTTTAAAAAAACATCAATAACAGTAATTGCAATCACGATAAATTATACTAAAATTATTTTTATATAATATTTTAACAAAGGAAACAGAATTATGGATTTGAATGTTTATTCTGAAATTGGCAACTTAAACGAAATATTACTGCACAGGCCCGGCAAGGAAATAGAAAATTTAACGCCCAACCTTCTAGACAGACTTTTATTTGATGACATCCCTTACCTGAAAATTGCACAGGAAGAACATGATGCTTTCGCTGAAACTCTGAGAAAAGAGGGAGTTAAAGTCAGATATTTAACAGAACTTGCCGGAAAGGCTATCGAAACTTCAAAAATTCGGGAAATGTTTATCAACGAATTTTTGCAGGAATCTCGCATTGACTGCGAGAACTGCCGTGAAGCCGTTAAGGACTATCTCCTGAGTTTTCACAGCAGTGAAGATATTATAAAAGCCGCTATGGCGGGCATCCGCAAGAAAGATCTGCGTTTCAAGGGTAACAGCTTAAATGATATAGTTTATGCGGATTATCCTTTCGTATGTGATCCGATGCCGAATCTTTACTTCACAAGAGACCCCTTTGTTACTATCGGTTCCGGTATTTCACTTAACCATATGAAATCGGCTACAAGAAGAAGAGAAACAATCTTTGCCAAATATATATTCAGATATCACCCCGAGTGGAGAGACAAAGATGTAGCCTACTGGTACAGAAGAGAAAATCTGCCTACAATCGAAGGAGGAGATATTTTAATTCTCAATGATGAAACTATAGCTATAGGCATTTCCCAACGAACAGAAGCCCAGTCTATCGAAAAAATATGCAAAAGACTCTTCTTTAACCAGGTTTCCCCGGATAAACAGCTAAAACGTGTCCTGGCATTCCATATTCCGTCCACACGCGCGTTTATGCATCTTGATACAGTTTTTACCCAGGTCGACCATGACAAATTTACTGTACACGCCGAGATAGAAGGCCCCCTTAGTGTATACACTATAACACCGGGAACAAACGGCCTGAATGTAAATAAGGAGGTAGAAAACCTCAAGACAATACTCCAGGAACACCTTAACAAAAAAATAACCCTTATAAAGTGCGGCGGCGGTGATAAAATCGACGGGGGGAGAGAACAGTGGAATGACGGCTCAAACACTCTGGCAATACGCCCCGGAGAAGTTATCGTTTATTCAAGAAATTATATAACAAACAAAATACTTGAAGATAACGGTGTAAAAGTCCATAGAATTCCGAGCTCTGAACTCTCAAGAGGCAGAGGCGGCCCAAGATGTATGTCCATGCCGCTCAACCGCGGAGAAATTTAAAAACCGCACCGGAAAAATAAAAAAAACAGTCTAAGCCTTATATAATTATCGCCGTTCTTTGTACAAAGAAGAACGGCGATAATTGTTAAATGATGAATAATGGCAGTTTTCTTTATTATTCCACTAAATGGAAATATCCTTTGACAGCATCCGGTATGTCTTCATATGTGTCTTCAGGAAGATAACTTAGATATGCCCAATCTCCGAATGGATTGTCAGGAGGCCTTTCATATATTCCTACGAATCCATCATTATCTGTAACTATTTCATAAGTAGTGTCACCTATATCCCAGGAATGAGAGCCTGACACTTCTCCAGACCAATAATCGGCATCCTCCGGTGGATGACATGCTATAACCTCACCATTAACCGAAGTAGATTCTATATAGCCGGAGCCTTCCGAGCCTACCCAACGAAAAGAGCTGTCAAAGAATACACTATCATATTCTTCCTGGTCTTCGAAAAAACCAGGTTTAGAATAAGTTTCCTGTGCATCATCCGCTAACTCGTTACTGTAACCGACTTCTTCTTCTTCTTCTGCTTCGGAAGTACTTGAATTTAAAGCGAAAGTTTCTAAATATTCTGCTTTTCTTTCCTGGATAACTTCATCATAGAGGTCAGGGTTCAAACTTCTATCAAAGGTAACAGCGCCTGCAGCGGCAAAAACCTGCAAGACCAACAGTACGGTAATAATTTTCTTCATCATTCTACTTCTCCGTTGAAAGTTAAATAAACAAGTTTATTCAAATATTTATTTTTCGGTGTGGATATTACCGGTATATTAGGGATTTCATGGTCATTGAACCGTAATACATGTTCCTGACTGTCGCCATCTGTATAAACAGGTACATATGAAAATCCGGGCAGCGGTGTATCTTCAGGAGTCGATGAGGTTGCAGTGCTGTATATTCGTCGACCATTCATCTGTTTTTTATTAAAAGAAATCAGTTTTGTGTCATAGTTGAGGTGGGGAAGTAAAAGCCAAATTGTTTTTGATACGTTATCGTCATCTGCGATAGCATCAAGATAAGGAAAATAATCACTGTTTTCTTCCGAATAAAAAATGACAGCCTGATATATCTGTTTTAAGTTAACGGTCTCCCTGGTTATCTTAGCTCTGGTCCTTACTTTTATTACAGCCGGGATTAAAATAGACATCAGTATTATAAAGATAGCTATTACTGTTAACAGCTCTATTAAAGTAAATTTATTTTTTTTCATTCTGTTATTTCTTTATTTACCTAAATAATTCTTCCTAAATAGATCATAGAATAGAGACCTGCCGGTTTGGGGATATGAAACTAACCGAATAAAGTTCAGCTTGTCATTAAGCCGCTTCTGCCTGAAGATAAATAATGATTTTTTTGACATAAAAAAAATTAATCATAATAAATCAAAAGATATTTAACGAATTTATTAATATTGGGATTATTGAAAACATTTTCCGGATTAACTTCCGATGCATTTATATCTGCTCCGAATTTTTCTTTATATTCATTGAGAATTTCAAACTGAAGTTGACGTGGTAACTTTAGAAATTCCTTTACTTTCCATAGACTTAATTTTATTTGGTTTTGTTTTCTCAGGACCGATTTTTTCATTAATATTTGCTAATGCTTTTTTTTTATCTTTTTTTGTTTACGAAAATATGCTAAACAGATGCTGTTTTATAAGGTTAGAATTTGGCTCTTAACTTCCTGCTTATCAAAACATTAAGTTAAATAATTCTGTACCGCAGCCCTCTTTATATTTGTTGAGATTAAGCTAAAAAAAGATTACAGTAAAAGTAAAAGTACTGCGGCACAGAATGAAACCAAAAACAGTTATAAATTTATTTTCATTAACAAAATAAAACAAAAAAATATTTAATTTACTTAAATTATTTTACACTTTTTACACACTTATGCGTATTTAGAATGCAATTTATTAGAAAAAGGCTATATTTCCGTTATGATATTATCACTTTTTTCATATGATCAGATTTATAAAAGAAGGTAAACTCTATGGTATTTAAAAATAAGTTATTTAGAAAAAAACGAAAAGAACAGAGATATACTGCAGCTGCAATGGCGGAAAGTCTTAAGGTAAGTAGGAAAACTATCTATAACTGGGAAAACGGTGAAAGTCTGCCCCCCCGGAAAATGATAATCAGGATTTCAAGATTATTAAAAATATCGCCCGATGTTCTATCAGACCTGAACTATAAAGAACCGGACAGCGAACCTAAATTAACAAATTCCACCAAAAACTGGATTTCTATTTTCAACACTGAAGAAAACTCAACTGACAACGCAGAAAAAGTAACAGAAATAATTAAATCCTTATTCAGCAGGCTGAATGATGCTACAGTCATCTTGTCAGCAATATTTTCTTCCATTCAGTACCCACTGTATATTAAGGATAACAACAATAATTTTATTATGGTTAACAAATCTTTCCTTAAAACCCTTTCTAAAAGTGAGGACTTCAATTACAGAAACAGGAATGATTATGCTTTTTTTCCTAAAACTGAAGCAGAAAAAAATTACAGGGAAGACCAGAATACGCTGTTAACAGGTAATTCCTTATTTGAAAAAGAAAGCTATATGCCCGGAACCAGAAAAAAAAGAAGAGCACTAATCTCAAAAATTCCAATCTTAGACAGAAAAAAAAAGATTGTAGGCCTTGTAGGTACTTTTGTAGATATTACTCAGCCAAAAAAAGATGAGAGTAAAAGAATATTGCTTCAAGAACTTATTGACGGGATCGAAAGTTATATAATGATTGTACAGAAACAAAAGAAAAAAAATAACACTGACTATACGGTAGAATATGTAAACGACTACAGTTTAAAACGTATACTGGGCGGTGAAAAGCCGGCCGGCTTAAACCTTACAAAACTCTGGAAGGAACAGGCACCGAAACATTATAAAATGTTCATCGACAAAATTGAAAACAACCATCGTTTTCCGGTTCAGCATAAATACTGGACTAACCACCCCAATTCTGAAAAAACCGGATTTTTCCTTGAAAAAATTTTCAATCCGTTCCCTGATTATTATTATATAATTTCCTATGACATAACTGAAATACACAGTCTGTATACAGAAAATTATTCCTATTTCCAGAATTTTACAGGCAATACATTTGACTGGAAGGGTGTTTTAAATAATGATGGGGCCGATATAAAACTCAATAATACAGGGGATAATATAGAAAGACTTACCGGGTTTAAAACTTCTGAGGTTACCGCCGGAAAGCTGTCACTGAAAAAACTTTTTCCTAAAAAATACCATTCTCTTTTTCAGGAATGGCTGAAAAATATTGATACCGTTCCTTTTCTTCAGCACTGGATACAAAAAAAAGACGGAAAACCTGCCTGGTGCGAAACAAGGATTGCGGTAAAGAGCGAAAAAAATGTTTTTACCTGTTTCGGAGCAACTGCTGTCCTGAATGCAAATGAACATGAAACACTTAACCTGATGTCATCACAGGAATTCACCATGCAGCATTACCAGAATAAAAGTACTGCAAAGCAGTAATATGAGATATTTCTACAATACAAATATTATCTGAAAAGTCATTTGTTCAGTCTGTTTTTCTGAATAATATTACAGCCAGTACCAATGCTGTTACAGCAACTCCGCCGGCTAACAAAAAGGAAATTGAATAACTTTTAATGAAAACGGATTTGAGGCCTGCTGTAATTTCCGCCCAGTTAACATTCAATTTCTCTGCGACAGTCTGTTGGACATCTACAGTATCGGATAAGAATCCGCTCAGTATATCAAAATTCTCAGTATTGATATTTTTAAAATTCATTAAACTTTTTAATTCTACAGTTTCTATCCCTGCAGTAACAGCACTCCCGAAGGCAAGGCCGAAAGTAGAACCAAACTGAATAAAAATTTCAATAAACCCT
The DNA here is from genome assembly GCA_021733985.1 of Victivallales bacterium. GTDB lineage: Bacteria > Verrucomicrobiota > Lentisphaeria > Victivallales > GWF2-38-69 > JAIPJT01. The sequence goes on along the minus strand of JAIPJT010000005.1, from coordinate 21,126 downwards.
GCAGCCTGACCCTTGTGTTCTTCCGGTACTTCAGTTATTGCCCCCGTATAAGAAGAAGGCACTGCAAGTCCATACCCCATACCGATAATAAATATGCACGGTAAAAGATAATAAATATTTTCGAAAACCAGCAGCTGTGATTTAATTATATATGCCGGTGCCAAACATAAAAGACCGGCAATAACCGGCGTTCTAACACCTGATTTGTCAAAATAATACCCTCCAATTTGTGCGGTTAATGCAATAATCACAATAAACAAAACAACCATTATACCCGCGCCAAAAGGGCTGAAATGCAGTATATTCTGTATGTAAATTGAATCAAAAACATCCACACTGTAAACTGAAAACTGTATAAGAAAAAGTATCAGAATGTTTGTATAAACCGGTTTACTCCTGAATAGTTGAAAGTTAATTAACGGCTCTTTAATATGCCACTCCAGTAAAATAAACAGAAATAAAAACAGTAACCCGATTCCGAAAGAAGCTAATATGAATAGTGAAACATAATTTGTCTGATTAAATTGCAACAAAGCCAGCAGCATGCATAAAATGGAAGACATGAGAAGAAAGATACCGACAATATCAAGTCTCTGCTTAACCGGTTTTTTTGTTTCAGGCAATTTGAAAACAGCAACTGCAAGGGCGGTGACTGCAAGGGGCAAAGGTACACAGAATGCAAATCTCCACGATAAATGCTGTGTTATGAATCCGGCTGTTAATATAAATACTATCGTTACAACTGCGGCAAAGCCCCAGAAACAGGAAACAATTTTCCCGTGATTCTTTTCGTCAAATGAAGTCAGTATTATAGCACAGGCTGCTGTACTAAAGAGGGCTGCGCTCAGTCCTTTGCATACATTGGCTAAAATCAAGTATAATTCATTTGCTGCAAAAGCACCTAACAGAGTTGAAAAAATAAAAAAAACTATGCCAGTGCAGAATATCCTTTTCCTTCCATAAATATCAGCAAGCCTTCCACCGATTACTGCCGCACCTGCAAAAGCAAGTAAAAATGAATTTACAATCCAGCACAATGTAAAATTTGTAACATCTAACTCTCTCTGAATCCGGGGGAGTAAAACAGGCATTATGTTTTGATGTATTGAAATAGCAGATACAGCTGAAACCATGGAAATAAAAATCCAGAAACGCCGGCCCGAACAAAGTTTATAATAGAAACTTTTCATAAAATTAGACATTAACTCATATATTTTTATCAGTAAAAAAATGATATGTAAAGGCAGGACGAATCGGAAGTTTTTAACATTTATTTATTTTATCCAGTGACAACTCTTTTAAAACTGTTATTCCCTTTACATTTAAAATTTTACTATATATCCTGTCGAAATACCGTTTGATTGCCAATTAAATTTAAATTATTTTTTCACTTTGGCAAAATATGTTACAAGGATCTGATTTTTTTTACACATAATTTACACCATAGAAATAAATAATTGTGTAAAAAAAGATAAAACGAAAGCGCATTACAGACCATTAATAGACGACACGTCAACTTTATCCACTTATCCGGACTGTTACCACGTCAGTTAAAAAATTCAAGAAAAACCTACCTAATACCGCGAACTGTATTGAAAATAAGCTAAAATATTTTAATTTAGAGTAAAGTAAAGGATACTGGTCAGAAACATGGAAAAATGGAAAAACAAATACCGTGAGATCTTCAGAAAAAACTTTTCCAAATTTTCATTCAAGATTTTCCATGAATTAATGATAAATAAAGTCAGGGATATTCTTCTTGTTTCTTCTCCTTACGATGCCTTTATCCTTGAAGAGGACGGGCGTTTTGCCGAAAAAATCATACAGGAATACAGAGGTATGAATTTGACGCACCCTCCCCGGTTCACCTGGGCTTCAACTCCCGGCGAAGCATTAAATTATTTAGATAAGAAGAAATTCGACCTTGTAATAACAATGCCGAGGTTTGAAGAGGTTAATCCCCGGCGATTCTGTTCTGAGATAAAAACCAAGCATCCCAAGCTTCCTGTGTATCTTCTTTCACAGAAAAGAAATTTCGATTTTATTTCGACAACTTCTAACGATATAGAGGATGAATTTGATAAAAAGTTTGTTTGGAGCGGTAACGCTGACCTTCTACTGGCTATAGTAAAAAGTGTCGAAGACTCGATGAATGTCTCTCATGATACCGCTCACGCTAAAGTAAGAGTATTGATATTAGTAGAGGACTCTCCAAAGTATCTTTCCTCCATTCTGCCGCTTCTCTATAAGGAGGTGGTACTCCAGACACAGGCTGTTATGGAGGATTCTCTAAACGAGGAAGATCGTCTGTTAAGAATGCGCGCCAGGCCCAAGATTCTTCTTGCTGAAAATTACGAAGAGGCAATAGAGCTTTTTAATAAATACAGACAGTTCCTTTTAGGGGTTATTTCCGATATCCGTTTTAAAAAAAACGGTGAAATATGTGATGATGCAGGTTTCATACTCCACGAATATATAACTAAAGTTTCTTCAGATACCCCAATACTTCTTTTAAGTTCCGAAAACGACAACAAGAAAAAAGCCGCAAACCGTTCAGCACTTTTTTTAAATAAAACTTCCCCTAACCTGCACTCAGGCATTCACGATTTTCTTGTCGTTAACCTCGCTTTTGGAAGTTTTGTCTTTAAATACCCTGACGGAAGACAGATTGCACGTGCTTCAAACATAAGAGAAATGGAAAAAATCATACCTACAATTCCGGATGAATCTATAAAGTATCACTCGAGCAGAAACCATATTTCCGCATGGCTGACAGCCAGGTCTGAGTTATTTCTCGCCACACTGATAAGGGCAGTCAACTTATCGGAGTTCGACTCTATAAATGAGTTAAAAACATTTCTCGCATTCTGTATCAATCTCAGGCGCAAAGGGCATCAAAGAGGTGTAATAGCAGATTATAATTCTAATAATTTTGATCCGGAAACAAATTTTTTAAAAATCGGGACAGGTTCTTTAGGCGGAAAAGCCCGCGGCCTTGCTTTCGTATCTTCACTTCTTCACAACAGTCCCGATTTTAGAAATAAATTCTCTGATATTGATATAAGGATTCCTAAAACTCTTGTAATTTCAACTGAATATTTCGATCAGTTTATAGAACTCAATAGCCTGGAAACGACCATAAACAGTGATATCGACGATGATACTTTACTTAAAAAATTTACAGAAGCCGCACTGCCTGAAGAGCTGAAGGACTCACTGGAATATTATCTGGGGCAGATCAACTACCCGCTGGCTGTTCGCTCGTCGAGCCTCCTCGAGGACTCCCTGTACCAGCCTTCCGCCGGTTTATATAGAACATATATGATACCTAATAATAATGCGGATTTTAATACAAGATTAAACAATCTGATAAGGACAGTTAAAGAAGTATATGCCTCCACCTATTCCCGCGCATCAAAACAGTTATCAAAAACTACCAGCTATAAAATGAACGAAGAAAAAATGGCGGTTATTGTTGAGGAAGCGATAGGCAACCAATACAATAATTATTTTTTCCCGGCTATTTCCGGCGTAGCTCAGTCATATAATTATTACTCTATTTCTTATATGAAGCCTGAAGAAGGCATAGCTCATATTGCACTGGGTTTCGGAAAGACTGTTGTTGAAGGCGGACAGGCATTGCGTTTTTCGCCCAAATATCCTAAACTGCTGCCCCATTTTTCGAAGATCGAAGATATCTTAAAAAACTCCCAACAGACTTTCTTTGCCCTGAATATCGACAACCCTAAAAAGAATAAAACTGCCGATGTATCAGAATTCCTTCTTTCAAAACTCGAAATAGATGAACATCTGAATGAAATAAACAGGCACACAGAACTGCGGAATTTATTCAGTTCTTATAATCCGCAGGACCATAAACTGACAGATTTCTTTTCTCCAAGGACGCACAATGTGCTTACTTTCTCAAACATCCTTAAATATAATGAAATTCCTTTGCCCGAAATACTGTCTGAAATACTCCGGATCGGGAGACGGGGAATGGGGGCGCCGGTCGAAATAGAATTTGCCGTTAACTTCTGTTCTGAAGACAATAACTCAAATGATAGAAAACCTGAATTTATAATTCTGCAAATACGCCCGATGACCATCCAAGTATTTAACAGTGATACTGTCATCTCAAAAGATGAAATTAACAAAGCTGTCTGCTTTTCCTGTATGTCGATGGGAAATGGCACTGTCAGTGATATAGAAGATATTGTTTATGTCGATGAAGACAAATTCAATCCCGCAAAAACAGTGGCCATTGCAAATGAAATATCAAAGATGAATAAAAAACTTATAAAAGATAATAAAAAGTATCTGTTAATAGGCCCGGGGAGATGGGGCTCAGCCGACCGATGGCTCGGCATACCCGTTGCCTGGAACGATATATCGGGCATCAATGCTATTGTTGAAACTACTGTCGAATCACTGAACGCCTCACCTTCCCAGGGTTCACATTTTTTTCACAACTTATGCTCTATGGGAATCCCTTACCTGACGATACAGACAGGTTGCGACAGTTTTTTAGACAGCAACTGGCTGAAAAGTATCACTCCGGAAGAAAAAACAGCTTTTCTTAGACATATACGATTAAAAGCACCTGTTAAAATTAAAGCGAACGGGAAAACCGGTAATGCGGTAATTATCCAGCAATAAACAATTTAACATAAAAATATTAAACTGATTTTATTAACTTACTCTAATAGAAATTTAAAGGAGAAACCAAATGACTGACATCATGGAACAGGTAATAACAAGGGATCCGGGCGAAAAAGAATTTCTCCAGGCTGTAGCAGAAGTTGTTGAATCAATCAAGCCTGTACTGGATAAAAATCCCCAGTATCGCCATCAGAATGTACTTGAAAGAATAGTTGAGCCGGAAAGAATTATTATGTTTCGTGTGCCGTGGGTGGATGATAGAGGAAACATTCAGGTTAACAGAGGTTTCCGCGTTGAGATGAACAGCGCAATCGGCCCATATAAAGGCGGCCTTCGTTTCCATCCGTCGGTCAATCTGTCTATATTGAAATTTCTCGCCTTTGAACAGATATTTAAAAATGCTTTGACAACCCTTCCAATGGGCGGCGGTAAAGGCGGCTCCGATTTCGATCCCAAAGGGAAATCAGACGGAGAGGTCATGAGATTCTGCCAGGCATTCATGAGTGAACTTTTCAGCCATATCGGCCCTAATACAGATGTACCGGCAGGTGATATAGGTGTCGGTGCAAGAGAAATCGGTTTTCTGTTCGGCATGTATAAAAAACTTGCTAAAGAATTCACCGGAGTACTTACCGGTAAAAGTCTGAACTGGGGCGGCAGCCTGATAAGGCCGGAGGCAACAGGCTACGGCTCTGTATATATTGGGGCTGAAATGCTCGCTACGAAAAATGACGACTATACGGATAAAATATGTCTCGTATCAGGCTCCGGCAATGTCGCCCAGTACACAACCGAAAAAATCCTCGACCTCGGCGGTAAAGTTGTAACACTCTCAGACTCTTCCGGTTATATTTATGATGAATCCGGCATAACCAAAGAAAAACTTGCCTTTGTCATGAAACTTAAAAATATAAAAAGAGGCAGAATAAAAGAATTCGCCGAAAAATATCCGGAAGCTGTATATACACCTTTTGATCCGTCACTCGATTACAATCCCCTCTGGAACCATAAAGGTGACTGCGCTTTCCCGAGTGCTACGCAGAATGAAATTAACAGCAGTGATGCACAGAATATGGTCAACAACGGCATTCGCGTTGTATGCGAAGGTGCTAATATGCCGACCACCCCGGAAGGAGCCGATATTTTCATAGATAATAAACTGCTCTATGCACCGGGTAAAGCCGCCAACGCAGGAGGTGTTGCGGTATCCGGCCTTGAAATGGCACAGAACAGTATGAGAATCAGCTGGCCGAAAGAAGAAGTCGACAACAGGCTTCAGCAGATTATGAAGAGCATACACAGAACCTGCCTCGAAGCATCTGAAGAATACGGCACCCCCGGCAACTACATGAACGGAGCAAATATCGCGGGCTTCGTTAAAGTTGTCGATGCCATGCTCGATCAAGGCGTTGTATAACACATTATACCACAAAAAAAATGGATTATTATTGTTCCGACAATGTCATTGAATTTCTGTTTTAATTCAACGCATTGATATGGCGGTAACGGTAAAGTTCTGTAATTGACTTGAATAAACTTTTTTTATGTAGTAAATTAATTGAAAATATTCTGCTGTTTTTTATTGACACAAGATAAAAATCCACACCAGCTTTGCTTTTAACGGGAGGTAACAATGAAACTTGGGATACTCAAATTTTCAAGCCTTAACCTCGCTGTTAAAGATATCCCTAAATTGAGAGGATTTGTTTCTGGAAAATTCAGTCAGTACGATATTCTTCATAACCACAAAAAAAACGGGAAAGTCATAGCCCGTTACCCTCTGATACAATTCAAAATTATTGACAAATCACCGGTTATCATTGCCATAACAGATAAAGCAATCGACATTTTTTCCGAAATTTTCCTAAAACTCGATGAAATAGATATTGCCGGCACAACAATCCCCGTTTACGAAAAAGACCTAAAAATAGAAAACTTCACTGCCGGCTACAGCAGAGAAACTTTTGTTTATCAATTTACTTCCCCGTGGCTCGCCCTTAACCAGGACAATTATGCAAAATACAGAACAACTGAATCTTTTGAAGAAAAACAAATCCTTCTCGAATCTATTCTTACCAGGAATATCCAGTCTATGTCCGGCGGCATTGGTATATGGCTTGAAAAGACACAGAGAATTAAAACAAAACTTAAATTCAGAAAAACCTACGTAAAACTTAAAGGCAATACAATGTCAGGCTTCCTCGGAACTTTTAAAACAAATTATATCATCCCGGATTACTTAGGTCTCGGAAAATCAACTTCCAGAGGCTTCGGAACTGTAAAAAAACTACTATAGTCCACAGCTGAATAAAGATAAAATTATTACTTATGGATTACGCAAAAGAAAGGAAAAAAATGAATAAAGCGGGAGAATTTATCCAAAGCATTACAGCGTCTCAACTTGAAGAGTTAATCGAAGCTTTTTTTGCTTATGCAGACTCAGATACAATAAATAAAATTTTCAGCAGAATAGACTCTGACATAAAAATTTGTTATTCCAATTTTTTCCAAAAGGAAAATACCAAAGAATCCCCCGAAAGTACACAGAAAAAGATGATCACTGATGAAAAATTTTCTGAAATCTTTTCTTCTCTAATAGAAGATATTGAATGCCACATAGGGGAATTGGGAGATGAAGATGGTGAATATGTTTCGCAGGAACATCACTGGGAATGCCCCGAATTTGATGCTTATCAATTTTCTAATGACCTTGAAAAAATCTTCCGACAAATGCTCCCGATGTTGGATAAAGCGTATGAACTGAAGCTTGAAGGTAAAGATTTTCTCCTGGATATTATTAATGAAATCCAAAGCGGTATAGATGTGTACCCTGAATGGATGGGAGCTGAATATTCAGAATTTGAGATAGAAACAAGCGGGGCTGAGTGTTTTTTAAAATGGAACTGGCTGAATCGTGATACAATAAACAGTTTCCTCCTTGAATCAAAAGAGATGTTTGATAAAAAACCACTGACCTCAAACTTTACCCAGACTTTTTTAGAGAATGAGCCTGAATCAATTTTAAAAGAATTATATAAATCAATTTCCGAGTTAAAGAAAAATCCGGAATGGGAAAAACTTATTAATAACGTTGATTCAATTTGGCATGATATTTATCATAAAACTGAAGCTATCGCAGATAAGAAATCTTTCCTGAAAACCTCTCAAAAAATGATTTCCCAGAAATGGGAATACGGTATTCCGGTTTATGAAGAATATTTAAAAGACAAAGACTATGAAAACGCAGAAAAATATTGCAGAGAAACAGCCGGTGAATTTTTCAGACAGAATACATATGGAAATTTTTCAAAAAATACTAAAACTTCAATTTTTGCTTCACATTGTGATAAAAAAGATTCAAGAATCGATAAAACTTTCAAAGACTGGATAGAACTTTGTGAAAAGTTAGACGATACCATTAAAGCCGGCACTGTTGAGATTCAATACGCATTTTATCAGAATCCATATGACTGGAAAAAACTTAAGACACTTTTTCTATCAAATAAGAACTTGCCGTATTATAATAGTTATCTGAATGAGTGGAAGTTGTTCACCACAAGGAAAACACTCAAACAGTATTACTCCGACAAAGATCAGGAATCCTGGCTTGATTTCCTGATTGATTTTGTGCTGGATGAAGATAAAAACACCTTCATTTCAAAAACAAAACAATGGCTTGAAGTTCCACTCAAAGTCTCCAGCTCCTACGATCATGGGAAACACTATCAGTTATTATTAAATTTTTCTAAGGATGTACTACCTGAGACAGGAATTTTAAAATCCTATCCGCGCCTTAAAAATTATATTTCCGGCGCTGATTATTCTCATTATGATTATGATAATGAAAATGAAACGAACGATAAAACCAAACTTAAAAAAGAGAGGTTGCTTTATCTGAAAAAAGCAGGAGCTGAATCTTTAAAAAATGAAATCATTGATACATGGAAAAAGAATGTTCACAAATTTATCCCCTCACCCGCAGAAGCTCATAACGCCGAATATTCAAGACATGCCAAGTGGCTTGCTATAGCAAAAGAGCTAAATCAAAATACATATAGAAGATTCTATAACAACTGGAAAACAAAACACAACAGAAAACGCAACCTGTGGTCAGCCCTGGCCCCATACGGTATCCGCAAATAACCCCACAGAGCAATAATAATAATAAACACAGATTAATGAAAGATAAACTGAGTATATAACGAAAGGACGGTGAGGATGAATGATTAATAAACTTTATAAATTAAGAAAATACATTCCAGATGATATGATAAATATAAGCCCATATGGATTGTGTCTTGACAAAAGAGAAGAGAAAGTAATTGTATTAGAATTTAACACTATCTCAGAAAAACCAATAAAAGTCCAATTTACCGGCACTCATACAGAAACATATACACGAGAAAAAAATGAAACCAGGTTTTTTTTAAAACAGGTTGCAGGAAATGGCACTTCTGAATTTCCGACACTTTTTATTTCAAATAAAAATATAACTGATTTAGAAAGGAGCATGAATAAGTTTTATAAAATTCTTAATAAGTATTCTAAATTAAAAAGTCTAAATGAATTTTACGATATTATAAATAGTAATCTCCACAAAAATTTAACAGACTCAAAAGATCTTTGGATATTAACAATCACTATTGATAACAAATATGTTGGGGAACTTGAGCTATTTGGAGATATAAGAAAAGATTTAGAGCAGAATCTTTTAAAATCTTATTATGAATTAACACCCGGTAAAGAGATTAAAGTATCGAATAAAACTTGTTCAGTTTGCCTAAAAGAAGTAGACGAAGTTTGGGGGTATGTCAGTACTTTTAATTTTTATACAGCTAAAACAGAATTTGCACCAATAGCCAGTGGCTTTAATAAAGAAAATGCCTGGAAAAATTACCCAGTATGTCCTGCATGTGCAAAACAACTTGAAGAAGCAAAAAGTGCTTTAGAAAAATACATGAACTTTAAATTTTGTGGATTTTCATATTTTTTAGTTCCAGAATTCCTAGCTGATAATGAAGAAATTCATTCAATAATGGAAGTTTTTTTAGACAAAGATTCAACTATCGGAAAATTTACGATGTCTGATAAAGAAAGAAATACAATTTCTGAAGCAGAAGACGAAATTTTAGATATTTTGCAGTATTCGAAAAATATAGTTAATTATACTTTATTCTTTTACGAAGGAAGTCAACAGAAATTTCAAATTCTTCTAACGATTGAAGGTGTGTACCCATCACAGTTTAAAGAAATATTCAACACTAAATACGATGCAGAAAATTTTAAAATCTTTAAGAATCTTAAGAGGAAAAATAAAATAACAAAAGCTAAAGAATTATATGACCTCACTTTTAAGTTTGAACATTTAAAAGAGTTTGTTCCGGTAAAAAGCAAAAAATACGGTGATTTCTCTAAAGCTTTTTTGGACTTAACGCGTTCTGTATTCCTTAATAAAAAAATCGATAAAGGTTTTTTGTTTAATAGAATTGCAGAAACAGTACAGCGTCGCGATGCCAATAATAAATTATATTCTACAAATATTTTTAAAATAATTCTCACTCTAAAATTTTTTCATAAATTAGGAATACTTGATTTGAGCTCAAAAAATGATGAAAAGGAGGTTATTGTGGATAAAAAATATCAAGATTTTTTTAATAAACACTTAGAATTTTTCGATTGTTCTAGTAAAAAAGTTGTTTTTTTAGAAGGTGTTTTATGCCAGAAATTATTAAATTGGCAGTGGAGAGAAAGAAATGCAACACCATTTAGAAACAAACTGAACGGTTTAAAAATGAACCCAAGGATTATTCAAAAATTATTACCCGAGATAATCGAAAAACTGGAACAGTACGGAAGAAATTATTATCATAACTTGGAAGAAACCATATCGGAACTTTTTTTAGAATCAAAGCTTAATAAACTTCCCAATGATGAAATTAGTTTTTACTTTGTTATGGGTATGAATCTTGTTAAAGAATTTTTCAAGCCGGAAGAAAAAGAAGAAAATGAAGCGGCAAAAACAGTAATGGAAGGAGAATAAAATGTGCATAAAAAATAGAAGAGAACTGTTGTTTATTTATGATGTTAAAAATGCAAACCCCAATGGTGATCCGGCTGATGAAAATAAGCCGAGAATAGATCAGGAGACAGGTTATAATATTGTAACAGATGTAAGACTGAAAAGAACAATTAGAAATTATCTGTTTGACTACATGGGACATAATCCGGATAACAAAAAAGATATTTTTGTAAGAACGACAAAAACTAATGAGGGGAAAGGTATTAAAGACGGAAAACATAGAGCCTTGGATTTTGGCTCAAAAAAAGAGGAAATGTTGGAAAATATTTTGACTAAATGTATTGATATAAGACTTTTTGGTGGCGTACTGCCATTAGAAAAGGATTCAATTACTTATACTGGGCCTGTACAATTTAAAATGGGTAAATCATTAAACAAAGTTGAATTAAAGTATATAAAAGGCACTGGAGCATTCGCTTCCAAAAATGGATCTGAACAGCAAACTTTTAGGGAAGAGTATATATTACCATATTCATTAATTGCATTTTATGGAATAATAAATGAAAACGCTGCCCAAAATACAGGCTTAACAGATCAGGATGTAGAAAGTTTAAAAACTGCCATGTGGAACGGCACGAAGCATTTAATATCAAGATCGAAATTTGAACATACACCACAACTGCTAATTGAAGTTACTTATAAAGATGAAAACTTTTTTATCGGTGAATTAGATAAATATGTTGCTTTTGAGAAAGAGATTTTGGATGAAGAGGTTCGGGATATTCAGGACGGCATAATCAATTTAGAACTCCTATCTGGAAAGTTAAATAAGTATGAAGATAAGATAAAAAAAATAGAAATACGTAAAGGTGAAAGAATTTCCATTTCAGGCTTGAGCGAAATTAAATTTCAAGAGGTCTAACTATGGAATACTCTGAAGTTAAAAAAGTTTTGACTTTTAATATTTGGTCGGATTATGCCCAATTTAGAAAATATTTCACTAATATGTCACCTTTAACTTTCGCAATTCCTCCTCGAACTGTAATTTCGGGAATCATTGGTACAATTGCGGGGATAGATAAAAAAGATAATCCCGAAAAGTTTTCAAAACATAATTCATTTATAGCTTTAAAAATATTAAATCCTATCAGAAAAGTAAAACTACCTACTAATTATTTAAAAACAACAAGCCGAAAACATTTTTCACATTATGCAGATCACAAACCCACCATCGTAGAATATTTAAAAAACCCATATTACCGTGTTTACTTTGATCATACAGATAAAAATTTGTACGATAAAGTTAAAAATAATTTAAAGGAGCACAAAACTGTATATACAACAAATTTAGGGATTAGTTCTTGTCTCTCAAATTTTAAATATTTGGGAGAATTTGATGTAGTAAACAAAGTTAATGAATGGATTGATTTATCTTCTGTTATCGACAAAGATATTATCAATGAAATTACTTTTACAGAAAATGTCAAGATCCAACAATGTATTTTGCCTGCGATAATGCAAAATAATCGTGAAGTAACAGAATATAAAGAATATTTATATGAAGTTGAAGGAAATAATATTAAAGCTTCTGTAAAAAATTATCATAGTATTATAGAACTCGGAGAAAATATCATTGGAATGTAAATTAAAATCACACCCGGACAGACTTCTTGCAACACACATTAAGGGTACGCTAACAGCGGGCATTAAAATTTTTAAAAATAACAACTTATATTTAAAATATCAAAATTTTATTTCTGCTATTCTTTTGTTGCATGACTTAGGTAAAGCTTCACTATATTTCCAAAAATATATATCTAAAACTGGAGCAGTAAAACAACAATATAAATGTCATGCTGAATTTTCTGCCTTATGGTTTTATTTTTATGCTATAGAGAAACTTAATTATGATAAAAAAATTGCTGTTTTAGGTTTCATTATTATAAAGTACCATCATGCTGATTTGGATGATTTTCATCAAATGTGCATAGGAGCTTTACAAGAAAATGTTATAAAGGAAATAAATCGAACTATTAAATACTCTGAACTACAATACATATTTGAAGATGATTTTTTTAATGAAAATAATTTTTTAAATTTTTATGATGAATTTACCAGAAAAGGGAGCTTAAAAACTTTTAGAAAATTAAAGAAGTCTTTATGTATAGATGATTACATTTTCTTAAATTATTTTTTTTCAATCCTGCTCACAGCAGATAAATGTGATGCTATAACATGGAAAAGTTTGCCTGAAATTAATAATGTATGGCAAAGCAGTTTCATAAACAATTATAAGAAAAATTTTAAACCTAATAATAACATTGTTACAGAAATCAGAAACAAGGCTTATGATGAAGTTGAAAATAACCTCAATAATAAAGATAGATTTTTTTCAATAAACTTACCTACAGGAGCAGGGAAAACGTTAAACGCGTTGAATGCAGCTCTTAAGCTAAAAGAGAAAACATCTGATATTAAGCGAATTATATATTGTCTTCCATTTACATCTGTTATTGACCAGAATGCAGAAGTTTTTGAAGAAATTCTAAGGGGCAATAAAGTAGAGTTTTCTTCTGATATATTATTGAAACAACACCATTTGACAGACTATAGATACATAAAAGGCGATGATGAAAATAGAATTTATTCTGCTCAAAATTCGGAATTTTTCATTGAAGGTTGGGAAAGTGAATTTGTAATAACTACATTTTATCAGCTTTTATATGCGATATTTACAAATAAAAATAAGAATTTAAGAAAATTTCATAATCTTTCAAATTCCATTATTATTCTTGATGAAGTCCAGTCAATCCCACACAAATACTGGCAGTTGATTAATAATGTTTTTAAAAAGATTGCAGAAGTTTTGAATATTAGATTTATTTTAGTGACAGCAACAATGCCATTAATATTTTCAGAAACAGAGGAAGAGATAAAAGAACTTGCTCTTTCAAAGAAAGATTATTATAACTGTTTGAGCCGGATTAGACTTAATACTGAAAATTTGAATCAACAAATGGCTATAGATAGATTTAAAGAATTTATTTTAAATGAAATTAATAATGACAGAGAAAAGAGCAGGTTAATTATTCTAAATACAATACAGTCTTCTCTTGATGTTTATAATTATCTGAATAAATATTTAAAAGCTGATGAACTCGTTTATCTATCTTCAAGCATTATCCCTAAAGATAGACTGAATATAATATCAAAAATAAAAAGCAATCCTAAAAAAAAGATAATTGTTACTACTCAGTTGGTTGAAGCAGGTGTTGATATAGATATTGACGTTGTATATAGAGATTTAGCTCCCATTGATTCGATATTTCAAGCGTGTGGAAGATGTAATCGAAATAATACAGGAAATACATCTGAAGTTAAACTTATTAAATTGTCAAAAAATAATAAAAATTATTATTCATATATTTATGATTCAGTTCTTATTGATTCAACTCAAAAAATATTATTGATGTCCGATAATATTGAAGAGAAAGAATTTTTAGAAGTATCTTTAGATTACTATACAAAAGTAAAAGAATATGCAATTGGCAGTGAATCAGATGAATTATTATCAAAGCTGAATTCATTATTATATAAGAAAGCTTTTGAGAAAGATGAACCAGGGGAAGAGGTTTTTGAATTGATAAATAAATTTTCTGTAGTTTCAGCTTTTATTGAACTTGATGAAGAGGCTGGAGAAATTTATAAAGAATACTGTGATATTATTAAAAAGGAATTCAACGATCCTTTTGAAAAAAGAATAACTCTAAAAGAAATACATAAAAAAATGGCCCCCTATATAATTAACATTCCTGAAAATAAAGCAAAATTTTCCGGCTATGACGAGTCATTAGGTAGTATTTGGTTTATTACAAAAGAAATTTTGTCTAAGCATTATGATCTAAAAACAGGTTTTATAAGAGATAAAAAGAATATTGATTATTTCATTTAATAAAGGTTTATCCGAGAACAAAACATAAGAAAAACATTATGTTCATTACACCGTCACATTTATTAGAGTACTTGTATTGCCCGAGGTTTACTTATTATGAGTATGTTCTAGGAATAGATAGGCGCGAGGAAAAGCGCCTGAAGGTACAGCTTGGTAAGGATACGCATCTTTTCAAGGAAAAGATAAATCCCGGGTATTTACGTAAAAAGCTGGGAGCTGTAAAGAAAGAGCAGGAAGTTGAGCTTGTATCCCCTTCCCTGAATCTGAAAGGTAAAGTGGATGAGCTTCTTTATTTGGAAGACGGAACGATGTCGCCGTTTGACTATAAGTTTGCCGAATATAAGGACAGAATATGGAAAACTTTCAAAATACAGGAAACGCTCTATGCTCTTATGATAAAACAGCTTTATCAGGTTGAAGTAAAAAAGGCATTTCTTTGTTTTATTAGAAGTAAGTCAAAGATAGTGGAAATTGAATTCACAGAAAAGGATTTTGAAGAGGCGGTTGATGCGGTAAATGAATGTCTGAGTATTATACAGGACGGTTATTATCCGCAGGCCACCAGAGTAAAGGCAAGATGCCCGGACTGCACTTATAGAAATTTGTGCATAGGCTGAAAATAAAAAAGTAGTATAATAAATGTAATATATCGATGAATTTATTATTTAAATAATTTTTGAACATTACGTTACGCAGTTAAGTAAGTTGAAAAACTAACTCCACTTCATTTCGTAACGGTTAACGCAGATCAATATTATAAACATTACTTAATAATTATATGAAAGATTTACTGAAACCAATCACTAAACAACAAGAAAATTATTTGAAGAAAAAGATAGTAGAAGCTGGAAACACCGGTGATCCAGCAGTCCTTGAAAAACTTTTCAGGTGTCTAAAAATAGATTCTGTTCATGTAAGAAGGCTGTCTGTATCTGCTATTGGAAAGCTTGCAAAGTTCGCGAAACCTGAGGTTGCAGTCGGAAACCTTATCCCTCTTCTTCAGGACAAACATCCGCAAATCAGGCAATATACAATAAAGGCTCTGTCTGCTTATGGTGAGTTTGCTAAACCGGCACTTAATGACATAAAAGAAATTGCATCATCAAATATAGAAAAAGAATATAACATCCGGGATGCGGAAAAAGCTATCAACGTTATCAAAGAAGCATGTAAAGTTGCTGAAGAGAAACAGGTAAAAATATGTGTAAAATGCGGGAAGAAAGTCGAACCGGACGAATTTGCAAGAAGCATGAAAGCTTTCAGCCGCGTTTACTGCGATCACTGTTTTGATGAAGTATATATAATGCGCAGAAACTACGACACTAAGGTAGAATTAAATAAGAATATAAAAACCAGTGACGGTACCCTGGTCCAATCCGACGGGGAACGGATCATATCAGATTTTCTTAAACATTCCGATATCAACTACCGCTATGATGAGCGTATAAGAATAATTGAAGGATACGCCATTCGCCCGGATTTTTATCTACCCGAATTTGATATTTATATTGAATACTGGGGTATGGACACTATTGACTACAAAATTGGTATGCTGAAGAAAAGAAAACTTTATCAGCAGCAGGGAAAGAAACTGATATCAGTATCATTTAAAGATAAAGGCAACCTTGAAAAAATTCTTTTGGAAAAACTAAGTCGTTATATAAAAATCTAAGTGGGTATATATGCAGCTTGTAATAAACACATTCGGTACGAGTATCCACCGTAAAAAGGAACTTTTTGTCTTTAAGATCGAAGACAGAAAGGTTGAACTTGCGGCAAGGAAGATACACTCAATACTCATAACAACCGGAGTTCATTTTTCTTCGGATACAATCCTACTGGCAACTGAGCATAACATAGACATTGTTATGCTCGACAAATACGGGAAACCCTACGGAAGGTTCTGGAACGGAAAGATGGGGAGCACTGCTGCTATCAGACGTGCCCAGCTTGAATATTCCGAATCGGAAAAAGGCCTGGAAATCGTGAAGAACTGGGCTGTAACAAAACTGAAAAATCAGGAGGACTTTTTAAAGGAACTGATGAACAGGAGACCCGGAAGCGAAGACATATTTCAACCGGCAATAATTAAATTAACTGAAAACCGTATGAAACTGAAAAACCTGAAGGGCGATATTCATGAACTGAGAAGCAGCATAATGGGGCTTGAAGGCAGCGCAGCCGCCTCGTACTGGAAAGTACTCGGACAGCTTCCTCCGGAACAGTTCAAATTCAAAACCCGTTCACGACATCCCGCCGGCGACCCCGTAAACGCAATGATCAACTATGCATACGGAGTTCTTTATTCTAAAGTTGAACGGGCATGCATTATAGCCGGCCTCGATCCTTATATCGGTTTCCTGCACACTGATAATTACAACAAAAAATCCCTTGTTTTTGATATGATCGAAATTTTCAGGATATATGCTGACAGAACCGTACTCAAGCTTTTTACCGGACGTCAATGTAAAAAAAACATGTTTAGAAAAGAATCTTCCGGTTCAATGACTCTTAATAAGGCCGCGAAAGAACTGCTCCTGAATAAATTCAATGAATTTCTTGACAGCAAGGTTAAGTATAAAGTTAAAAACTCAAAAACCGGCAGAACCAGACAGATAAAAAGACTTGATACAATTCAGGCCGAAGCACATACTCTCGCTAACTCGATGATAGGAAAAGAAACAAAAGATATTCCTGAAATAAAAGAAGTAAAGGAGCTTTTTGAATAATGCTTGTATGGGTGATATATGATATTTCTGACGATAAAACCAGAAAGGAAATTTCGGATACATGTAAGGAATTCGGACTTATACGTGTGCAGTACAGTGTCTTCTTCGGTAACCTCCCGAACTCATGTATAGACGAAATAGCAGTTTACAGTAAAAATATGATAGATAAACAGACTGACGGAGTTTTTATCCTGCCGGTCTCTGAAGACGACTTTAAGAAAAAAATGATCATCGGTAAAACCTTTGATGAAGCTTTCGCCAAAGGAGAAAAACAAACAATGCTGTTATAGTCAGCGGTTTAACAAAGGAAGACACTGATTAAAAATTCTTTAAAAAAAACAGCTATTAATCCGCGTTAATCAAAGGTCTGTTTCGTATAAAATTATTTACCATTAACAGGTCTGTTTCTGTAAGTTCCTTGACAATTTGCACTTATAACTGGAAATTTCATGCAGAAGATACTAAAATTATATATAAAAATGGTAAAATTATGGAAAATAAAGCCATTACAATCAAACAAAATAAAACCCAAATATGTTCATTACAAAGTACTTATAAACAAAAGTCTCTATAGAATACATTCCAGAATAATAAGGATTGAAACAAAAATTGCAAATGATAATATTAACGCTTATGAACTATAGAATACATTCCAGAATAATAAGGATTGAAACTAATTTCCTGCTATTATATTAATACAATAAATAACTATAGAATACATTCCAGAATAATAAGGATTGAAACTCCTTGTTGTGTGTAAAAAGTAAAAAAAAGAAAGGAGCTATAGAATACATTCCAGAATAATAAGGATTGAAACGATTTTGGTAGTCAGTTTGATAATGTTTTTAATACTATAGAATACATTCCAGAATAATAAGGATTGAAACGAGTATGGAGTACAGAAAGTTACTGGATATGATTACTATAGAATACATTCCAGAATAATAAGGATTGAAACAAAAATTGCAAATGATAATATTAACGCTTATGAACTATAGAATACATTCCAGAATAATAAGGATTGAAACCGTATAAGAAACTCTATACATATACTGGGCTTATCTATAGAATACATTCCAGAATAATAAGGATTGAAACACTCCTTAATTAATTTTCCTGCTCCTGGTTTTTAATTCTATAGAATACATTCCAGAATAATAAGGATTGAAACAAATTAAAAGTGCCGATATTGCAAAAAAAATAATCTATAGAATACATTCCAGAATAATAAGGATTGAAACACAAAAATTCAGGCTGTTATCTTATACGAAATACTTCTATAGAATACATTCCAGAATAATAAGGATTGAAACATTAATGACAGCTGAAAGCGTTCTTGAAACAATCGCTATAGAATACATTCCAGAATAATAAGGATTGAAACTATTTATACAAAGTTGAAGGGGAAAACTCGTTATATTCTATAGAATACATTCCAGAATAATAAGGATTGAAACATTCTCTCTTGCTCGTTTTTAATCTTGATTATATCTATAGAATACATTCCAGAATAATAAGGATTGAAACTAGAAGAAACAGTGGAGGCGGTAACGGGCCGGAAGCTATAGAATACATTCCAGAATAATAAGGATTGAAACATATCAAGTCCGGTTTGCTTATAATCATATCCAGCTATAGAATACATTCCAGAATAATAAGGATTGAAACTGTTTGTGATTTTTTGCGGCCGGCCCAGTTGCAAAAACTATAGAATACATTCCAGAATAATAAGGATTGAAACGATTGTGTGCGCGCAGTCTGCCCACAAGCAAACAAGGGCTATAGAATACATTCCAGAATAATAAGGATTGAAACGTGTCCGGATACTTAAAAGGCGTACAAGCTGCAATGTCTATAGAATACATTCCAGAATAATAAGGATTGAAACTCGCATAACAACTTAACCAGACACCAAGAAGAACAGTACTATAGAATACATTCCAGAATAATAAGGATTGAAATGATTACATATAAAAAAAAAGAACTCGTTCAGAGCGGGAGTGAAACGAGTTCTTTATAGAAAGATTTTTTGTGATTATTACTTTAGAAGTTTAAATTTAAAATCGGGATAAACGGGATCCATCCATTTTCAATTATATTTACTAATCCGATTTGAATTCCCCTGGCTTTTTTAGAATAATTCACTAAACCAAGTTGGAAGCCCCGTGAATTTTCAGCATAATTAACTCCCCCGAACTGCATTCCATTAATATTTTCTTTAGCAAAGTTTGCAATACTCACCTGCAGTCCGTCAATTGTTTTAGCCTGTGTACCGACTACAGTAAACTGAAGGCCTTTGACTAGAGTTGTTGCACTGAAAAATGCTGACAGGTCAATTCCATATAAGCAGCTTCCGTCGTCGTAAGTTATCGGTAACCCCAGTCTAACGCCGTATATGTTTGGATATTTCTCAGCCGGAGGAAAATGATCTTTGAAGAAGCCGATCTGCAGCGGAGTCCATTCATCTTTTCTTGCAGATGATTTTTCCGACTTAATTCCTCCTGTACTTTTTGCGGTATAAACAGATTCTCTTTCTCCACTGAAACTGATATTCTCAGGAGTTAAGTCTGTATCCATAAATTTATATTCCGGCAGAGGCGAAAACCCCATCTCCTTTTCCCATTCGTTAATTGACATTTCAGCAAGTGTTTGTGCTCCGTCTTCAGGAACAGCGTTCTTTGCAAGTGTCAAATAAGGCACAAGAGATATAGCACATCCGACTTTGCCTTCCGGGATCCATTTCAGACGTGTGCTTATCCAGATTTCTTTCAGGACAATATTATTTTCTTCGCCGTATCTTACAGCTGCATGAGAAAGGTTTCTGATGATTTCCTGTTCCAACTTTTTCAGGTCTTCCTTATCTCTGGCAACAAAGTCTCCAACATTATTTATAAACAAGTTGGCATTATCCTCCCGGTCTTCAGAAATACACAGGGCAATACTTGTCCAAATATATTTAGGTCCTTCGGTTATAAACTTTTTCTCCGCACACTTAACTTCTTCTCCGGGTAAAATCGTAAAACGTTTGCTGTCATTTGTTCCTAACAGCTTTCTTCCTGCATCAACCAGCTCGTCTCCATTATATACAGGTACTTTAAAACCTTTGCTGCTTGAAACAGTAATTACAGGAGAACAGTGTTTCTGAAGTTTTTCGAGTTCTTTTTTTTCTTCATCTGTTAACTGTTTTTTTCTTTTAAGCTTTTGCATTTTTTCAAGAGCTTTTACATCTTCAGTTTTTGATATGTGGTAACCCCAGACAAGTCCATTCTTACCGGAAAATGAAGATGACTGTTTTATAAAATTCACCTGTCCCAGATAGGTCCCCTGAGTTTTAGCACGATCTTCAGCAATCAAGTTTTCCATGCTGTTATCCATATCATCGTTTACGTCTCCGATATTAATACACATTAAATTAATATAAGAGTCGCCTGAATTATTCCTGTCACCGTAAGCTCCCGTATGTGAATCATAAGGACTGACAGCTCCATCAACAACTTCTTTTATTTTGTCTGATTCAGCTTTACCAAACAGATTAAAAGCAAAAGCTGCAATTGGAAGTAACATTAGAGCTGCAGTCAGAGAAATAAAAATTCTTTTTCTCATAATTAACTCTCCTTTTTTAGAATTAGGTTTTATCTAAATTTTATAAATAAAATTATCTCAAAACATCGCACAAGGTGCGGTTATTTGTTTATTTGTGTATTTGTGTAGCTGTTATATATCAACATGTTACACGATAATATTCTTTACTTTTAAACAGCTAA
>JAIPJT010000067.1 GCA_021733985.1 Victivallales bacterium | reverse complement strand
TAAGACGTTGGAGTTCACACTTTAGTGTGTTAGGCAGAATATTCAGCCAGACAAGCTAATCACGTCATTCGACACGACAAGAGCTTGAACTCCAACCATACACTAAAATTTGATGCTCAATTTCTTAATTCAACGGCATCAGATTTTTAATTATAATTAATCGACAAGGGCAGCAGGAATGATTATTAATTTATATACGGAAACATATTTTAAGTCCGCACATAAACTGGACAATTATGACGGTGTCTGTTCCAGACTGCATGGACATACATGGAAGATATGTTTGTGGGTAAAAGGCGAAGAGACACACCTTGATAAAGTCGGTATCCTATGGGACTTTAATAACCTGAACGAAATAACTTCTGAACTGGACCATCGCTATTTGAATGAGATAGTTGATTTTAATCCTACCGCCGAGAACTTGTCTTTATATATTTACAGGAAACTGAAAGAGGGAAGGCCTGAACTGGACTTTAAAGTCAGAGTTTATGAAAGTCTGATTGATAAGAAAGCGTACTGCGAGCTGGGTGATTTTTAAAAATGGAAATAGTTGAACGATTTATTACAATCAGCGGCGAGGCACCTATTATCGGTCATCCTGTTTATATTTACCGTTTTTCGAACTGCAACCTGGATTGTAATTACTGTGATACTATATATAAAAATGAAATAAATATCCGGGAAGCTGAAGGAGAGATTATCGAGGATATAAAAAAAGTTACAAATGAGAATCCTCATATTAAAGTACTTTTTACCGGCGGAGAGCCGCTTCTGGGCTGCAGACAAGAACAGATATATTATATTATAAAGTCTCTCCCGCAAACTGAATTCTTTATAGAAACCAACGGGACAATAACAATTGAAAGAAATGATTTATCCAATTGTCATTTTATATGTGACTGCAAATCGCCGTCAGCCGGAGTAATGGAAAATTTCTCAAAGAGTAATTTGACGCTGTTAAATGGAGAAAAGGACTGTATAAAGTTCGTTGTAAATGCTGAGGATCTGGAATGGCTTACCAAGAAGATTAAGGATGTCAGAGAAACTAACAGAAACCTCCCGCTGTATGTGTCCGCTGTCCACGGTGAACTGGAACTGAAAGAACTGGCTCAATTTATAATAAAGAATAAACTTCCGGTTAATATGTCTATACAGCTTCACAAAATGATATGGCATGATACGGAAAGAGGAGTATAATGATGTTACACGAAAAGCAAAACCTACGGCCTTATGCGGTCCCGGCAGAGGTAAACCTTTTTCGTGGAGCGTCTAATTGTTTAGATAACAGAAGAAAACAGTTACTGATTAGCGTTGATCTTCGCACGACGAAGTTTAATCTTTTCTGAAACAAAAGGTAGGGCGCGATCTCCGACCGTGTGAGCCATAGCCCCGCTACTCCGGGGCGACGGCTTAGCGCGCCGCAATGCAGCATTATTGTTAAATGTATAATAAAATTATACGATTCAATGCAATATTTTACTGTGTAGTAATTTTTTGTTTCAGGGGAGATCATTTCCGGAAAGGTTGGAAATAGTCCTCTTACCCTTTTCAGATCAGCTCTAACTAATAAAGAACAGATTATGGAAGAAGTTTTTAATAAGGAAGATGCATTGGTGCTTTTAAGCGGAGGACAGGATTCAACTACCTGTCTGTACTGGGCCTTAAAGAAATTTCAAAAGGTTTCAGCCATATCATTCAGGTACGGTCAGAAACATAGTATAGAAACGGCTGTTGCGGAGGGAATTTGCAGAGAGGCAAGTGTTTCACTTAAAGTTATAGATATTTCATTTATGAAAAACCTTGTTGTGTCTAATCTGTTTGAAAATACAGAAGATGTCGGTGGAAAACATCCGCTGAACGAAGAAGTTCCATCAAGTTACGTGCCATATAGAAATATGATATTTTTAACACTTGCTGCGGCCTGGGGAAGTACTATAGGTGCGAGACACCTTGTGACAGGAGTCTGTGAAACGGATTTTTCCGGGTATGCCGACTGCCGTGATGTATTTATAAAATCTCTGCAGGTTTCATTGAACCTTGCTGCGGACTTCAAAGACAACGGCAATGTTATACATACTCCTTTAATGTGGTTAACAAAAGCTGAGGAATTCAGACTCGCGGAAGAGCTGGACTGTATGGATGTTATTATAAATAAAACTATAACATGCTATAACGGTGTTACCGAAATGAATGATTTTGGAATGGGGTGCGGAAACTGCCCTTCCTGTAAACTGAGAAGAAAAGGATATGAAGAATATGTTGGAAAATATAAACAGTAAAATTAATCCTCTTGGAGAGCAATCTGAATATATCTCTGAATATGACAATTCTCTATTGTATCCTATCAGCAGAAAGATGGCCAGAGACAAGGCTGATGTTGACGAAACTGTATTTAAAGGTTTTGATATCTGGAACTGTTATGAATTGAGCTGGCTGAATAGAAAAGGTAAACCTGAATGCAGGATTTTAAGGTTTGTTTATCCCCACGATTCGGAAAATATCATCGAGTCAAAGTCTTTGAAGCTTTATCTTAACAGCTTTACTATGTCCAGTTTTAAAAGTGATAAAGATGTTCTTAATACCATTAGAGATGACCTTGAAAAGAGTGTTAAGGCTGAGGTTGATGTACAATTTTTTTTAAAAGTCAATGACGCCTTCAGAACAAAAGAAATAAATAAAAAACTGCTGATTGATGATTATGATGTCGAAACAGCTGAATATGAGCCGGACAGCACACTGATGGAATTTGAAAAGGATACACCCGGCGAATATGAAATCTTCTCAAATCTTCTTAAAACAAACTGTCCTGTAACAAAACAGCCCGACTGGGCTACCTTACATATTAAGTATTATTCAGACATTCATATCAAAGAGTGTTCACTGCTCAAATATATAATTTCCTACCGGAATGCCGAAGATTTTCATGAACTCTGCTGTGAAAAGATATTTACAGATATTCATTATTTGATTCAACCCGAAAAACTCTATGTTAAATGTTACTATACCAGAAGGGGTGGCGTAGATATTAATCCAGTACGTTCTCTTGGATATAAAATGGACGATGATGAGTTCTCCATCCGCCATTGGAGACAGTAGATCGGACTTTTGGCTCTTGCAATAATACGGCAGATATAATAAAATTGTATAAAAGGTTACTTTTATATTGTACTAATTTGGGAATCTTTACATGAAACTGAAAGCAAAAATAATTCTCATTTCAATAGTCGCAATTATAATTTTCTGCCTGATATCTCTGTATATACAGCATTTTTATATATTGCCTACATACAGGGAAATAGAGCATGCTGAAGCAGGAAAGGATATATGCCGCGCTGTTACATCTATAAATAAACTGAAAAAGAAGGCGGAAGATGCGGGAGTCCGTATAGCTGCAATCGTTACTCCCCCGGACCAGATAAATAATGAGCTTTCTGAAAATGATTTTCTTGAAATTGAGCAGATATTAAAAGAGAGCGGTCTGAATTTTTGCGGAATATTTCTACCAGAATTAAAGTGCTTTATTACTGAAAATCTTGATTTAGGTAGGGAAAAGAAAAAAATCTTTAAAATTGAAAGGCTGAAGCAGCATAATCTGATATATAACCAAAAGGTTACGGAATGTAAAAGGGAAACAGGACTTACTAAAATTCTCTCACATATTTTTCTGATTAACAAAACACCATTACCGGCGGTTCATGAAGTTACAGGAACTATTCTGTGCGGTTACCTCCTGGATGACGGTTTTTTTAAGAAAATGGCCGGTGAAATAGGAGTTCCTGTATCTTTATCATATATTTACAGTAAAAATGATCTGCCGGTTTCAAAAAATAAAAATATCAGAATTTCAGACAAAGAGTATGCTATATTTTACTCACCTGTTTCAAATGAAGATGAGTACATAAAAAGTTCTGTACTGCTTAATGACATTAACGAAATACCTTCTTTTGTAATAACTACTACCTTATCAAGGACTATCTACCGTGAAGCCCATTCCATGTTAGATTACGCTTTAGCGGTTTTTATCATACTGGGTATTATCCTTATTTTTATTACTGCTGTTATAATCCATTTTGTAATAATAAAACCTGTAAGCGGTCTTACGAAGTCAGCTATTAAAATACGGAAGTCTGAAGACCTGAGTATGAGAACTGAGTTTGAAAAACGAAAAGATGAAGCCGGAGCCCTTTCGCTGGAAATAAATAATCTTCTTGAACAGGTTCAGAGACATATCGAAAACTTAAGACTGACAAGGGAAGATACTATTTTCAGGATATCTATGGCTATTGATTATGGAGATATAAAAGCCGGCAGGCATATTACAAGAGTTTCTAAAATGGTGAAGCTTCTTGCCGAAAAAATGAACGTTGGAAAGAATCAGTCCGAAATTTTTGCAGTAGCAAGCACTATGCATGATATAGGGAAAATCGGGATTCCTGAAAATATTATCGGGAAATCAGGCAAATATACTGAAGAAGAGTTCGAGTCAATGAAAGCTCATACCGAGATCGGTGCCGGAATTTTTGCAAATGGAGAAACTGATTTGGTAAAAACAGCTTATGACATTGCTTTTTATCATCATGAACGCTGGGACGGCAGCGGTTACCCGAAAGGACTGAAAGGAAAAGAAATACCTCTGTCTGCAAGAATTACAGCCGTTATCGATGTCTTTGACGGGCTGCTGTCGAAGAAATCATATAAAAAAGCGAGTACTGTAGACGATGCTATCGAATTCTTTATTGAACAAAAGCATACAATGTTTGACCCGGTTATTGTTGACGTTTTTCTAAAAAATATTGAGAAATTTACCGCAATAAGAAAGAAATTTGCAGAGTAATTTGTTAGAAGAAAGTCTACAAATAAAGGAGAAAAGGTGAAGCTGAAAAACAAAATTGTAATTGTTTCAGTAATTTCGATAATAGCTTTCTGTGCAGTAACATTACTAATAAGAAAAATTTATATCTTTCCGGCTTACAGGCAGATAGAGTATTCAGAAGCGGGAAAGGATATATGCAGGGCCGTAGAAGCTTTAAAGTCCCAGGAATTAGTCATAAAAACAGCGGCTGAAAAAATTTCAAAACTGGTTTTTATTGATAAGGAAGGGGATCTTTCCATTAGAAAAAACAAAACGGTTAATATGCTGAAAGATGTCGTTGCTGATTTCTGTTTTATATATAATAATAAAAATAAACTGAAATACAGCTGTCTTAATAATCTTAAAATCAAACATTCCGGAGAACTTAAAAAATTTAAAAATTTTTTAAATAAAAATATCTTACCTGTTCGTCAGGGGGAAACGGTGTATTCAAAGACAGGTCTGATTAACTCCTGCCTGGGGACTTTAATAATTTCTTATGAACCGGTTTTTGACAGGAAAGGTACGATCATCGGTTCTGTAATTGTCGGAATTCAAATTGATAAAAAATATATTGATAAATTTTCGAATATTACAGGGGTACCGGTAAATATAGAGTTTTTGCCATCTCCTACAATTTCCGGGACCGGAAAAAAGTTAATACGGAAAACACAGCAAAACTACTCAATATATTTTTCCAGGGTCAAAGATAATGATGAATATTTAAAAAGTTATGCGATTATAACGGGAGTAAATAATAAAAATGATTTCCTTATTTCGACCCGGCTCTCGAGATTAATTTATCTTGAGGCTCATTCAATGATTGAATTTGCCCTTTATGTCTTGATTATTTTCGGCATACTTCTGATTGTTATAACAACCAATTTGATACATTATTTAGTTGTTGTACCTATAAGCAGGCTGACAAAATCAACTGTAAAAATCAGAAACTCTGAAAACCTTTCACTTAGAACCGAATTTGGATTCAGAAAGGATGAAGTAGGAACACTCTCTGAAGAATTCAACAGCCTGCTCGGCCAACTTCAGCACCATATAGAGAATATGGAGGAGATTATTGGAAAACAGACCGAGGAAATAAGACTAACCCGCGAAGATACTATTTTCAGGATCAGTATGGCTATCGATGATAAAGATATGCCGGGCGGAAGACACATTACAAGAGTATCTGAAATGGTTGTACTCTTATCTGAAAAACTTGGAATCAGCAGAAAAAAAAGTGAGATTTACGGGATCGCAAGTACTATGCATGATATAGGCAAGATCGGTATTCCGGAAAGTATCCTGAGTAAAACCGGTAAGTATACCGAAAAAGAGTTTGAAACTATGAAGGTTCATACAAAAGTAGGGGCTAAAATATTTTCCAAAGGTAGTTCTGATCTGATTAAAGCTGCACATGATATTGCACTTTACCATCATGAACGCTGGGACGGCAAAGGATATCCGGAAGGCCTTCAAGGTGAAAAAATACCGATCGCAGCAAGAATAACGAGCATAGTCGATGTATTTGATGCCTTTCTGTCGGGAAAACCCTATAAAGAGGCTCACTCAATTGATGAGGCTGCCGGCTTCTTTAAAGAAAATAAAGGCGTTATGTTTGATCCCGAAATAGTAGAAGTATTTTTAGAAAATATGCAGGAATTTATAGTAATAAGGGAAAAACACCCCGACAATATATAGAGTTCTATTTTGTTCGGGATGGGGGTTCTCCTGATGTTTAATATTTGCATAATTTAAATACACATTTGGGTTCAGACATAAAAAAATGAAAAACTGTAATAAAAAATATTTTACATTGACTGAACTGCTGTGCAGTATTGTAATTATGCTTATTCTTACAGTGCTGCTGTTAACAGCCGTGCTTAAAGTGAGGGACAGAGCAAAAAAGACAGCAAATATTAATAACTTAAAACAGATATCCTATGCTCTTCAGATGTATTCTATGGACCATGAAGGTGCATTACCTTATATATCAGAATCTATAAAAGATTCCAGATGTCTTTTTCTGCTTATGCCTTATACAAATTATACACTGAAGCTGTTTTATCCACTGGTGCTGTATGAGAATAAAAAAGAAAGTCCGGCTTTTTTGGAATATATCAAAAATCCTGAAAGTATTGTGGACGATACTAAAAACGGTTTTAATAAGCAGGTATATCCGGGTTATGCATACAGTGCTGTAGACAATAGCGGCAGACCTATTATGGATCAGAGACTGGAAGCGAACCAGCCTGTTATTACAAATATTAATGGAACTTACGAGGATACAGTTTTTATCCTTTATCATAGCGGTACTGTTAAAAAAGTTTACGGGCCGAGGGCAAATGATTCAATAATAACAGAATAATATGAAAATATTTAAGTATATCACAATTATAATGTTTTTATCGGGAAATGTGATATCGGAAACATTGATTGATAAAAATAAACTCAACTATATAGATAGTAATGACGGTTATCTTGGTGAAGTTACAAAAAAGAATTCCGCGCTGATGTATGAATCGATCAAACGCGGGGTAAAGGTATTCAGCCAGAAGGATGCGGATAAGCAAGATGCATATGATCCGAATATTGTTTATCCGCCACCCCACAAAGTGAAATCTAAAGAAGAACTGGAAAAACTTCATAAGAAAATAAAAAAATATAATAAGATACTTGAAGAATATTATTTTGAAGTGCTTAATGAGATGAACAGTCTTCAGACAGCCGTTAATGAATCCGATAGCGGCAGTTCCGATATCAAAAAAAAGCTTGCTGTTATCAAAAAACTTTTCGATACAGTTGTGAAAACTGAAAACACCGATGATATTAAGGCCAAGGAAGATATCATAAAAATACTAAAAAAATACAGTAACTTAAAAAGAAGAAACAGAGATTACATAAATTACCTGAAAGAAAAACTAAGCGATTATGCTGTAAAATGAAATCACCGGTTGTTGTTGGTTGTTGGTTGTTGGTTGTTGATTGGTTTTTGTGTATTCGTATTCTTCCCGAATCCCCAGTTCCCCAGTTCCCCAAATCCCCAAAAAAACTGTGTATTTGTTGATTTGTGTATCTGGTAATTTGTAATTTGTAATTTGTCATTCAATGTCATTGAATTAAGAAATTGAGCATCAAATTTTAGTGTATGGTTGGAGTTCAAGCTCTTG
>JAIPJT010000004.1 GCA_021733985.1 Victivallales bacterium | reverse complement strand
TTAGCTGTTTAAAAGTAAAGAATATTATCGTGTAACATGTTGATATATAACAGCTACACAAATACACAAATAAACAAATAACCGCACCTTGTGCGATGTTTTGAGATAATTTTATTTATAAAATTTAGATAAAACCAAAATAGAAAAAAGGACATTTTTTTATGAATATCATATTTGATCTCGGCGGAGTAACTTTTACCTGGAATCAGCATTTATTCCTCTCGCATAATTTCAAGGACAGCAATGAGTATAACACTGCAGCAAAATGTATCCTGAATACTTCTTTATGGGAAAAGTTGGATAAAGGCACTGCTTCTACCGAAGAAATCATAAAAAAAGGCTCAGAACAGTCAGAACTGCCATACAAAAACGTAAAAAAAATGGTAGAATCCATTCCGGAAATTCTTCAGCCAATATCTGAAACAATAGATATAATTAAGTTATTAAAAAGCAAAGGCCATAAACTCTTTGTCCTGTCGAATATGGGCCTTGATGCCGCCAAGAAGCTTGAAAAAAAATATCATTTCTGGGATCTATTCGATGGTATAACTTTTTCATCAAGAGTCAATATGATAAAACCTGACACTGAAATATTTATGCACGTTATAGAAAAATACGGTTTAGATATAAAAAATACCGTTTTTATTGACGATACGTACGAAAATATTTTAGCTGCAACTAAGTTAGGTATTAAGGTTATCCATTTTGATTCCGCAGAAAACTGCAGAAAGGAACTAACAAAATTAGGCTGCCTTTAATAAACAGACAAAACCTTTTCCTGTACCTTCTTCCCGCAGATAGACCTTTTCAGATATACTTTTGTATAATTTTTAATCCTGAACATACTTTTTTTCATTTCAGCCTTTTTTCTCCCTTGTTTTATGATAAAATTGATTAAGGAAATTTAATTAACAAGCTTAAAAAGGGTTAAAAAAATGAAAGATAGTGAAGCAACAATTGAAAAAAACTACGTCATCAAGGACAAAAATACAGGTTTAATAACTTTTTTTGTTATTATTATCTCCGCACTTGCCGGCTGTCTCTACGGCCTCGATATCGGAGCAATAAGCGGTGCTCTAGGCTTCATTACAAAGGAAATGCACCTTTCTGCCGGGCAACAGGGAATGATCGTCGGTGCTGTATTAGGCGGAGGGTCGATAGCTATTTTAATAACCGGTATTCTCGCTGATATTTTCGGTAGAAAAAAAATGATAGTCCTTTCTGCAATAATTTTTATTGTCGGAGTATTTATGACCTCTTATTCAACAGACTATAATACTCTTTTATATGGGAGGCTTGTAATGGGAACTGGTGTCGGAATATCTGCAATCCTTATTCCGTTATATCTGTCTGAAACTGCTCCGGCAAAAATCAGAGGAAGAGCTATTTCCTGCTACCAGCTTTTTTTAACAGGCGGAATTCTTCTGGCATATGTAATAGATATGGCATTCACCAAAAGCGGTAACTGGAGAGGAATGTTTGAATCACTGGCAGTACCCGGTCTGCTGTTTGCAATAGGTACATTCTTTTTACCAGAAAGTCCGACATGGTGTTTTACAAAAAATCAAATTGACCGGTCAAAAAATATTCTCAGAAAATTTCATAATGAAACTAATATGGAGCTCATAATGGCTTCTATGGTTGCATTGAAAAAGGAAAATGCTGAAGAAGAAAATAAAACAATATTCAAAAAAGCTTATGTTATTCCGTTCCTCATAGCTTTTTCTATTGCATGTTTAACTCAAATGACAGGTGTAAACTGTATATTACAGTATGCTCCGACAATATTTGAAAAAGCCGGTTCACAGTCTAAACTCATCACAATGATCCTCGGTACAGGCGTAACACTGATTAATTTTTTGATTACAATCCTTGCTCTAACACTGATTGATAAAGTCGGCAGAAAACCTTTACTGGTATTAAGTACAGCAGGATCAGCTATCTCTTTAATTGTTTTGGGGATTGCTGCTTCAATGGCTGTATCTGATTTCAAAACAGTACTTCTTACCCTTGGAATGTTCGGATTTATTTTCGCCTACGGTGTTGGAATCGGTGTAATTGTATGGCTTGCAATGAGCGAGCTTCTTCCAACAGCTATCCGTTCTAAAGGACTTGCTATATGTCTGTTTGCAAATTCTATGGTTTCAACTGTTCTTGCAGCTGTTTTCATGACACTGGAAAAAAGCATTGGGTTTTCAGGTATCTTTTTCCTGCTTGCAGGTTTTACGGTAGTATATTTTATTATTGCTGTTTTCTTCCTTCCTGAAACAAAAGGTAAAACCATTGAACAGATAGAAGAATATTTCAGAAAGAAATAACAAATTAAGTTTTGTTATTTCTTCTCAGCTAAAATTTTCCTGACTTTTTTCTTCAGGTTTTCTATGTCCGTTTTGGGAGGTAAGTATAAGGATTCTCTGAAATACTCTGATGTATGAGGAAGAGTGAGAAACATTTCCCTGTCATATATAACTTTTTTCATAGCCTCTATTGAGGAGTCTATGCATTCATCAGTAAGGTTTGCGTCTTTCCTTAAATATCTTTCCCGTTTAATTATTTCGTCAGCCAAAATAAGCATTTTCTTATCATAGGTATACCCGTAATTATAAAAGCCGACGTCATGAGCTAAAGTTATTCCACTTTCAATAGCACTTGCTATGCCCTGCTGTGTTTCCCAGGCAGCTATATGATCCATCTCTTTTGCATCAGTACATCCGCCTATTCCCCAGCTCGGCATTCTATAAAAACGCCCCAGCTCAGCATACATTCTTACTGTTCTTATCCATTCAGGGCAACCATAGCGTAACTGCATTGTTTTAGGATGCATAGCAGAACTGTTGTTACCTACAATATAAGTTGCATCAGGCTTATATAATTTCGTCAGAATATATCCTGCAAGAGATTCAGCCATTCCCTGTATAACAGCTCCTTCGAGTGTCACCGGGGCCCCTAGACCGGAATTAGCACCTGAAGCAAAACAGATAGGAAGCCCGCTTTCCAGTGAAATAATAAGTTTTTCAACGCTCTCAGACGGAAGGTTCAGTGGAGAAATTAATTCTATATAAGAAATCAAATACGGTTTTTTTCTTAAAGCGTTTATTCCTAACTCCTGCCCTGCAAGAGAACAGATTTCACTTAGGTCTTCAATACTTCCTGCTGTTATAACAACCGGCTTTGTGGAATTTCGCATTACTTCCTTGAATACAGTACCGTAAACATTGCTTCCATCTATTTCTGCAGGTAAAGCTGTAGACATAAGAAAATCAAAATGATCCATTTCCTCCAGTATTTTGATATTCTCGGTAACATCCTGAAGTTTTGAGGGCCTCTGAATATCGTTGTCCAGATCAATCTGATATAATGCATCGCCACCAGGGCCGAAATATGTTTTCCGAGAGGCTGGATCCAGTTCCATTTTAGGGTTACCGTTTTTATCATAAACTGTAAAACTGGAAATGTTATTTTCTAAAGAAGATTCAAGAAGCTTTTCCGGAAAGAGTATCCGCTTGCCGTCGGGCCTGGCACCTGCTGATATTAATAATTTCCGTGCATCCTCATGCTGAAGTTCAACACCAATTGTTTCCAATACTTCAACGACTTTCCGATGTATTTTTTTTACACCTTCCTCAGAAAATATATCAGCCATATTTATTCTCCTCCGGTATTTTTTTATAATTTAAAAATTTATTTTAAACCCCATTATTAGGATGTCAAATAAAGTTTAATTTGTGTAATTTTTTTATCATCTTAGCATTCATTATATGAATATCCATTACCTGATAATATTTTTTTGAAATTTTATATCCCCGCCAATTGACGGACCACGAAAAGGGGGGTTCATAGCTTTGATTTTTCTTTTGTTATGATAATCATATCAATGGATTTATGATTTTTCACAGCCGTCTCCCCTGAAACATCAATTATTATTCCTGGGTGAATTTTCTATTTGATTGTTAAAATATAAAACATTTATAAATAGTGCTGTATTTACGGCGCGCTCGGAGATCGCGCCCTACCAGTTTGTTTCAAATAAGATTAAACTTCGTGGTACGAAGATCAATGCTAATTAATCCCACGTCAGAACTGTACCTGAACCGACTTCCTTAACATTTGAAACTTTTGAAAGTCCTATTTTTGATTGTAAATCAGTACAGTGACAGGCGTATAAATTACTCAAATTTAAATTCTTAATATAAGTAATAGTTTTTTTCATCTGGTATGCGGATACAGTGTAATCGGTTCCCTCACGATTCTTTTCACACGATTGAAGGTGGAGTCCCCCGATGATATCGGTAATTCTGTTTTCATTACATATTTTTTTTGCATATTCGCATATGTTACAAATACCTGAATGAGAACATCCGGTAACAATAATTAAACCTTTCCGGCTTTTATACACTAATGCGCTGTCATCCAGCATATAATCAGGCCGGCCTGTCTTTTTATCAATACCTATAGGATGTAAGTTTTCAAAATCATTTATCCTGGGAACTTCTCCAAGATATACAATATTTTCTGATAGATAAAAAGGTTCTTTTGTAAGTTTTAAGTTGAATAAATTTTCTAATTTATTTTCAGATATTAAGGAGCCTATTTCACCGAAACCTTCGCAGTAGGTGCTTCGAAAAATATCGCTGTGGGCTACAATGTCAGGTAATTTAAACTGTTTACCTAAATAAGTATAATTATTATATAGTTTAATGAGTTCATTTAAACCTCCTGTATGATCAGAATGATTATGGGATAACACAATATAATCTAAACTTAGAATATCTATATCTAAACGATAAGCATTTTTTATAAAAACATCAGTTAAACCGCAGTCAAATAAAACTTTTTTATTCTCGGTTTCAATATGAAAAGAAATCCCGGGTTCACCTAATAGAGAAGAGTCTATTATTGTATTGTTGTCTGTAAGCACTGTAAGTTTCATGTGAATAACCTTCAGTTATTGTTAAATCAGGGTTTGTCCCTGTAGGGTTATCTCTTTAGTATAAAGAAAAAAATGCTATACATTAAAATTTTGCTGTTGAATTAAAGATTGTGCTTTCGGAATCAAAGGTTTGATTCCCGCCGCAAAATACCAAATGCGTGGCGGAAGACCGGTCCTCCGGTTCTGCAACCGAAGCAGAAACAATGATTTTACCTTAATTCAATAACATTAATATTTTAGTAATTGCAAATTCATCACTTAACAAAAACTATCATTATATAGTCAGAAATATATACTTTATAAATTTTACTATAACATTTCAAAAAAACCAACAACCAGGAACCGTCAACTGACAACTGTGCCGGACAAAAGTTCAATTATTGGGACAGGCTCCAAGTTACATTCTTCAACAGTTAAATATGAAAACCAGTATCCTGCAACTCATGCATTCTGTATTTTTCATAAATATCTTTATTTATAGGGTAATCCCAGCAGCCATATCTATGAAACAGTTGCCCGCCAAAACCTGTTTTAAATCTGTATAAACCGTACATTGGATGATTAGTATCAGGTGTAGGAGCTACTCCAAACATATCATACCATGAACATGAATATGATTTACCTATTTTCATTGCTTCCCACTGTAAGGCATAACTTGCCATATAATTTCTTTTTTCTGAAGCAGAAGCCCCGTATAAATATGTGGCTCTGTCAGGGGTAAGAAGTAAAAACATTGCAGAAAGCGGTTCTCTTTCGGCTTCAGCAAACAATAGACGAACTTCGGAAGCTGAATCTTTTCGGGCCGACCTTAACACTTTCCCAAAAAAACGTTTATCGTGAAGCTGTATTTTGTTTCTCTTTGATGTTTCGTAATAAAGTTTATACCAGGTATCAAGGCTGTTATAATCAGCAGTTTTAATCTTTACCCCTTTTCTTTTTGACAGATTTATATTATATCTGGTTTTCTGTTTCATTTTTCTTAATATTTTATTATCTGAATCATTAAGGTACACAAATACAGTATCTGGGGGTAAAATGTCTGTAGGAGCTTTTCTTAAATTCCAGTACTCTGTAGAAAAATTCATCCTCATTTCCATAAGCCTGACTTCCGGGCGCCCCAGCCAGTTGTTTTCACTGTCATAATAAGACGGGTCGTAAGCCCATGGTATTTCCCAGTTCAATTCATGTCTTATAAAAATACATTTTTTAGGTAGGTAATTTCTTAATTTTTCAGAAAAAGCTTCAATACTTTTGCCATAATCTATGTTATCAGGAAACATATTGGCGGCAAACGGGATATAAGCCATAAACTTATTATCTGCAATCGGAACAATGATCATGAGAAAATCATAATGATATTTTTTTTTCTGAGTATTAACATAAATATCAAATGCTAAAGTTTCATACCCCATGTCTCTTTTGAGGTTTCCCCAGAAAGCTGTCTGTTGCGGTACTTTTTTAGGGATTAATCTATCAATACTCTTTTGTTCAAGCCTAAAACGCATAGTTATGTTTCTCCATCAAACGTTCCGTAAAAAAATCAGTATATAAAATATATTGAATTCTTCCAGGATACAAGTAACCTTTTCAAGGCATCGTCGTTTGTAACTAAGATGTTATTTTTCGTAAAGAGAGTTTTATGAAATACCGATTCAGCGGCTGAACTTTTCATACCACAATTAACTACAGTTTTGTAAATTAAATAATAAAAACTTGTTGAAAACTTTTTTTTTCCTCACTAATATGTTAATTAAATTCAAATTAATACAGGAAGGTTTAATCATTAAAAATAAATATGTACTCCTATTTAAAAAGGATTTCTTAAAAGCAATATATTATTTTTCCGTACTCCTTATTGTTCCCTGCTCCACTGCTGCAGAAGTAGATAATTCGGGGCTCATCAGAATACCGCTTAGAGGTAATGCAGTTGATATTCATTTTATGAACTTCAGCAGCGGTATTGTAAAAGTTACGCCGGAATATTATAAAAACTCCGAAAAGAATATTCCTTCAGTAAACAGGAGAAATTTACTTTTTATACCCAACTCCGGACAAAGTAAAAAAAAGGCAGGACTCCCAATTGAATTTATACTCCCTGCTGCCGTGATCTTTAACCGTGGAAATAAGAAAAAATTAATTGGAAGAAAATTCATTCAGAGTATAATTGTATATAACAACCTTCAGAATTTTTACAGTAAATCAAGACAGTCAAATCTTCCTTCCTACAAAAAGTGTTTTAAAAATTACGGGTACAATACCAATACAAATTTCGCAACTTACAGCTCTTTTATGTGGTCTAACGGGACAAGGACACGTGATGACGGTATGTTCACATTCAAAAACTCAATGGATGAAATCAGGCAATTGACTTACAAAATATCTATTGAACTTCAGGACGGCCGTAGGCTTGAATTTTATATTGTGTTTGATGCTCTCAGCAATCTTACTGAAAAGGAAAAAATAATAAATCATAAACCCGGATTTCTTGATATTTCAGATGATACAGCAGTGCTGCTTTATACTTTAGGCGGAATTGCAGCGTTTTCGGCCGGACCTGAAGTCGGGGCTATCTATCTGCTTGGAGATGTAGCTTGGGGTATAGCAGCGATAGGCACAAGTATTGAAGACGACAAGACCTATAAGAAATTCACTCTCGGCAACAGAAATTACTCCTGGATGTCCTCCCCTTTTGATATTTTAATTAAAATAAATGATTACTGTATAAAAGACACTGAAGGAAAAACAATAGGCATACCTGAATACAATATCCCTAAATCAAGACTGAACTATTTTTTAGGAACTCAGAATATACCTGAAAACATGATAGTACAGATTTCCGCCTCTGCTAAAGGAGAGATACATATATATATTATCTCAGGAAGTATCTTCAAAAGCAAAAGCAGCTTAAGCCGAATTTTAAACGAACAGGAAAATTTCTAATTCTTATGTATTTAAAAAATAAAACAATACTTTTGGTATTAATATTTTTTTATGCGTTTTGTATAAAATTCTATGCAGGTTCACTTAAAATTAATTTTTTAAACAGTACATCTCATCCCGCTACTGTTAGTTATATCGACTCCAACACCGTCGAAAAGTTTAAAAATTTAAAAATTCCCGCAGGAAACTCTATAAAAAAGAATTTTGATTTCTCTGATGATTTTTATTTGAATTTAAAAATAACCTCCGGCAGCAAACCGGAAAGCAAAACCGATACAGAACTGCAGATTGTACACAACTACAATTACAAGCTAAAGCTTAAAAATTATATTCCAAGTTCGGGCCCCCTGAGCGGTTTTGGATGTGCCTGGGAAAATACAGATAAAATTAAAATCAATAAAATATTCGGCACAAACCGGCGTTTAATCAAATATCTGCCTATTTTTAACGATTACATGGGAAATATTGAAATAGAAATAGCTGATAAAGCATCGCAAGCCCCATCCCGCAATGCTCTTGAATTTACACTCTTTGCATTGCCTGTATCTAAAAAGTTAAAAGATATTAAATTGAACACTACAGAAATCACTGAAAAAAAACTGAATAAAAATGATTTCAAATTATCCAGATGGGGAATCCAGCATAAATCAAAACTTTCTCCTTCTGTACACTTCTATAACAGTACATATTCAAGATGGGTTGACTTAATTATACATAACTTTACTGTCTGCAACTATATTTACTATGCATTAAAAAACAAACCTGAAGATGAGAGGGTAAAACTTCATTATCAGGAAACAGTCAAGGGGCTTAACGTTTCTTTCTTTCCGCCGCAAACACAATTAAGAGGCCCTTCATTCAAATTTAAAGTACTCCAGGACAATAAAAAATTAATTCCTGTTAAACATAAAAAAGCAGAACAGGATAAAATATTCCTTCTGATAGGTGCTGAAATCAATAGCTCTACCAATACTCTGGAATATATCCCGCTGCAAATAATATCTGATCTCAGAATCGGTTCTTCGTTAAAAAAAGGTATTAATGTAAGTGGATATAAAAATCATGTTTATAATACTAAATTTTATCCGGTAAATGTAAGCTTCAACTTAAACAGCGGTGCAAATTTTGAAAATTTAAAAAAAATTATAAGAGTCCCTTTAAGGAAATTCGAACATAAGTTTTTCGATAAACTTTCTATAATGAAAAATATAAGAGTCGAACACCTTCCCCAATCAGATAAACAGGAAACACCGAAATTTAATAAAACAGGAGCACGATTTCATGTATCCGCTGTTTCAGAAACAGGCAATAAATATTATTATAAAATAATACTTGTTGCGCCGCCTTTCCTGACAGGAAATACACCGGGAATTTTTAAACCCGGCAGAGATATACCAGCCAAATTCTCTATAGGTAATTACCAAAGATACCCTCTGCACATTTATATTATGCCCTCAGACAGAAACGGCTGTGAAACTCAACTGACAGGGCGCAAAATTTCGAGCGACCTGCCCGAAAATATGATTGGCAGTATTGAATACTTTATTTCGGATACAGTGAATTCATCAGATCTGTAGAACTGTTCTCCTTTTTCTGTTCTAATTAGAGTATTCTGTTCGCTATAGAACACTCTTTATCTCTCCTTCCGCAGGGATTTTAACTATTAATACAAATAATCGTTCAGATAATTATTTAAAAAATCCGCGTATTGAGCGAATTCCCTAACCTGAAAATCAATTAATTTATTGTAGTTATTATATTAAATTCTGTCCCGCTGAAACATCAAACTCCTCAAAAAAAATTATTTGGCATACATAATGCTGTATGCAATACAGATTTCTATTATTTTTTTTCATAAACAAACACCCCGAATTATAACATTAAAAAAGCAGAGGAGGAATCAGTATGTAAATATTATTTTTCATTTTTAAGACTCATAATTGTGAAATTTCTAAAAAATTAAAAAAGAAGAAAACAAAATAAAAAACTACAAAACAGAAGGAATAATTTACAATGCAAGTAAATTCAAAATTAAAAAAAATCTTAATTACTTTTATCGGTATCGCCTCCCTTGCTTTTTCTGCGACTGCAGCTGAAAACGTTATATTTAAAAATTATGACTATTCAAACGGTTATAAATCCGTTTACACCTCCTCACCTCTCGGCTGCAGCTATGAGAGTGATATAGAACAAAAAATCAACAATTATGGTAGAGACTGGAAAATGAAATCCGCTGTTACCAGTCATGGTCTTAATTACAAAGAAGAATATGTCCTTAACGGCTATTCGAAACTAATTTCTAATTCCTGGATCACCGGGTTTACCGGAGCAACCTTTGTCATTGTTAAGGATAATAACGGCCAGGAAATGTATCTGGCTTCAGTTAAAACAAGAAATCCTATTGCTACAGTTAATGTTTCAAGCAGCCAGGCAGAAGAGGTTTCCTGGGGTATTAATCCCGGAAGACTTGATTTTTATGTAGCAGGATACAAATACAAAAAAGTCCTATGGTGGAAAGTTAAATTGCCTATAATTAAAAGCAGGGTAATTCCAAATAAACGTACTGTTAACTGGACATTAAATCTTCCAACATACATTGTAGACAGAGATATAACCGTTGAGCTTGTGAATGTACATACCCCTACTCACAGAGTTCTTGCAGCACTGAAAGATACAGGAAAAAAGACAGCATCATTTCTGCTTGCAAACGGTATTCAGACAAAGGCACTTTATGAAAAAGCTCAAAACGGTGAACTCACATATACTGACGTTGAAAATTATATTAACGGCGTATTAGCATGGGCGGAGACACAGGAACTGATCGATTCCGCAAAAAGTCAGAATGTGACAAATATTATGGCTGCTATCCACCAGATGATCAATAATTCACCTGAAGGCCTTCAACCTGAAAATCATGATGCACTTGTTGCTATAGCTTTTAACATCACAAGCATAATAAGCGATCAGCAGGCAAATCCTCAAACACTCAGATCGTTAATAAATCAGATAGAAGAAATTTGCCAGGACAAAAGCGGTTTTGTTCCCGAAAACCTTCAGTCCGTAGAAATCATTTTAGTTAACTTAAAAGGTTTGATCGGAGAACATTTATCTGATAAACAGGAAGGAATCTATGATAATATAACAGAAACCATAGCAACAGTTAACGACTGGAATGAAGCAGCTCTTTCAGAACATCAGGAAATTATATTTAACGGCATGAGACTTATCATAGATCTTTATGAAAAGATACACAACAGAACAATTACCGTAGAAGAAGCTGAAATACTGATTAACAACTGGCTTGATGAAGTTGAAACATTAGTTTATACAGAAATGCCGCAGCATTCTTCTCAGTTTAATTATTTCAGAGAAGTTATCCTTAACAATATATTCAATCTGTTAGTTTCATTAGAATCAAGCAGCTGGCTGTAAACCATAATTTAATTGTAAAAAATTAAATTATAACGTACCTGAGGGCAGACACTTAAAAATGTCTGCCCTCTTATTGCTTATAACAGCTTATATTTATATATATTTAAATTGTAAGATTTTAAATTAAATAAAAATATGATAGATTAGTTACTTTAATTTAACAGGTTTAATTTTTGTATTTATTAAAAGGCAGTTATATGAAAGTAAGCAGAATACTTGATCTGATTGGTAATACAGAGCTTATAGCTCTTAATAACGAAAATATTTTCGCAAAAGCTGAATTTTTAAATCCGGGAGGAAGTATAAAGGACAGAGTCGCACTGGCAATGATCGAAGCTGCAGAAAGGGACGGATTTCTTAAACCCGGAATGAAAATAGTCGAACCTACATCCGGAAATACAGGTATTGGAGTCACAATGGTGGGCATTGCCAAAGGCTACGAAGTTTATATTGTAATGCCGGAAGATATGAGTGAGGAAAGAAAAAATATTATCCGTGTTTTTGGTGGAAACTTAATTCTTACCCCGTCTAAAGAAAGTGTTGCAGGTGCAGTCAAAAAAGCAGAAGAACTCGCAGAAAAATATAATGCATTTATGCCGCAGCAGTTTAAAAATCCCAATAACCCTAAAGCACATTTTGAATACACAGCATCCGAAATCTGGCGTCAGACAGGAGGAGTTATTGATGCTTTTGTCTCCGGTATAGGAAGCGGCGGAACAATTCAGGGTATCGGATCTTTTATGAAAAAACATAAACCTGATGTAAAAATTTATGCCGCGGAACCGGCAAATGTCTCAGCTCTGCTTGGACACGAACCCGGGCTTCACCAGATACAGGGAATCGGCGACGGTTTTGTTCCCGACATTTTAGATCAAACTTTAATAGACCAAGTCATTGAAGTGACCGATGATAATGCCATCAACACGGCCCGTGAACTTGCAAGAACCAATTCCTTGTTAGTAGGCACTTCATCAGGTGCAAACGTCTGGGCGGCCAGACAGATTGCAGCAAAGCATCCTAACTGGAATATATGCACCGTCCTACCCGATAGAGCTGAAAGATATTTTAGCGCCGGATTATTATAACCGGCAGCAATCTAAAAACCCAAAATCAGTATTTAGTGCCTGAACGAAAACTCCTTATATTTCGTAATATCAAAGAGATATATGGATTTTATCTAACGAAGATTGTTTAATTAATTGTTGGAGTACACGATTTATCGTGCAGGACTGCAATTAAGCACGAACAAGCTGAAGCTTGAACTCCAACATTTTGATTTTTAATCGCACCAAAAAAATCTTCGTTTAAAAAATAACGATAAAAGTCTAATTATAAAGCCTATAGATGTTTTCGTTCAATCAGTATTTATAGTTTTTATTTAATATATTGAAGAAAATTCTTTTCCTTTTATACCGATAGTAAACCTATAATTTTCCGACAGCTCTTTTTACCGGTAATACAAGTAAAATGCAGATAAAAAGTGTTAAGCACATAATTCTTATGCATTCCCCTGTACCGAGATAACCGACAAGATAAAATGACACAATAATTACTCCAAAGATACTGCCACCGGTAGAAGAAGCATATATTCTTCCGACAGTGCGCCCAATTGTAAATTTTGACCATTTTGATAAACTAACTAAATAAGGCAGGACCATTCCCCATAAAACACTTGGAATAAAAAATAACACAGTGGAAACCAGCAGGGCAGTATATTTTGTATCAACAGGAATCTTCAATGCTATGATGCAGATAATTCTTGAGATATACGAAATAACTAAAAGCATTAGTACAGAGGCAAAAAAAATTAAAAACAAATCGATGGGTTTTCCTCTTTTATCCGCCAACCTGCCGCCTAATGAGTACCCAACACACAGGCCAAACATAAAGACTGAAATCATTGCTCCCCAGGTATATACTGAACCGCCAAAATACGGAGCCAGAATCCTGCTTCCAAGTATTTCATACCCCATAAAAGAAAAGCCTGTAAGAAAAGCTATTATATATATACTGTAAATATTTTTTACATTCTCCATTTGAATACTTTATTTTACTTTTGATAAAGGAAAATTATATAATAAAACAATGATCTATTCCATTGAATAATAAACTATGTATTACCAGATGTAAGTCTGTATACCGGGGCATAGTCATCGGTAAGTATCATAGTTTCCTTTTTTTCCAATTCTCTTTTCTCAGTTTTGCCTATTGTATTTTTAACAGCTTTATACAGCTTTACATTACTCTTTTTTCCCTTATTAAAGTCGGTAGTACGATGTAGAAGTTTTTTATAATCTATCCGCTGTCCATTAAACAATAAAGGTATATAATTTGTTTTGCCCTTACATACAAAAATAAAGTTCTGCGGAAAAACCTTTCTCACGGTTTTTAATTCGCTGTAAACAAAATCTTTTTTTCCCATATCAGCTATATTAACTGTGCATATTCCCCCTTTTTTCAACAGTTTTTTTATCTGACGATAAAACTCCAGAGTAGTAAACTGAAACGGAATATTATATGCATTGTATACATCTGCAACAACTATATCATAAGTATTTTTTTCAGCTTTATTAACAAAAACCCTTCCGTCTGTTATATATATATTCATGCCTGAATCGGGCTCAAAGCCAAAGTATTTTTCTGCAATATCCGGAAGAGAACCATCTATTTCAACTATATCAATATTAGCTTCCGGATACATTCTTCTTACAATCATCGGCATAATTCCACCGCCAAGTCCGATAAATAATATTTTTTCAGGTTTTCTTTTAAGGGCCGGAAAAGAGAGCAGACAATATTTTATATAATTAGAAAAAATTTTGTCAGGAGCAGCAGGGTCGTAAACACTTTGAGAACCTTTTACCGGTAAAAAGACTAAATGTCTCCGTCCCTCATTATCTTCAATAACATTTATATCAAAATAAGGGGTCTGCTTCTCATAAATTATTTTTCCATTATTCAGATTTATAGTAAAAAAATCTACTATACTGTACAGACTGCTGTTT
The DNA here is from genome assembly GCA_021733985.1 of Victivallales bacterium. Lineage (GTDB taxonomy): Bacteria > Verrucomicrobiota > Lentisphaeria > Victivallales > GWF2-38-69 > JAIPJT01. Next base: position 80,459 of record JAIPJT010000004.1, on the reverse strand, counting down.
AGGTTTTCCCAGAAACCGGCTGCTTTTACATTAAAAGTCAGCAGAAAAAAAAGAAGCAGCATAGATATTATAAATTTTTTGTTTAAAAAACGACTTTTCCCCATTCTATTAAACCTTAAGATTTCGAATTATCATCTTTTTTCGGACAGAGACTGTTCAGCCGGCTGTATATCAAAATATTTCAATGTTTTTCTGGCGATCGCACTGAATGCCGGTGCAGTCACAACACCACCGTATATACTCTTTAGAGGTTCATCAGCAACTACTAACAGAAGAAATGCAGGGTCCTCCGCAGGAACAAAACCTATAAACCCCGCAAAATATTTACTGTGAGAATATTTTCCGTCGACCCATTTCTGCGAAGTACCTGTTTTGCCTGCAACTTCATAACCGGGAACTGCTGCTCTCTTTGCGGTACCACCAGATTCAGTTACCAGCTTCATCATTTCGACAACTTCTTTAACATATTTCCTGTTTTTTATTACTACATCGGCGGTCCTAACAGGATATTTGTAAACTTTACCTGTTTTAGGGTCCTCTATTTTATCAACAATTCTTAACCGCATACGTCTACCTTCATTTGCCAGTACAGTGTATGCTCCTATAAGCTGCAGTGGTGATACCAGTATCCCCTGCCCTATAGGAAACCTTGTAATTGAGAGAGTATCCCAGTTTTTTAGAGATCTTAGAATCCCCGTAGCCTCATGTTTGAAAGGCAAATTCGTTTTTTGCCCGAATCCATAATTTCTAAGCAGATTATACAGTCTTTTTTTTCCGATAAGCAGAGAAATTTTTGCAGTACCTATATTACTCGATTTCTGTATAACACTGCTGACTTTTATTTTGCCGTAGGGATGAGTATCTCTCAACGGTCTTTTACCGTAAATCCAGTAACCATTTTCACAGTTTATTTTTGTATCAGGTTTTACTAAACCAATACTCAATGCCTTAACGATTACAAGCGGTTTCATCATAGAACCGGGTTCAAATCCGTCTGCAACAATTCTGTTTCTCCAGTGTTCCGGTTTCATACCGGATCTGTCATTTGGATTAAAAGAGGGCCTCTGGGCCATAGCGATAATCGAACCGGTTTTAGGATTTACCATAACGGCATACGCAGCTTTAGGTTCCCATTTTTTTACAAGTTTATCGAGTTCCTCTTCTACAATTTCCTGTATGGGTTCATTTATTGTTAAATAAATATTTTTGCCGGGTTTTGCAGGTTTGAAATCTTTGTTCCCATAAGCAAGCGGTATGCCTGTCCTTGTTCTTTCATAAAAGGACTTCTGAACTTTTACAGGAGCAAGCAGGCTGTTGTAAGCCTGTTCAATTCCGCAAACAGGGGTAATTTTTAGTGCTGATGAATTAATAAAACCGAGTATATTTGAGAGAAGTTCGTTTTTAGGGTAGTACCTTTTAGTACTATCATAGAAAGATATACCTTTAAACCCTCTTTCTTTCAACTCTTTTTTAATTTTTCTGGCTGTAAATAGGGGGACATTGTTTTTTACAACCACCTGAAGCATTTTCCGGCCATGAATTTTCTTAGTGGTAAGACGTCTGTATATTACCTGCGCCGAGGCATCAAGCTTTCTTGAAAAATATCCGGCAAGAGCCCGGCATTTATCTTTGTCTCCTACTAATTGGGGATTAGCTCTTATATTTATACACGGCTCATTTCCTACAAGCAGATGTCCGTTAATATCAAATATTTCACCTCTTTTGCCTTTGAATTTTTCAACAGTAGTATATTTTCGTCTTGCCTTTTTATACAAAATTTCGTGCCGCCGAATCTGCACATTATATAAGTGGACCGCTAAATATATAAAAAATAGAAGTAAAATGAGAGCTGCTAAAATCATTCTTGCGGCAAATGCCGAACGTTTCATTATAAAATCCTAATACTGGTTGTAAGCTATATTATCTCCAACTTTGAATTTCCTGTAAATCGGCCCGGAAGATAAATCGATAACCTGACAATCTCCCGGTGTTCTAAGCTGTAAATTATATTTATTTATCTTACTAACTATATAGTCTTTTCTCCTGTAACATTCAAGTCTGATTTTTAAATTCTGTATTTCTCTCTGAAGCCTGTATATATGCTGATCTTTCAGAGTAATATCTTTGTTTATCTTCTGTGTTCTGCCGTCAAGATATATTGTATAAGAAAATACAAAGAAAAAAGAAATTCCTATAATAAAAGAAAAAACAATAGACATAAAAAAAATATTATTCTCCTTTCTCTGCCTTTTAAATACTGTTTTATTGCTCCTTAAATTCATTTTTCTTAATCCTTATCCATTTATTTTTTCGGCCACTCTCATTTTGGCTGATTTAGACCGTGGATTCCTCATAATTTCTTTTTCACCGGGCCTTAACGGCTTTTTAGTAATAATTTTTAAGCTCGGTTTATGATCGCATACACATTCAGGAAGTCCTGGTGGACATAAACAGTCACTAGCCTCTCTCCTGAAAAAATTCTTAACAATTCTGTCTTCCAGAGAGTGATAACTTATCACTCCTATTCTTCCCTTTTCGGATGCAACTCCGAGTATAGCTTTCAGGGCTTCCTGAAGTTCACCGAGCTCATTGTTTACTTCAATTCTAAGAGCCTGAAAACATAAACTCGGGACCGGCGGCCCGCTTTTTCTTGGTCTTGGCAGCACTTTTTCGCATAAATCAACAAGTTCACCGGTTTTGAACCAGGTTTTCTTTTTCCGTCTTTCTATAACTGCAGCAGCAAGTTTACCGGCTTGTTTTATTTCTCCATAATCTTTAAAAATTCTTACTAATTCAGAAAATGTGTAATTATTAAGTATTTGTGCAGCGGTTCTGTTTCCCGTTTTCGAATCCATTCTCATATCAAGAGGTCCGTTATATCTATAAGAAAAACCTCTTTCCGGCAAATCTATTTGCTGTGAAGAAACTCCTATATCCAATAGAAAAAAATCGGCATATTTCCAGTCGTTTTTAATCATAAAAGAAGAAACACTGCTAAAACGTCCTTTTTCTATAAGTATCCTGTCATCTGCAAAACTCAGTCTTTTTTCCGCATAATCAATTGCATTCATATCCTGGTCAATCCCGAGAACTTTGATATCGGGATTTTTTTTCAGAACTAAACAGCTGTGCCCGCCAAACCCCAATGTACAGTCCACAAACCTGAATTCCCCTTTCGCCGGCACAAGATGTTCAAGCACCTCTTCCGCCATGACCGGTTCATGGATCATATTTTCGTTTGTTTTACCCATCCTTATTTTACCTTTTTAATATTTCATTCAAATCATCGGGCATCTCTTCTATTTTTTGTAGTACATCAAGCATTTCTCCATCAGTCATCTGCTGTTCTCTCCAGTTATCAGATGACCATATCTGAATATTATTAAACGCTCCTACCAGGACGAGCTCGGCGTCAACTTTATTTTCTTTTTTTATACCGGCATATTCCAGTAATTTTTCGCTTAATGCTATTCTTCCCTGTTTATCACATCTGCATTCCCTGGCACTGGCTCCAAGCTTCGCCAGCGCCACAGAGGCTTTGGGATCTGCAACAGAAACTTTTCGTAATTTATCAGCCAGCTCTTTAAAGGCTTTCTGCGGCATTAGCTGGAGTGATTTGTGCCTGCCGGGCAGCAGATAAAACCTTGTTTCTCCTCCTTTGAAGCGCCAATCTTTAGGTATGGCTATCCGCCTTTGCGTATCAATAGCATGAACAAATTCTCCTACAAAAAGTATCTCTTCCTGATTGTTACTTTTTTCTGCCATTTCACACCTAAATGCTCCTTTTATCTCCTATTCTACCCTATCCAAGTACAATTTGCAACTCCTTTTTTTAATTACTTTCTGTAAAAAAAATATTCAGGGAATAGTTCAAAAGTAATAATCTATATTTTAGAAAGTCCGACAAGGTTTAACAGGTATGCGTGACGATTCAATATTCGTGTTAACTACAGAAGCTGGAGAATGTCAGTATGTTTTAAGATGGCGGGAATTTTTTTCTATGGAAATTTAGTTATCGTCAGGGAAAAGATTTTTAATTTCTCCGGGAAGTTCGGCTTTTATTTCGATTTTTTCATCTGTCGATGGGTGAGAAAAAATTAAACAGTATGCATGCAGAGCCTGATGATCGATTATTAACCTATTTCTGTCCAATGAAGTTAGGTTTCCATCAATAAAGCGAAGGTAAAGAGTATCATATATCCCGTAAATTTTGTCTCCTATAACAGGAAAACCGAGAGAGCATAGAGTTGCCCTTATCTGGTGAAGCCTGCCGGTTTTAAGGTTAACTTTTACAAGGCTTATCTTATTGTTTAATTTTTTAATGTCACTGTCATTTGTTGTCTCATAATATTCTCTTGCATCCGGGAGCAGTCTGCTTCCGGGTATGAACTGTCCCCCGCGATTATCGGTTTCAGAAGAAACGGGTTTTATTTTTTCAAATATATTTTGTCTGATATGTGAAGTCTGAATAAGTTCAAAATCTGTCTCGGCAAACTCAAAGTCATTTTCATTTAAAAGGTAGGGATATTTCTCCTGGAATTTTCGTTTTTTCCTTACAGGACTGTTAATATCATTGAGAAGGTAACCTGCTGAATTTATTCTTTCCGGAAATATACCGTGTACCCCTACATAGTATTCCTTATAAACTTTTCTGTCCGCAATGTTTTGAGAGAGTGTTTTAGCCGTTCCCGGTTTTTTAGCAAGAAGGACAAGCCCGGTAGTTTCTCTGTCAAGTCGGTTAACAGGAAATACCGGGTAACCTAAGTCTTCCTCTAATTTATAGGTCAAAGTTTTTCTGAAAAAAGGGCCGACGGGATGGATAATGCAGTTACAGGGTTTGTTTACAGCAAGGATATCGTCATCTTCATATACTGTCTTATAATCCAGGTTGCAGTCTGGTTCTTTAAAATCTTCGACATTAAACTCAATTTCATCGCCGGGTTTAATTATTTTAGAGGGCTTACACAAAGTTTTGTTTAATAAAATATTACCCTCTTTAATTATATTCTGCCATTCATTTCGTGAATGGTAGTCAAACCTTTCACTTAAATAGTTATCTATCCGGTAACCACAATGCTGACTGTCAACAGTCGAAGAAATTTTTCGTTTTTCGTATTTTCCCATTTGCCTGGAAAGGTTTAGTTTTTTAATACTCATTAATCTATGAAATTTTTTCAGTTTTCTAAAATACTTGCAGCAACTGCCGGTGAATATTTTATAACTACGGAATCATCCTTTACGGTAAATACTTTTACAGCCTTAACAATATTTTCCACACTTTCATTTTCCTTAACATTCTCCATATTTCTTGCCATCAGATAATTTGCTATTCCGGCTGGAATAGGAATATTTCCAATTCTGAAATATTTTATTTCCATCTCAAAAGTATCGTTATCTATAACAGGAACAAATTTTATTTTTAGGTTTAAGTAACGTCCAAATGGAGTATTAAAGTTTGTTTTGAGCGTTATAAATGCTGTAAATACTTTTCCGTCAAAATAAATATATTCAAGCTCGTATGGCTTTGAAGAATTACTGTCTGAATACAGTTTATTTGCTGAAACCGACATGTTAAGCAAAGAATTAACTTCTTCTTTATTTATTCTGACAGTTCTTGTTTTACTGAACGCATCGTTCCCGGATAGAATGTTCATCTCCTTTTTAATTTTCCGGTTTGCGCTGAACCAGGCCGAATAATCCAAAGCCGGCACCTTCATTTTATTAGGAGTATTAGAAAACGCAAAATAAACTGCAGTAAGGATAAGAATCACAAACAAAACTAATAAACCTGTTAAATAGCAAAATATTTTTAAAAATTTCTTTTTCATTATAATTCCTTATGATTTTTAAAGTTTTTGCACAAAAATGAATTCGCCGGAAGAGAATTCTTTTTTCGTGAAAGTTGTATCTGATTTATAAAAAACTATTATCTTAAAGATAATTTGATTATATAGTAAAATCAATATATAGTCTTATGTTAAAATCAAATTGATTCTATGCTAAAAAAACAATTGAATATGGATTATTATATTATGGAACTGTTATATGAAATAACACTTGAAACCGGAGCATTTTATGAAGCATATGCTGACGAGAAACTGCACCTGAAAGAAGATGATTGCTGTATTATAAAAAAGGATAAAATCCTTGACTACGGTAAAATAAAAAAATATATAGGCTCCCTTTCGCCTGAACTTGACAAAAGAGAACTGCCTTTCATTGAAAGAAAAGCCACTATGCGTGATAAAAGTAAGGCTAATGAAAACAGAGTCAGAGCAAAATCAGCATATAAAACGGCTCTTTCACATATAAAGAGACTCGGGCTTAAAATGAAACTTCTGAATGCACATTACTCCTTTGATAAAAAACTCGCTACATTTCAATTCACGGCCAACGGCCGTGTTGATTTCAGACAGCTTGTAAAGGACCTGTCACAGTCCTTAAATACCAGAATAGAATTAAGGCAAATTGGTGTACGCGATGAAACTTCGATACTCGGGGGGCTGGGTGTATGCGGCTATGAGCTCTGCTGTAAGAGATATATTAAAAAATTCGATTCAATCAATGTAAAAATGGCTAAAGAACAGGACCTGTCACTAAATCCGGTTAATATTTCAGGAATATGTGGACGACTGAAATGTTGTTTAAAATATGAACATGACGGCTATCTTGAACTTGATAAGGATATGCCCAGGCGAGGAGCCTTTTGCGAGTGCGAAGAAGGAATTGGAAGGATAACAGACAGAAATTTACTGACACAGCAAGTAACGGTAACAATAGAGGAGTCCTCTAAATGTATCACCTGTCCCAAAAAGGAAGTCAGAGTTATTTACCCTGATAAATATAAAGTTTCCGGAGTAGGCAGCAATGTACCTGAAACGGTTGGTGAGGATGAAGAAATTCCTGAAGAAGTTTTTGAGCTAGATGACAGTGAAGAAATTAAAAAAATGCATGGAAAATAAAAGTAAAAAATGGCAGATTCGACCGGTAAACAAAAAGATAACTCTGTAGACTTTTTCCTTTTCTTATGCGCTTTTTCTATATTTATATCAATTCTTAAATTCGGAACTCCAGCAGCGCTGCCTGGAGCATTTATTTTCCCGTTAAACACAGCTGAATGGATTATATTTTCGTGGCCTCCGGTCTTTTTTACAACTTTATCCGCGGTCATTCTTTTGTGGGCTGCTATATACAATAAAGGAAAACTTCGTTATCACTTTTCCTATGGCTCTTATTTACTTTGTTTAATATGGTTTTTTCTGGCATTATTTTCATTCTCTGGTTTTTTGAATGCTTCCTGTAATGATTTTGCTGTTATGCAATGTTTTTACATAGCAGGCATTGCTTCCTTTTCAATTTTTGTATTCTTTATTTCTAATTCATTTGACAAAGAAAATTTAATAAAATATCTGCTGGGTTCTGTGTTTTGGGCCGCTCTTATTATTGTACTTTACGGGCTATATCAATACTTTTACGGCTTTCAGGCGACCCGGAATACACTGTCTTCCTTTACAGGCAATGAGAAACTACTATTAAATCCCGGTTTTTCTACACGCCTGATGCAGAATTACATCTTTTCAACTTTTTCTCTTACTAATACCTTATCAGGTTTTTTAATATTAACGTTTCCTGTATGTACTTGGTTCTCTTACCGTTATACAAGTAAAATACAGTTCAAATATATTTTTTCAGTCTTAGTGTTTACAATATTTATTTCAGCTATTTTTTTAACAGGAAGTCGCTCAGGGATTTTATCCCTTGGACTTTCGACAATGCTGATGCTTTTACTTTTTTTCTCAAAAAAAATTAAACTTTCTTTATTTTTACTGCTTTTCACAACTGTTGTAATCCTGTTTTACCTAATGCAGGTCAAAGGAGATTTATCATCAAGCATAGCAGTCAGGCTGGACTATTACAAAGTTGCTTTAAAGCTTTTCATGAATAATCCTGTTTCGGGCTCCGGCTGGGGTACTTTTTTCTATCATTACGGCTTTTTAAAATCAGTGAATTCCCCTGAAGCAGCACATACTGTGCATAACTATATTTTAAATACAACTTCCCAGGCAGGTATCTTTTCGGGCATATTTAACGTCGCAGCTTTTCTTTTCCCTATTATTTTGATAGGAAAAAAAATATATCAGCATTCAAAGTCAGTACTGACTGATTATAGGTTTTATATTTTTTACGGATTGGTCTCGTTATTCTTTCATATGCTTTTTGAGGTCGACTTTCAGATACCTGCAATTATTTTAACAGCAGTATTATTTTCATTTCTCGGAATGTTAGAAACCGGGAAAATTCAAACTTTACAAGTTAAAAACAAACTAACTCTAATACTTTATATCCTCTCTGCCGCGTTAATTACTGCCATCTGCTTTTTTTCTTTATGGATATTACCTGCAAGATATAAACTGCAACAGCTTAAATCTGCATGCTTTCCTATTCCGATACTTAGAACAACCAATAAGAAACCTCAAAAAAAAGAGTTAAAAAGAAAAATATCTCACCTGCTTGAAAAAACTGTTAATGCATATCCCTCTTCTCCAACACCGTGGGCAGTTGCAGGCAATTTTTATTTAAAACAAAAAAATTGGGTAAAGGCAGAGAAGTGTTTTAAAAATGCAATTAAACGTTCACCCGAAAGAGCTTCTTTTTATTATAAATTAGCTATATCGCAGGCATTTCAAAAAAAGTTAAACGTTTCTGTAAAAAATTTCAAAAAAGCAAAAGATTTATTTCCGAATTTATATAAAAAAAGATATAATAATATAATGGATAAATTAAATAAATAATTTTATCCTCACAGAAAACAGTCAATTATATCGGAGAAAAGAATGTATTATGATCTGGGAATCATTTTTCTTGCTGCAGGCAGAAGCACCCGTTATGGGGAAAAAGATAAACTGCTTGAAAATTATAAGAATTTACCGTTACTTGTACATTCTATACAAACGTTGTCCCCGCTTTGCAAAAGGGAAAATATTATAGTTGTCTGCAATAAACTGAATATTGCAAAATTTGAATCCATACTGAATAAATATATACCTGATAATGGTTTTACTTTTATCTCCGGCGGGAAAGAACGTTTTAATTCTGTATATAAAGGTCTGCTTGCTTTGAAAGATAAAGTGACTTACGCAGCAATACACGACACAGCACGCCCTATGGTGAGGCAGTATATACTTAATGAATGTTATAGATTATGCAGGAAACTTGGAAGCGGAATAGCAGCCAAAAAAATAAATGATACAGTAAAGAAAGCAGAACAGAACGGTTTAGTTATCGAAACTGTTGACAGAAGAAATTTATGGTCAATTGAAACCCCCCAGGTTTTTAAACTTAGTGATATTCTCTTATCTTACTCTAAAATTATAGAAGACAATATATTTATTACTGATGATTCAAGTGCTATGGAGTATGCTGGAAAAAAAGTCTACCTTGTTGAAAATCCTTTCCCGAACGGAAAAATAACATATAAAACAGATTTAAACAATATAAGCTTTAAATAAGGAATTTTATAATGTATGGTTTTTATAAAATAGCTTCTGCCGTGCCGAAATTAAAGATTGCTGATATTAATTATAACTTAAACAACATTGTCCACTGCATTAAAATGGCCGATAAAAAAAAGGCTGCACTGATATCCTTCCCTGAACTTTGTATCACATCTTATACATGCGGAGACTTGTTTTTTCAGGAATCATTAATTAGTTCTGCTCTGAATGCTTTATATAAAATCACTAAACTGACAGAAGGTTTAAATATTATTTCTGTCTTAGGCCTCCCCGTACAATATAACAATTCCCTATACAACTGTGCGGCTGTCATTCAAAAAGGAAAAATTCTCGGAATAGTGCCTAAATCAAACCTGCCGAATTATAATGAATTTTACGAGGAAAGATGGTTTACCGGACACACGGAACTTTTCAAATCTTCCTGTATAGAAATTTCCGATACAGCAGTCCCATTCGGCACTAACTTAATTTTCAACTATAACAAAGAGTTTAAATTTGCTGTTGAAATATGCGAAGACCTGTGGTCTATAATTCCCCCAAGTTCCTACCATACACTTGCAGGGGCCACAGTTATAATAAATATATCAGCGAGCAATGAAGTAATAGGAAAAGCCCAGTACAGGACTCAACTGGTAAAAAATCAAAGCGCTAAAGGTATCTGTGGATATATTTACACATCCAGCGGAGTTCACGAATCTTCGTCAGATCTTCTCTATGGGGGACATATGCTTTCAGGCGAAAATGGTTCTATAATTTATAATTCGAGCAGGTTTACGGTTGATAATGCTATCAGCTATTCTGATATTGACTGTCAAAAATTACTGTATCTAAGACTTTCCGAATCCAATATGGAAAAAAATTTTCATACACTGAAAAATAATATCACTGACTTAACTTATGATAGGATTAAAATCACCTGTATTAACAAAATCGATGAAATAAACAGAAAATACAATCCACACCCATTTGTTCCTCCTAATAAGGATGAACAGGAGATCAGGTGCAGCGAAATTATAAAAATTCAGGCACATTCATTAGCCAAAAGGCTTCGACACACGAGCAGTGCTAAATCGGTAATAGGTATTTCCGGGGGTTTGGACTCTACACTTGCACTGCTTGTTACAATAGAAGCGCATAAAATCCTGAATAAACCTGCCTTTGATATTATCACAGTTACAATGCCTGGTTTCGGTACTACAGACAAAACTTACAATAATGCCCTGGAAATGTGTAAACTCTCTAATACGGACCTGAGAGAAATAAATATTAAATCAGTATGTGAAGCCCAGTTTGAAACACTTGATATCGATCCGGAAATAAAAAATACAGTTTATGAAAATGTCCAGGCAAGGCAGAGAACTATGCTTCTTATGAATATAGCAAATAGAGAGCGCGGCATTGTAATAGGAACCGGAGATCTGTCAGAAATAGCGCTTGGATGGTCAACTTATAACGGCGACCATATGTCAATGTACGCAGTAAACTGTACTGTCCCGAAAACACTTATAAGGTATCTTATTAACTGGTATGCTGAGAATTCAGCCCAAAATATGAAAAAAGTTCTTGTAGATATAATTGATACACCGGTAACTCCGGAGCTTTTGCCGCCGGACAAAGAAGGCTTAATTTCACAAAAAACAGAAGATATTATCGGGCCTTATGAACTTCATGACTTTTTTCTTTATCACACTATCAAATACGGCGCCAGACCTAAAAAAATACTGTATTTGGCTAACCTCACTTACGGCAATAAATACAACACTGACTTTATAATAAAATATCTTAAACTTTTTATAAAAAGATTCTTCTCACAGCAGTTTAAAAGAAACTGTATACCGGACGGTCCTAAAATCGGAACAATTGCATTATCCCCGCGCGGTGACTGGAGAATGCCCCCCGATGCTTCATCTTCAGAATGGATCGGTGATTTAAACAACTGAAATTAAAATAGAAAAAAAACAGGAGCAGATAATGAATATTTCTATCTTAGGCGATGGCGGTTGGGGAACTGCAATGGCCTGCCATTTATGTAAAAAAGGCTTTAATGTAATTCTCTGGGGCCCTTTCCCTGACAATATCTCATATTTGAAAAAAAATAAGACTAATCCCAAATTTTTAAAAGGGGTTGATTTGCCGAAAAAACTTAAATTCTCTTCAAAACTCGACGAAACTATTGCTTTTGGCGAAATTTTAATAATTGCCCTACCATCACAGTATGTCAGAAAACTCTTAACGGAACTGAAGCCTTATTATAACAAAGATAAACACTGTTTTGTCAACCTCGCAAAAGGTATTGAAAACGATTCTTTAAAACGGATCAGCGAATTGATTGAAGAAATTATCGATAGAGATGCATTTTATACAGTGCTTTCGGGTCCGAGCCATGCTGAAGAAGTAGCAAAATCTGAACCGACGGCAGTTGTTGCCGCTTCCTCAGACATTAAACAGGCAGAGTTTATCCAGAAAAAATTCATGTCTGGAAAATTTCGCATATACTGTTCGAATGATGTAACTGGTGTCGAACTCGGCGGCTCACTTAAAAATGTTTACGCAATAGCAGCCGGTATTTCTGACGGTTTAGGCCTCGGTGACAACTCTAAAGCAGCATTGATAACACGCAGTATTGCCGAAATGTCAAGATTAGGTACGTCTCTTAATGGTAAATTCGAAACTTTTTCGGGGTTGAGCGGTATAGGCGATTTGATTGTTACCTGCTGCAGCAAACACAGCCGAAACAGATTTGTAGGAGAAAAAATCGGCGAAGGCTACACTTTAAAACAAATTACAGAACAAATGGGCCTTGTTATTGCTGAAGGGATTAAAACCACAAAAAGCGCTTATAATTTATCAGCAAATCACAATGCGGAAACACCGATTATAGATGAACTGTATAAAATTTTATACGAAGATAAAAATCCTGGAGAAAGCCTTGACAGCCTCATGAACAGAGAAGCTAAAAGCGAAATTTACTGAAATGTTCAATTGAAAAAAAAAATAGTTAAGTTAAGTTTATATTTTATGTTCAAAAATTTTCATTTGGATTTTAACTCATCAATTATTTCTAATTTTTACCGGTTCAGATTAAGCAACTTCTGAAAATTAATTTTTAAAATGTTTTTTATCAAAAAAAATACTTACTTTTTATCATTACTGATAATGTCTGCTGTTATTTTCAGCATCAACTTTAACCTACTTGCTGATGATTCGTATTCACGCAAAGCTTATGCCAAAGGGCTGGAGGAAATGAAAGAGGGTTCTTATAGAAATGCATCAGATAAATTTAAAGCTGCTGTACAATACGCAAATTCCCCTCAGCTAAAAGCTAATGCATTGAAAAAGGCAGTTAAAGCCAACCGTAAAGGCGAACTGCTTTACGAAGAATTTTCATGCCTTAAAGAGCTTATTAAAGATTACCCGTCTAAATGCGATGTTTCCAAACTTGTAAGAAGAGAATATGAAATAGGTAATAAATATTTTAACGGCTATAGAGAAAAACCTTACTGGTGGATGCCCTGGATTAAGGATGAAAATAAAACAAAGGAAATATATGAAACTATTTTTAAACAGTCACCCTATGCCGATTTTGTTCCCCGAATGCTTATTAAATTGGGGATTGTATATTTAAATAATAACGAAAATCAAAAAGCTATAACCACTTATAAAAGCATCATAGATAAATATGAAGATTCTAAGGCAAAAGAAATAGCTTATCTTGACTTGGCGCATATATATCTTCAATTAGCTGAACACGGTGACGGCGATGGTAAAAATACTCATGAAGCAAGAAAAGTTCTAATTGAATTTATAAAGAAATATCCGGATTCAAAAGAGATAAAATGGGCAAAAAGTAATTTGAAAGACACCTATGAATTTGAATCGGACAGGCTGTATAAACTTGCTGAATTTTATAACCGAAACAATAACCAGAAAGCAGCTAAACGTTATATTAAGAAAATTCTTGTAAATTATCCAACAACACGGACAGCGACAAAAGCAGAAAAACTTCTGGATAGAATCGATATGCCTCTATATCCAATTTCAAAAATCCCCCCCCGTAAAAAGAAATCTAAATACGGCCTCTACCAGCTCCCTCAAAGCGACGATGAAGATTCTATAGTTGTTATTCCGGAAAACAGCGGCGGGAAATGGCTGGTACCGATTAAAAATCTCGGTTTAAATCAGGAAAAAATACTTCAGAAAAAATACAGAAATAATCTTTAACAATTTTTAATTAAGGAATAAAATGTATCAAGTTTTACTAAAATCCTTTTTACTCATTACACTTTTATTATTAGCTGGCTGCGGTTATCAACTAGGGACTGTAGGTAACCCGCAATTTAAAAGCATAGCAATTGCACCAATAAAAAATGAAACCAATTCAGCTTTTGCCGCAACTTATATGAAACAGAAACTTGCTGAACGTTTTCAAGTCGACGGCACATATAAAATAACAAATATGAAAAATGCCGACGCGATTTTATACGGACAGATAACCACTATTGATATAACCGCACAGAATATAATGACAAGTCCTAACGCTGTAACTTTTCAGACTAATGAATTCGGTGCAACAGTCACCTTCCAGTATGTTTTAATAATACCCGGAAGAGCAACGCCCGCTGTTCCATCTACAAGTGTTTCAGGCAATGCACAGTTCCAGGTGCCTGTTGATCTTTTTCCCGCGCGCTCTCAGGGCATACGCCAGGCATGCAGAGACGCAGCAGAAAAAGTCGTTTGGAGATGTGCAGAAGGTTGGTAGGTCTTATATCATCCGGGTCAAACTATTAATATAAATATATAACAGCAAGCTATATCAGGAGTTTTTAAAAAATTATTACATGGATATAAGAATTGGACAGGGATTTGATGCACACAGATTTAAAAAAACCCCCCCGCTGATCTTAGGAGGAGTAAAAATCCCCTACGAATACGGTTTAGCCGGACACAGTGACGCCGATGTACTGACACATGCTGTTATTGATTCCATACTGGGAGGTCTTTCAAGGGGGAATATAGGAAACTGGTTCCCTGACAGTGACAGAAAATATAAAAATATCAATAGTCTTTATTTACTTAAAACCGTTCTTCAGTCGAAAAAAGTTTCAGAATATAATATATGCAACCTCGACACAACTGTAATAGCAGAAAAGCCAAAACTCACCAATTACATAAACGAAATTCAGTACTCTCTTGCTGATGCTTTATCACTATCAGAAGAAAAAATTTCGGTTAAAGCTAAAACAACTGAAAAAATGGGGTTCTGTGGACGTGGAGAAGGTATTGCTGTATTTGCAAACATCCTTCTCATCAGAAAAAATTAAATCGGCTTTTGTATAGTTAAACATCAATCACATTGTATTTACCCACTGGATTAATGCAGCACACAGCAGAGCACAATATGTCCCGAGGACGTAACCTGCTATCCCCATCATAACACCAACAGTAGCCAGGGCCGGATGGAAAGCAGATGCAACAATAGGCGCAGATGCTGCACCGCCGATATTGGCCTGTGAGCCGACAGCCATGAAAAACAGAGGAGCTCTTATTAGCCACATCGCTATAGTAATTATAGAAATGTGTATTAATATCCATACAACCCCTGTAAAAAATAAATAGGGATATGTAAAAACTTTTATTACATCTGCATTCGCCCCGATTGTACCGATAAGAATATACAAGAATAATGTACCGATCTTTGACGCTCCTGCTCCTTCAAAATTCCTGATAGGAGTAAAAGAGAAAATTACACCGATAGTTGTTATCAGTATAATTTTCCATGTACCATGCGAAATTACACTTCCCAGTTCGGGAAGTAGGTTTCCAAGCTGGGCAGCTATCCATGTACAAAGAAATGCCATCGATACCATTACCATATAATCTTTTGTTGTAGCAATCCTCTTTGTTTCCTCCTGAAAATTGACCATCTTATCTTTTAAATCCTGAATAGCAGAACTGTCCGCTTTCATAAAGCCGTCTATCTGTTTCTCCCGGCCTGTAAGATAAAGTAGAATACCAGTCCATATATTTGCTGTCAAAACGTCTACAATTACCATCATCCCCATAATAGAATCCGGTGTACCGACAGAATTACCTACAGCTATAAAGTTGGCGCCGCCTCCAATCCAGGATCCGGCAAGCGCAGCAAAACCTTTCCAGGCATCGGGCGGTAAACCGTTTTTAAAGAAGAAAAAAGCAATCGGACCGCCTATTACAATACCGAAAGTTGCAGCTATAAGCATAAATACTGCTTTAAAGCCGAGTTTGAAAATTCCTTTTAAGTCAACGGAAATAGTTAGCAGAAGTAAACTTGCTGGTAAAATATAACTTTTGATATAGGAATAAGTTTCATGCTGACTGGGTATGATATTTAGTGTGGCAAGCAAGGTAGGCACGAAGTACGCAAAAACCAGCGGCGGAACTATAGAGAAAAACTTTGCAAATTTTGAATGTGATGCCAATGAAAAAATTACAGCCGGAACTGTTATTAAAACTGCCGCAATTCCAAACGAATCGTGAATAAATGCCAGGTGTTGCATCTATAATTCCCTCCCGTTATTATTTTGTATATTTTAAATCAAGACACTAATTTAAGAAGCCATGCACAAAGCAACGCGGCATAAGTCCCCATTACGTAACCCGCAATACCAAGCATTACACCCACAGAAGCTAATGCAGGATGAAAAGCAGAAGCAACAATGGGAGCAGATGCTGCACCGCCGACATTTGCCTGAGAACCGACAGCCATAAAAAACAACGGTGCTTTAATTAATTTCATTGTAACAATCATAACTATTACATGAACTGTTATCCAGGTGATCCCCATAGCAAAAAGTAAAGGATAATGGACAACCTCTTTTACATTAGCCCCTGCCCCGATTACACCTATCAGCATGTATAATAGAACAGATCCCAGTTTCGATGCCCCGGCACCGTCATAATTTTTTATTTTAGTAAATGAAAAAAGCACACCTAAAGAAGTAATTATTATTAACCCCCATGTACCGTGGGAAATAATACTTCCTATCTCAGGTAATGCTTTACCTGCTTTTAATGCCAGCCACGTAATAATAAAAGTTCCGCCTATCATCACCATATAATCCACTGTTGTTGGAATCCTTCTGGTTGATTCCTGAAATTCAACCGTTTTCTCTACAAGTTCATCAATGGAATTTGTATCAGCTTTGAACAACCTATCAACAGTCCGCGCTTTTCCGGCAAGAAAGAAAATACATCCGCGCCAAATATTTGAAGACAGTACATCAACAATCACCATCATTCCCAACATTGTACTTGTAGCTCCTACAGCATTTCCAATTGCAATAAAATTAGCACCGCCCCCTATCCATGAACCCGCCAAAGCAGACATACCGGTCCAGACATCTGCCGGCAGGGCATTCTTGAAAATAATTAAAGAAATCGGTCCTCCGATAACAACACCTGCTGTAGCCGCAAAAAACATAACTAAAGCCTTATATCCCAAACCGAAAATTCCTTTGATATCTACAGAAATAGTAAGCAGAAGTAAACTTGCCGGAAGTAAATATCTTTTTATGGCTGTATAAATAGGTGCATCAACAGGGATAACGTTGCATGCAGATAAAACAGTAGGTATGAAATAGGCAAAAACTAAGGATGGTATGATAGTAAACAGTTTACCAAAAGTTTTAGAATTTGCCATTGTATAAATTACCGCAGGAACAGCTATTAATACTGCAATAATACCAAAAGAATCACTGACTAAAGCACTCTCCATCTTGATTTTTCCCATTTTTATTATTAAGATTTTTAACTAAAAAGAATGATAAGTTCATTTTATTATATTCACAATGCTTTTACAGATATAAAAACTAAATTTTTTAAAAAAAAACAGTCTGAACTTTTTTTCATAATACGTTTTAATAATTTATATAGAATAATCAACATTGTTGGATTAAAGTGGCGAAGTACAGCCTAATTTGAGGTCATATATGACAAACAGCGCATATTGGATAAATAAGCTCGGTCTTCATAAACATCCGGATAGAAAAATTATAAACAGATTTACAAAGAAATAATTTTAAAACCGACAAATCCCCATAGACATATCTAAAACTTATCATATAATATATCTTCAATATTATCATTTTATTATCAGGATATTTTACCATGGAAAAAAGTTTTTCTAAGCAATCAAAAATCTTTTATGCATTCCTTATCTGCCAGTTTTTCTTCTGGGCAGTTATACCTTCAATTTTTTTAAAAACAATCCCTCTTGATACTTCAGAAGGAGTAGCCTGGGGCTGTGAATGGCAGTGGGGATATTATAAACATCCACCTTTAGCTGCCTGGCTGTCTAATTTAGCAGTAGTACTTCAGGGAAGTCCCGGTTTCACGCTCTACGCTTTAGCGCAAATATGTATAATTATTACTTTTATAGCTGTATGGAAACTGTCAAAAAACATGATGAACGAAAATTACGCATTAATAAGTGTAATTTCAATTTCCACAATATATTATTATTCGTTCCCGACCTGTACTTTTAATCCGAACGTAATCAGTTTTCCGATTTCAGCCTTATTAATATTATTTATTTATAAAGTATCCAGAAAATACTCTGTTTTTAACTGGTGTGTAATTGGAGTTCTTGCAGGTTTATCTGTTCTGGCAAAATATGTAGGTGCATTTATCTTTCTTCCGGCTCTCGTCTACTTTATAATAAACAGGGATATAAGAAAGCAAATCTTAAGCGTAGGCTTTCTCCTTGCTTTCATCTTATATTTTTTTATTATAACACCACACTTAATCTGGCTTTTTAATAATGATTTTGAACCTGTAAATTATGCCTTTGGTAAAACTGACGTCTTTTTTACAGTTAAATCCATTTGGGACCATATACACTGGCCGCTTGATTATATTGTTAACATAATATTGCCGGCGATACCGTTAATTATAATTACAGTTATACTATGTTTCAAAAACGGCAAAGATGAAAAAATCGAAAGAAATTTTCAAAATACAACATTTGTTATACTGGTGCTGCTCGGTTCTTTTGTCTTCACTTTTTTTCTGACCCTCCTATTGGGCGTACACGTGAATCCTTACTGGACTATGACTTTTTTTAATTTTACAATGACAGCTCTTCTTTATTTTTTCAGACCCGATATAAACCTGAATAAATTTCGTTCTAAATTTGTTATAGTATTCTGTTTTTTAACAATTATAATTCCATCTATAATTATTGCATTCCTGACACAATTTCTCCCCCCGGTCATAAACGGAAAAACCGTTCATATACAGTTTCCGGGTAAAAATATTGCAATTTTATGTAACAATTTATGGCACAAACATACTTCCCTCCCCTTCAAATATGTAGGAGGTTTCGGTCCGGACTATAAATCATTTGTAAACAGTTACCTGAAATCCAGGCCCAGTACATATGAGCTGTTCTGCAGTTCGAAATCCCCCTGGACAAGTAAAGATGACATTCAAGAAAACGGAGCTTTATTTATTTGGGAACACAACGAAAAAAATACAGATAAAATTATTGATAGAATAAAAGACAAGTTTGACGCCAGGATAAAAGTCCTTCCGGTCAAAGAGGTTCCCTGGCTTAATGGTTCCATATTCGAACAATACAGGAATCACCCTCAAATCAGAAAAAAAATTCTCGAACTTTCAAAGTATCTACCGTTTTTGAAAGAAAAAATTGATCCTATAAAAATTAAAATAGTTATGGTACTGCCAAACAAACAAAAATGTAAAAGGTAACAAATGGAAGAAATAAAAATAAATACAAAGAAGTGGTTCTATTTATTTTCGGGCCTGCATGTAGCATTGTGGACTATCATCCCGACTGCTACCTGGCAAAATTTATTCAGCGATACAATGGAAACTATAGCCTGGGGAAACCAGTGGCAGCTCGGATACAGTAAACATCCCCCTCTTTCCTGCTGGGTTGCAGCTTTATTTTCAGATGCCGGCCCTTTTATTAATTTTCAGCTTTTTTTAGGTGCCGCGTTATTAACTTTTATATCATTCTGGGCTGTATGGAAACTTGCGAACAGGATTCTGCCTCCTGTACAGGCATTAATCAGTGTAATGTTACTGGATGCCACACTGTACTATAATATTTTTAACGTATCCATAACCCCTGACACAATGCAGTTTCCCTGCTGGGGTCTGACTATACTTACTTTTTATATTGCTCTCAGAGAAAAAAAATTATACCAGTGGCTGCTTGTAGGCTTGTTCTGCGCTCTTTCATTTTACGCTAAATACCAGGCCTTATTAATATATATTCCTATGGCCCTTATGTGCATATTCACCGAAGAAGGAAGAGAAAACCTTAAAAAACCGGGAATTTATTTATGCGGCCTTCTTTTTTTAATTTTAATAACCCCTCACATGATATGGTCTTATGAAAACGGTTTTCAGGAAATAGCTTATGCATATAGATCCACAAGCGATGGCGGCTATACTTTTTTTGAAAGCATCCTGTCAAGCCTGAACTTTGCCGCTGCACACCTTGGCTTTTTATCATTATTTTTACTACTGTCATTAACTTTTCTATTAGCTGAGCGTAAAAAAGGAAATAAAATCGGCAGTTTCAATAAAAAATTCCTCCTTTATATGGGATTAGGACCTTTTTTTATCGCATTCATATCCCCACTTTTAACCTCTGAGGAACTTGTTGTTCGCTGGGGGAGGCCATGCTTTTCACTTGTAGGGATAATAGTGATGGCTTCTATCAAACCGAAAATCACAAAGAAAGTTTTTAAACGTTTTTTACTTCTGCTGATTCCTATCATAATAATAATTTCTGTTTCATATTCTGTTTATTATGGATACTGGGCTGCCAACATGAATGGTAATTACAGACTTTGGAACTATTTCCCGGGAGAAAAGATAGCAAATAAAGTTACTAATATATGGCATAATAAATATCATAAAAAACTAAAGTATATTGCCGGCTCACACTATCTTATTGTATCAATATGTACTTATTCCAAAGATAAACCAATACCTTTTATAGATTGGAGTCTGAAAGACTCTGAATGGCTTAACCTTGAAGATTTCAAGAAGAACGGAGCTATGTTCACCTGGTGGGTAACTCCTACGGGAGGTAAATCTCCGTTATCAGAGGATAAACTCGAAAGCTTAAAAAAGACTTATCCTGAACTTAAAGTTTTAGGAAACTACAAATTTCAAAAAGTAGGTATTCCAGACAAAGATACCCGACCGTACCTGCGAGCCTTTTTACATGATCATTTTCCTGTTATCTATAAGTTCATGGTTAAAACCGGATTTTTCCCTGATTATCCACGTTATGTAATAATTGGCATAGGAATTCTTCCTCCGGAAAATAAAAATTAAGAAAAGCCGCAATGTCAAAAATTTTTGAAAATTTTAAGTTATCATTATCATTACTTACAAGGATACCGGTTAATAATTTAGATATTGATAAGGCTGACTGGACAGAAAGCTGCGCCTTTTTTCCGGGATGCGGATATATTATAGCAATACTAACTATTTTCCCCGGTTATTTTTTATACCTGATAAATATTAATGCTTCTCCACTTCTACTTGCTTCATGGTCAGTATTATGCCTTATCATTACAACCGGTGCTATGCATTTAGACGGTTTTGCAGATATTTGTGACGGTTTTGGAAGTCATGCAGGGCGGGAAAAACGACTTGAAATTATGCATGACCCGAGAGTCGGCAGTTTTGGAGTTACAGGTATTATAATTCTTCTAATTTTAAAATTTTCAGCTTTTTCTGTAATTTACAGGAATAAAGCTTTTTTTCAGGCCTCTGCAGTTATTGTTTTAGCCCGAATGCTTCTTGTTTTTGCTGCACACTACTTCAAACCGTCTGAAAATAAAGGTCTTGGAAGTTTAATTATAGGTAAAGTGAGTAAAAAAACATTTCTTATCTCGTTTACCCTTACCCTTCCATGTCTGTTTTTTATTAATACTATAGCAGCATTGTTTATTATGACTGCTATTATGTTATATTTAGTAAAAATTTCATACAGATATATTGGCGGCATTAACGGAGATGTTTTAGGTGCTGTCTGTGAAATAAGTGAAACCACCGGATTATTTACAGTTGCAATCCTGTGTCAATTTTAACACGGTGTGTACATTCAATATTTTTATTTTTATGTGGTTTACTAAACAAAACCACAATTTTGTTTAATATACTTAGAAATCAGGCACAAAAGAAAGGGCAAATTCAAAGAAAACATTTTTCAATGCTCCTATTCTTGAGGCTAATGCTAAACATGAGAATCGCAAGTTAAACGCTCAACTTTTTTTTTATTTCTATTGCTGATTTATAATATTTTAAAAGAAGCTCTGCCTGTTTAACATATTCATTATCCTTTGTTTTTTTAAGGTATTCCAGCGATTTTTTTTGTACTTCGACAGCCCTGTCAAGCATACCGGTCAAATAAAAAATTTTTGCCATTGAACGATAATATATCCCCAGTTCTTTATTAGCTTTCGGATTAATATTTTTCTGTAGCTTTATAACATGTGATACCATTTTATATATCTTATTCAGCGGTACAATCGACATAGGCATCCCCTGCACGATCGCAACTGAAAAAGAGTTGAGTGCTTCAGGATTATTTTTAAAAGCTTCGAAATATCCATCAATGCATTCTTTTAAATATTTCTTTCCCTTTTCGTTATCAAGCCCCTGAATTATAGTCAGCAGGTTAAAGTACATTGACCTTGCAACAAATTGATTATAATTGGCCAGTTTGATCCTTTCCATTATAAACTTTATCGCTTTATCTATTTCGTCTTTTCTTATATAATTATCTACTATATTATTTATGGCCATCTGGTCTATGGGATCAATTTTAAGAATTTCCTCCGCAAGTTCATTCTGGCGATTAAAATTTAAATATTGTATTGACCGCTGCAGTTTTTCTCTGATTTTCTCTATTTTGTTTTCTTTTTCCTCATCATAAGTGCCGGTAACCACTCTTGAAAGTATTCTGTCAACAGCGAAAGGAGAACCTTTCCATAACAAATCCCTGGATTTATCAATTATAAAAAACATAGGAACACCACTTGTCCCTATCATATATTCATCATAAGTTTCAGATTTTTTATCCGCACCTACTGCAAAACTAATATTTTTATTTGATTTTACATATCTTTCTATTAATCTTGTTCTTTCGTTTGAAAGTGCAATAAAAACAACATTCTCTTTCTGATATACTTCTTTTTCAGTATTCATAAATCTTATCAGATTATCTGTTGTCTCGCTCCATGTAGCCCAGAAGCATAATACTACAATATCCTTTTCAATACCTTCGTCTTTTCTTTTCAGATAATCAACAGGTTCATTTTTAATCCATTTAGCAACTTTAAGCGGTGGTGCTTTTTCACCGACTTCGACACCGGTTAAGTTTGAACACATTAGGCAAAATAATAAAACTGCAGCAGCAAATAAATTAGTTTTTACTTCCATTTCTCCTTTAATCTCCATTTAAATTATACGTTAAATTCCTATAGGTAGACCGGCACAGGATCTAAAGAATATTAAGTTAAGAGCTAAAACTTTTTAGTACTTTTTCTATACTTTTTTTCTGATAAAAATTTTTTCATAGCGCCCCCAGAATTACCTTGATCTTTCAAATGTTTTACAGTTTTCCCGGTTAATAATGGTTCGGTGCTGTCATTATTTTTGAATCTGACAAATAATGTTTTTATTAAATAATCATAATAACACTGCACTGATTCTTCACCCTTCCCCCCCATACCGGGATAATTCATTTCACCCCAGTAAGGTCCGTAGTTGCAGGGCATACATCCCATTCCGCCCCAACCGTACATCCCATCGTACATTCCCCACATTGGATAATTATTGTACGCATACATTCCAGCAGGAACCTCTTTATAAGAAAGTATTATTACAGCATCGGCACCTTTTGCTTCAGCAGTTCTTCTTAATTTTTTTTGTATATCAACTGAACTGAAGGAGGTAGATGCCCTGATAATTGCTTTTCCTATGACCTTGTAAGGTTTATTTACCTCATTTTTTCCAAAATACAGTTTAGCAAATTTTGTTTTAGGATCGTTTTGTCCAACATAATCAATTTTAATCTTCTGGCAGCCAGTAAAAAATACACTAAAGACCAGAACGGATATAATTACATATTTACACATCAATTTTCCTCATTTTCTACACTGTTATACTATCAGTATTTTTTTTAAAGATAAACATTAAGGCTTCAGAAATGATTAAGCTTCGTTGTACAAAGTTCAACTCTAATTTTTGTTCACTAACCTGCATTAACCGCAGCTGTTACGGCGGGTCGTATATAAATCAGATCCTCAATATTATTAGAATTTGTACAGCATTCCTTATCAAACATTCTTCTTACAGGAAAGGAGTTAAGACATATTATTTTATCTTTTAAAGCACCTTTTGCTAATAAATTATTTTTCAAATCCTGGAGCGTTACAACTTTACTATATTCCTCCAGTAACACTTCTGCATTTTCTTCATTTACCAACAAAGGTTTATCTAATGAATTCAGTACGCCTCCCCTTTTATATACACTATAAATTAACAATGACTTAGGTGTAACTTGAAAAACCACACCTGTTTTCCCATTATTCTCAGTAGAAACTTCCGCAGCTATCGGAAAGAAGGAAGGTACACCTGTAATTTTTATATTTTCTTGGGAACTGTACAGAATTCCAGAGACAAAAGAAGCCCCGACACGTATTCCGGTATAGCTTCCAGGACCTACTCCGACATACCAGTTCTTTATCTCCTGTATATTAATTTTTAATTCGTTAAGTGTATTTTTAAACGAATTAAAAAACAGAGAATTTGATTTTCTTGAAATTTTTATTGATTTTTCCTCAATAATTACCTTTTCGTATAGGTCTGCTATACACCATGAAGAGAACGGTCCGGTCATATCAATCGCTGCTGCATATTCTTTTTTTGTCATGAATTCTTCCCAGTTAATTCTTAATTCGGTTAACATTGAACAAAGTATTCAGTTAACAACAACATACTAATCTTTATGAAATGAATAGGTATGAAGATAAAACAAAATATAAAACAATAGAAAGTGCAATTACAGTTGCTGCTCCTACTGCAACAGTAAAAAAAGATGTTGTCTGTTCTTCTTCCGTACTCTCAACTCTCCCTTTAACTTCCTGTTTTTTTTTCTCTGCACTTTTGGCAATACTTTTTTTTACTTTTTGTTCTTTTTCCTCTTTGAAATCATTTAAAACATTTTTCAGGTCTCCAAGGTCAGGCGGAGCAGTTGTTTTTTCAGCATCCTTATTATCTTTTACTGTTTCGTCTTTCTCTTTTTTAAGTTCAGGTTTCCTTCTCTCAGGTTCAGTTTTTTGGGGTTTCAATTTTAAGGTTTTCTCAGGTTGTTTCTCTTCCGGCTCTTCTTTCTTTGACTCAAACAGCTTTGTCTTTTTTTCCAGTTCCTGTTTTTGTGTACCTTCGTCAATAGAGGGTAAGTCCTCCGTTTTATCCAAAGAAACTTTTGCAGTGTTTTCTACCGGTTCAGCGCTTTCTTTTTTATCTGTTTTTTTTTCAGGCTTTTTATCGGTATCAGGTTTAGCTGACTTTATCTTGATTGTCTGCGTTGACATTGGATCAACTTTTTTTTCTTCATCAACAGTAGTTTTTAATTTAATAACTTTAGAAGGAGATATATCTTTTGTCGAAGAAACTGTTGAAATTACATCACCTTCGGCTTTATCTTCAATTTCTTTTTTATTAGTGTTTTTCTTTAACTTCAATGTTTTTGAAAGGTTCGATAAATTCGGGTCCTTTTTTTCAGGTGTTTTCAGTTTTATAGTTTTTTCCTTTTCCGAATCAGAAGAGGATTTACGTTTATCATCAGTTTTTTTCGGAGACAGTTTAATAGTATTTGTAGTTAAATGGCCGGGCTGTTTCCCCGCATATGTTTTTTTAGATAAACTTTTAAGCTTTATAGTCCGCTTTAGGCTTTCTGAGCTTTTCCTCTGTTCTGCAGAAGATTTATCGTCTTTCTTATTTAGTTTTAGATTTAATGATTTATCGGAACCCGCGGAAGTCTTAGAGTGTTCAGCGATCTGATCCTTAACGTTTTTATCTTCCTCTGCTGTTCCGTTTTTTTCTCTTTTGAGTTTAACAGTTTCATCATGAGTTGATTTTGCTTTTTGTGTTTTTGAATCTTCCTCTTTATGTTTTACCTGTTTAGAATCAGGTTTAAGTTTCAATGTTTTTTCCGGTTCGGCTTTAGTATTTTTATCCAAAGACTGCTCTTCTTTATCAGAAGTCATCTTTAGCTTTGAAGTTTTTTCTACGTCATCAGACTTCTGTTCAGACCTGGTTTTGTCTAAAGGGTTAACCGGTTTGTCTTCAGTATTGTCCTTTTTTTCAGTGCCTGTTGTATTTTCTGCCTGTTGTCCGGACTCCTTACTTTTTAATGCAAGAGTCTTTTCCAGCATGGATTTATTAAATCTTAATCCCGTTTTCTTGTTATCATCATTATTTTGAGATTTTTCTTCATTAGCCATTGTGTTGTAATCCCAATTTTATATTATTATTATCGAAATGCTTTTTTTAAGCCTTATACAAAAGTACATTCCGCCTATAGCGGATTATCCTTAATTCCTGCGTTTATCTCTATATAATATAGATATTCAACGGAAAAAAATATTTGGCGGCCTTAGCGGCCCGGCAAATTCGGAAGTCCATTTTTTTTCAGGCCCCGGATTTTGAAGGCTTTTCGTATTAATCTATCTTATTATAAGATATTGCAATATAGTATATTTTTCAATATTTCCATATTATCATTAACCATATATTCAGCAAATAATTTTTATTAAACATATCATAATATGGAATCTTGATTTTTTTGTCTAAAAATGTATTTATTAAAGTAGTTTTAATCTATTTATAATGATAAAAATAATATAAGAATAACTAATCTCAGTAAATAGCAGTCCGAAATAATATTATATATTAGCTTTTTTTCTTTATACCTAATGGATAAGTATCAATGATATTAATGATAGACAATTACGACTCATTCACATATAACATAGTTCAATATTTCAGAGAATTGAACCAGGACGTAAATGTAATAAGAAATAACGCGGTTTCTGCAGATTTCATCATGGAGAATGAAAAATTTGACAAAGTCGTAATTTCGCCGGGACCATGTACCCCCAAACAGGCAGGCATATCATGCAGCCTAATTGAAAAGCTTGCAGATAAAGAGCTTCCTGTTCTGGGAGTTTGCCTGGGGTTTCAATCGATTGGTGATGTTTTCGGGGCTAATATTGTACATGCACCGGAATTAATGCACGGTAAAACTTCTAAAATATATCACAATAATGAAGGAATTTTTGATGATATTCCATCTCCATACAGTGCCACAAGATATCATTCGTTAATTATTTCCCCTTCCTCCATACCGGACTGCTTAAAAGTTACAGCTAAAACTATAGACGGTATAGTTATGGGTATCCAGCATAAAAATTTACCCATTTACGGTGTACAGTTTCATCCCGAATCCATTTTAACTGAATTCGGCCATAAACTTCTGCGAAATTTTATTAAAATTCAAAACTAAAGAAACATGAGTATATTAGGTTTTATAAATAGTCCTGAAGATGCCAGAAAGCTCAACAACTCGGAATTAATTACGCTGTGCAAAGAAATCAGAAATAAAATTATAGAGGTCACTTCCGTAAACGGCGGTCATACAGCTCCAAATCTTGGTGTAGTTGAACTTACTGTTGCTATGCACTACATATTCAATACACCGAAAGACAAAATCCTGTGGGATGTAAGCCATCAAACTTACGCTCACAAATTAATTACCGGCCGTAATTTTTTCTTTAACACACTTCGTAAAGATAACGGATGCTGCGGTTTTACAAGTCCGAAAGAATCAGAATACGACTGCTTTTATGCCGGACATGCCGGCACTGCAGTTTCTGCAGCTCTCGGTATGGCAGTTGCAAGAGACAGACAGGGCGGAAAAGAAAAAATTATATCGGTTATAGGTGACGGTTCCCTCACAAACGGTATTACATTTGAAGGATTAAATAATATTTCAGAAACAACCAAAGACTTAATTTTAGTTCTCAATGATAATAAAATGTCTATTTCCAAAAATGTCGGGGGTATGACTTCATATCTGAATAGAATAATCCTTAAACGCGGCTACAATAAAACAAGAAATTTTTTCAAAAGAACTATACTAAAAATACCCCGTTACGGAAATAAAATCAGAAAAACAATCGGCGAAATTGAAGAAGCAGCAAAAAGTCTTCTTGTCCCGGGAGTTTTTTTCGAGGAACTTGGAATAAGATATATAGGCCCCATTGACGGGCATAACCTAAAACTCCTTTTACAGACGTTTGAGCTGATTAAGGAATTTGATTCACCGGTAGTCGTTCATGTTTTGACAACCAAAGGAAAAGGGTATAAACCTGCCGAGCTTTATCCTGAAAAATTCCACGGCCTCAGCGGATTTGAACTGAAAACGGGTAAATCAAAATCATCCAAACATTTAACTTTTTCAGAAGCGTTCGGACATTCTTTAGTCAAATTGGCTGATAAACACCGTGAGATTGTTGGAATTACAGCAGCAATGAAATCCGGAACCGGAATGGACAAGTTTGCCCAAAAATTTCCCGACAGGTTTTTTGATGTCGGAATTGCAGAAGAACATGCCACTGTTTTTGCAGCAGGACTGGCCGCCAAAGGATTAAGGCCAGTATTTGCAGTTTATTCAACTTTTCTTCAACGCTCTTTGGGATGCCTTTTCCATGATATCTGCCTACAGGGACTGCCGTTAATAATATGTGCCGACCGTGCCGGCATTGTAGCAGACGGGCCGACACACCACGGCGTAAATGACCTTAGCTATATCAGGTCCCTTCCAAACATATCAATACTTTATCCCGCTGATAAAATTGAACTGGAAAACATGTTGTTCGAAGCATATGAAAAAGCAGCCCCGGTTATTATTAAATACTCTAAGGATAAAATTTCAAAATTTCAAAATACTGATAAAAAAATTAAATGGGGAAAGGCATTAGATATAACAGAAGGACAGGACCTGTCGATATGGGCAACTGGAGGAGAGCTCCTGACAGCACTTAAAGTTAAAAATATTATCAATACCTTTTCTAAAGTGGAAATTAATATAGTAAATACGAGGTTCATCAGACCCTTCGATGAGGAGAAACTAATAAACACTGCACAAAAAATGCCTGTAGTTACAATTGAAGACAACAGAAAATCAGGAGGGTTGGCTTCTACAGTTGATGAAACGTTGATAAACATTGATCACAAAGAAATACTCCATTTCGGATATAGCAACAATATTATACCTCACGGGACTCCCGGCGGGATAAAGAAGAAAATGGGACTGACTCCAGAACGAATCGCAGAAAAAATATTGGATAATATAGATATTCTTTCTTACGGATAAATTATGATAAAATACCCTGACATTAACCCTGTCCTTTTAAAACTTGGGCCGATAAAAATACATTGGTATGGAGTAATGTATTTAATTGGATTCATATTAATCTGGCTCTGCGCATCAATCAGAGTAAGAAAATCAAAAGGCCTCTGGACTTCAGAACAACTTTCAGATTTAATTTTTTATGGTATTATAGGGGTTTTATTAGGCGGACGTTTAGGATACATTGTTTTTTATAATCTTCCATATTATTTATCTAATCCTTCGGAAATAATTAAAGTCTGGGATGGAGGCATGTCGTTTCACGGCGGATTAATAGGTGTAATTACAGCATTTATTATATTTGCAAAAAAAAACAGGAAGAATCTTTTTCAGGTTGGTGATTTTATAGTCCCTTTTGTGCCTATAGGATTAGGAGCCGGACGAATTGGAAACTTTATAAACGGTGAACTCTGGGGTAAAACAACTACCATCCCCTGGGCTATGGTTTTCCCGACAGATCCTGCACAATTACCCAGGCACCCCTCAATGCTCTACGAATTTTTGTTAGAAGGTATAGTACTGTTTATAATTTTATGGTTTTACTCCAGAAAAACCAGGCCGAGAATGGCTGTTTCAGGTTTATTTCTATTACTCTACGGTATCTTCAGATTTGCAGTTGAGTTTGTAAGAGCGCCTGATCCGCAATTAGGGTATCTGGCCTGGGGTTGGCTGACAATGGGACAGGTACTATCCTTCCCTATGATAATTATCGGTACTGCGTGGTTTATAAATGCATATAAAAATCATAAACTTGTCAACGGCATGAATACTGATGATATAAAATATCTGAAAAAGTTACAAGTTAATAACTGAAAATCCAGTGGTTAAGTTTTACTCCTGTTCAACCTTTAGTTCTTCAGAAACAAGTTCTTTTAATTTTTTCTCAACAAAAGTTTTAATAGTAACTTTTGAGCTCGGGCAGCTTGCGCATCTTCCTTTGAGCCTGACTACTACTGTATCCTTTGATAAATCAATAAATTCGATACTCCCACCGTCTCTCTCTAAGGCAGGCCGTATTTCCTGTTCTATAACCTCCTGTACTTTCATCACTTTCTGTGCAAACGTCAGTACTGTTTTCTGATTCGAAATATCCTTTCCACTGGTTTCCTTTTCCCTTTTCCAGAGCCCGTCAAGAATTTGCTTAATTTCTTCTCTGCACTCTCCGCATGAACCTCCGGCTTTGCAGTAATCTGTTATTTCATCCACAGTTTTTAAGTTATTCTCTTTTGCAAGCTCCCTAATTTTGACATCAGTCACATCAAAACAATGACAAACCACAGTCCCTTCATATTTGGTTTCATTAGTATCTTTCGGTTTTTCACCGCGATAATTAGCTATGGCAGCATGCAAAGCATCAGTACCCATTACAGAACAGTGAATTTTTTTATCCGGTAATCCGCCCAGTTTATCCACTATATCATGATTCGTAATTTTTTCCGCTTCCTCAAGTGTCTTACCTTTTACCATTTCTGTAAGCACAGAAGAAGAAGCAATAGCACTGCCGCAGCCGAAAGTCTTAAATTTTACATCTTTTATTTTTTTATTCTCATCAAGACTGAAAGAAATTTCTAGCGCATCGCCACAACTGAGATTTCCAACTATTGCTTCTCCGTCAGGATTATCAACTTTGCCTACGTTTCTGGGATTAAGGAAATGTTCCATCACTTTATCTGTATAATTCCACATAATAAACTCCATAAATATTTAAATTATTGTAAATCATATAAAAAATTATATTTGAACATAAAAATTACATTCATTCTTGAAAAAAACAATAATTTGAAGTAAGTAAATAACTTCAAAACTTTTTCAATTTTGTAAAAAGTATTTTATTCAAAACAAATTTTTATATTTTTTTTCTTACAAATCTTTACAATCTAAAAGAACTTATGTAAAATTAGTATTATTCCCTTTAGATTAGAGAAAAATTTAATATCAAAATTGCGACATTAATTTGGATATCAAAATACACCTTAGATTAAATTTTATATACAAATAATTAAAGGAGTAAGTATGGCTGAAGAATTGCAGGGACTTCTTAATAGAATCAATGAAGAAGGTATAAAAAAAGCTGAAACAGAAAAAGCTGACATTATTAAAAATGCACAAAAAGAAGCTGAGGATATTGTTCAGGGGGCAAAAGAGGAGGCAGATTCAATTCTGAAAAAAGCGTCTGAAGATGCAAAGAAAAATGAAGAACGTGCCAAGTCCTCTATAAAACAGGCTGCGAGGGATATCATCATAGAACTTAACTCTACCCTACAGGAAAGAATGCGTAACTGCATTAAAGATCTAATCTCAGAAGCTTTAACACCCGAACTTATGGGGGAAATTATCAAAAAAATGTCTGAGCATTATATTGAAACTTCAGGGAAAGAAGCATCAATGAAGTTGATTTTCCCTCAAAAGGAGTTAAATGAAATAGTGGATAAACTTAAAAAAAGCTTTCTTGACTCTTTCGAGGAAAAACCTGAAGTATTTACAGGTCACGATTTTGCAACAGGCATGAAAATCGGCTTTAAAGGTTCTGATGTATTTTTTGATTTTTCAGATGAAGCATTGACTGATATTGTATGCGAATATGTTGGCCCCAGACTCGCTTCAGTTATAAAATAAAAAAGGAAGCTGTATAATATGTCTAAATTTTACTATCTTATAAGTAGTCTGCCGTCAATATATCTATGGGACGAGTTAGAAGTAGATATGGATACCTTTCTTTTAAACTGTGAAGAATGGTTGACAGTAAATGAAATGGAAATATTAAAAGAGACAGATGTCCAGCCCAAAAAATCACCGAACCATTCAATCACTACTACTGAAAGATGGTATAACTGGGAAACCTGCTTGAGAAACCGTTTAGTCAGGCATCGTTCAACAAAACTTGACCTTGACCAGACATTATACCTCCGCGAAGAATATGATTACTTTTCCGAAGTCGATCGTGTAGTACAGGAAGCTTTAAGCGCTGAAACACCTCTTCAAAAGGAAAAGGTTTTAGATGAACAAAGATGGGTCTTTCTCAATAGCCTTGAAGCATGTCATATTTTTGATCTGGATCTGCTATGTATTTATAAATTAAAGCTGCAGCTCTGTGAAAAATGGCTTCATCGAACTACCGACAGGGGAAAGAATAATTTTGAAAAAGCTCTTAATGAACTATATAAAGGAGATATTCTGGAGATTGTTTAAACAGCCCTGTTCTGTTTTTTTTTACTCCACGGAAAACTAATGATGAATAAAATAATATATAAAGCAACAGTGAGGAGAATCCATTATGCTGGATAATAATCGAGGCCATATAGTTGGTATTAATGGCAACATGATCACTGTCAGGTTTGACACTTTTGTAACACAGAACGAAGTAGCATTCGCTATTATCGGTGATAAAAAACTGAAATGCGAAGTTATTCGTGTAAATGGCAACAAAGCAGACCTGCAGGTATTTGAATCAACGTCAGGATTAAAGATTAACGACGTTATCGAATTTACTGATAACTTATTAAGTGTAGAACTCGGGCCGGGACTTTTGACAATGGTTTATGACGGGCTCCAGAATCCGTTAGATAACCTTGCAGAAGAATCAGGTTTCTTTCTTGAAAGAGGTGTATACATGCAGCCTCTTGACAGAGAAACAAAATGGGAATTTACTCCTACAGCCAAAAAGGATGACAAAATAAAAGCCGGGGATTATGTAGGGCATGTACCTGAGGGAATTTATACTCACTATATATCTTTCCCGTTTTCCGCACAGGGAAACTGGACTATAACAGAGATTGCTGAATCTGGTGAATATACCTTAGATGATATTATCGGAAAAGCTGAAAATGAGAAAGGGGAAGTATTAGAAATAAAAATGGTCCAGAACTGGCCGGTAAAAATCCCCATAAACGCATATAAAGAAAAATATCTACCGGAAGATACATTAATTACACAGCAAAGAATTATTGATACCTTTTTTCCGGTAGCTGTTGGAGGAACTTTCTGTACACCAGGGCCTTTCGGTGCCGGCAAAACCGTTCTTCAGCATGCAATAAGTCAGCATGCCCAAACTGATATCGTTGTTATCGCAGCCTGCGGTGAACGAGCTGGGGAAGTTGTAGAAATTCTTAAGGAATTCCCACACCTTGAAGACCCGAGAACCGGAAAAACTTTAATGGAAAGATCCATTATTATATGCAATACAAGCTCAATGCCTGTTGCAGCGCGTGAAGCTTCTGTTTATACCGCAGTTACAATGGCCGAATACTACAGGCAAATGGGGCTTAACACGCTTCTCCTCGCTGATTCAACATCCAGATGGGCCCAGGCCCTTCGTGAAATGTCCGGCAGACTCGAAGAGATTCCGGGCGAAGAAGGATTCCCTGCTTACCTCGAATCTCTTATAGCAGGTTTTTATGAACGGGCAGGTCTCGTTAAAC
Organism: Victivallales bacterium; assembly: GCA_021733985.1. Lineage (GTDB taxonomy): Bacteria > Verrucomicrobiota > Lentisphaeria > Victivallales > GWF2-38-69 > JAIPJT01. The sequence goes on along the minus strand of JAIPJT010000004.1, from coordinate 47,019 downwards.
TGAATAACGGTGAGTCAGGTTCCGTTACTATCGGCGGTTCAGTCAGCCCAGCAGGCGGTAATTTTGAAGAACCCGTAACACAGGCAACATTAAAAGTAGTAGGGGCTTTCCTTGGACTTTCCCGTGAACGTGCAGAAGCCAGAAGATTCCCTTCAATACATCCACTTGACAGCTGGAGTAAATATAACAGTATTGCTGCTCCGGAAGCACTCGAAACTGCAAGAAAAACTCTCCAACGAGGAAATGAAGTTAATCAGATGATGAAAGTCGTCGGTGAAGAAGGAACAAGCATTGACGATTTCATGATTTATCTGAAAAGTGAATTTATTGATTCAGTTTATCTGCAGCAAAACACATTTGACAGTGTTGATGGCGCTACAAATGAAAAACGCCAGAAACATATGTTTGACAAAGTAATGAATATACTCAAAACCGAGATGAAATTTGAAGATAAAGATTCTGTAAGAAAATTTTTTATGGAACTCCGCCAGCTGTACATTGACTGGAATTATGCAAAGATGGGCAGCAACGAGTTTAAAGAACTCGAACAATCGATTGACAGAAAACTTAAGGAGAGTACAAATGCGTAAGGTATATCATAAAATAATACAGGTTGCCGGAAATGTTATTACAGTTGAAGCCGAAAATGTAGCATATAATGATCTTGCGGAAGTCACCAGTAAACGCGGAGTCTCTCTTGCACAGGTTATAAGACTTCAGGACAATAAGGTGTATCTTCAGGTTTTCGCAGGAAGCCGCGGAGTCTCTACAAATGATGAAGTTCGTTTTCTCGGAAAACCTATGCAGATTTCATCCTCGGACAATCTACTGGGCAGAGTTTTTAACGGTGCAGGCCGTCCTCGTGACAATCGCCCCGAAATTACTGAAGATTTAATAGAAATCGGCGGTCCTTCTGTTAACCCGGCTAAAAGAATCATTCCACAGAGAATGGTTAGAACCGGTATTCCGATGATAGATGTTTTCAATTCACTTGTCGTGTCACAAAAAATTCCTATCTTTTCTGTTGCCGGTGAACCATACAACGATCTTCTTGCAAGAATAGCAATGCAGGCTGAAGTTGATATAATAATTCTTGGTGGAATGGGCCTGAAATACGACGACTATTTATATTTCAAAAACACTCTTGATGAACACGGTGCTCTTTCCAGATCACTTATGTTTATTCATACTGCAGCTGACCCTATTGTAGAATGTCTGCTTGTACCGGATGTTTCACTTGCTGTAGCTGAAAGTTATGCATTGGAAGGAAAAGATGTACTCGTTCTAATGACTGATATGACAAATTATTCTGATGCACTTAAAGAAATTGCTATTACAATGGAACAGATCCCGTCAAACCGTGGTTACCCCGGTGACCTTTACAGCCAGCTGGCAGCACGCTATGAAAAAGCTGTAGACTTTGATGATGCGGGTTCTATTACAATCCTGGCAGCTACAACTATGCCTGGTGATGATGTAACGCATCCGGTGCCGGACAATACTGGATATATAACAGAAGGCCAGTTCTATCTTAAGAATGGAAGGATAGAACCCTTCGGTTCTCTAAGCCGTCTTAAACAGCAGGTAAATGACAAAACAAGAAAAGACCATCGTGTTATCATGGACACTATGGTACGGTTATACGCTGATTATAAGAGTACCTGTGAAAAGCAGTCAATGGGCTTCCAAATGACTAACTGGGACAATAAACTTCTTAAATATGGAGAAATGTTTGAATCCAGAATGATGGACCTGTCTGTTAATATCCCACTCGAAGAAGCGCTCGACTTAGGATGGAAAACTCTGGCCGAATGTTTTGATAAAACTGAGACAGGTATTAAAACTGACTTTATTAAGGAGTTTTGGCCTGAAAACGCTTAATTAGATGATCGGAGCTAATAATGCCTAAAATAAAATTGACAAAAAGTGAACTGAAAACTCAGAGAGACTCTCTGAAGCAGTTTCAGCGTTTTCTACCTACACTACAATTAAAGAAACAGCAGCTTCAACTTGAAACCCGACTCAGCCTCCAGAGAGTTGAGGAAAATAAAAGGAAAGAAGAACAGGCAAAACAGCATATTATGTCCTGGATTTCTATGTTTGGTAAGAACGATGAAAATGAAAAGATTATAAACTTTATTTCGATAGACAAAATAGATTACCAGTTCAGTAATATTGCCGGAGTTAAAATTCCCGTATATAATAAAACCTATTTTAATATAAAAAAATATGACCTTTTTGCTGAAACCCCATGGATTGATGACGGTATTGAAATATTGAAGTCTATACTAGAAATTAGAATTGAACGGGATATTCTGCAGGAACAGTTTATAAGGTTACATAAAGAACTTCAGACGACCACTCAAAGGGTAAACTTGTTTGAAAAAGTCAAAATACCTGAATGCAGGGAAAACATCAGGCAAATCCAGATATATCTCGGAGACCAGCAGACTGCAGCTGTAGGCCGCTCTAAAATTGCTAAGAAAAAATTGGCGGAGGCTTATTATGATTGAAAAAATGCTTAAAACTACGATTATTTGTAGAAAGGAAGATCGGGAAAAGACACTTCTTAGCTTAAGAAATCTCGGTGTTCTGCATGTTAATCAGATCCAGAAACCCGAAAGCCAGATATTAACTGATATAGAGCAGGCATTGGATAGACAGATTAAAATTGTCAATATATTATCCGAATATGAAAATGCTGAAGCTGATCCCTATTCTAAAAAAAGCCCCAGAGCCTTATCAAAAATGGCTTTGGAAAATTATGACCGGCTTTCAGAGGCTAAAAAAACCCTCAACCATTTATACAGAGAACGAGCCCTTCTCGAACCATGGGGGAATTTTTCTATTTCACAAATTGATTCCCTTAAAGAAAAAGGTGTTCATGTTTATCTATGCGTTGCAAACAACAGAAATGTAAGCAGCTTTGAAAAATATGGTACGGTAGAAATTATTAAACATGTAAAAGAGAAAACATACTTTGCCCTCATATCGGACAGCAAACAGCCTAAAGAAGAACTACCCATTGTATCCCTTCCGTCTTCCAGATTATCTCTTGCTGAGTTAGATGAAAAAATTGAGAAGAATAAACAAGTTATACAGGATTGTACTTCTGAACTACAAAGTATTGCCCAGTCTATAAATGAGATTAAACTGTATCAGAAGGAAATACAGCAGCAGTATGAATTCATCTATAATAAACATGGAATGGGTGAAGCAGATACCCTGACCTATATTACAGGCTTTATACCGGCTAAAAAGAAGAATAGAATTTCTCGTGCCGCAATGAAGTGCGGATGGGCTGCGACCTTCGAGGCTCCTTCAGCAGATGATACTGTACCAACTTTATTAAATATTCCAAAAGTTTTTTCAATAATTAGACCAGTTTTCAAGTTTATAGGGATTTCACCCGGATACAATGAATGGGATGTAAGTATATGCTTTCTTTTCTTTTTTACCATCTTTTTCGGCATGATTGTCGGTGATGCCGGTTATGGAATACTTTTCCTGATTGTCGGTATAGCATTGAAAATTATATTCAAAAGAAAAAGAGAAATGCGGGTTCCATTAAATCTGTTTCTTGTTCTAAGTATTGCAACAATTATATGGGGAGCATTGACCTGTACATATTTCGGTTTACCTCATAAAGTCCTGCCGGGAGATATGCAGGGGCTTAAGCCTTTGACAAATCCCAAAACAAAAAACGATACGATGCTTTTTATTTGTTTTACACTTGGTGCAATACATTTATCCCTGGCAAGAGTTTGGAAAACTATAATCTACAGTAACAAGCTCAAGGCCTTAGGACAGTTGGGATGGGGCTTATTTATCTGGGGAAACTATTTTACAGCACTCAAACTTATAGTTTACTCGAAAATGGAATTCCCTACCATCGCATTTTATCTATACGGCATAGGCTTTGTGCTTATAATATTGTTCTATATTCAATGGAATGATGCCGGAAGTATTTTCAATACACCATTTGATTTTATAGGCAGTTTCGTTGACTTATTATCCTATATAAGACTTTTTGCAGTCGGCCTCGCCACTCTATATATTGCGATGAGTTTTAATAATATGGGAAAAATGGTCTACGAACTTTCCCCCTGGTTTTTAGTATTCGCAATGCTGATTATAGCTCTTGGACATTTACTGAATATTGCTCTTGCATTTATGGGTGTTCTTGTACATGGCATAAGGCTTAATACACTTGAGTTTTCAAACCATATGGAATTAGAATGGTCCGGTTTTTTCTACAATCCATTTAAACGTCATATCAGAGACAGAAGTAAAGATGAGTTAACTAACAATTAAATTTATACATATTCAAACTAAAGATAAAAATTATAAAAAAGGAGTTATTTTATGGACGCAGCAACAATTACAGCATTAGGACAGGGTGGAGCCTTTGCAGCAATAGCAATGGGTGCAATAGGTTCAGCATTAGGAACAGGAGCAGCAGGTACTTCTGCTGTTGGAGCTTGGAAAAGGTGCTATGCACAAAGTAAACCGGCACCTTTCCAGCTTGTTGTATTTGCAGGAGCACCACTCTCACAGACTATTTACGGTATGATCTTAATGTTCATTCTTAACGGAAAAGTAACAGCAAACCCAGGAATGTGGCCACTTTATTTGATTATCGGCTTTGCAGGCGGAGCAGGTCTTGGAATGTCAGCTCTTTGGCAGGGAAAAGCTGCTGCTGCATCCTGCGATGCATTTGGAGAAACCGGTAAAGGATTTGTAAACTATCTTATGGCACTCGGTATTATTGAAACGGTAGCAATTTTTGTAATGGCCTTCGCTATAGTACTGCTTGCAACTATCTAAAAATTATAATTTTTAAAATTTCATAATAGATTTTTTATAATGATCTATTATGAAATGTTTTTTTTGGAGTGAAAATGAAAAGTAATTTCCCTTATAAAAGGATTCTTCTAAAAATAAGTGGTGAAGCTTTAAGTAAGCCAAATGAACCCGGTTACTGTCCGGATGCACTTAAAACTCTCATTAATAATTTAATTAATGTTCTTGATGCAGGGATAGAACTTGCCCTTGTCATAGGTGCAGGAAATATATGGCGGGGAAAACTTGGGAAAAAAATAGGAATGGACCCTGTCAGGGCTGATTATATGGGAATGCTTGGAACTGTTATGAATGGACTCATGATAAAAGACTGCTTTGAGGCTAATGGCATTACATGTAAAATTCAAACTTCACAACATATAGAACCTATTGCAGAAACATTTGATCATGAAAAAGCAGTAAAGTACCTCGAAGAAGGTTGTGTTGTGATTTTTGCCGGTGGGACCGGGCATCCTTTTTTTACAACTGATACTACAGCAGTTTTAAGAGCCCTTGAAATTGACGCCGAAGCTGTGTTGAAGGCAACAAAAGTGAATGGAATTTTTTCAGCTGATCCTGAAACTTCACCGGACGCTGTGCGTTACGAAAAAATAACTTATGAAAAAGCCTTAATGCAAAATCTTAAAATAATGGATTCAACAGCTTTTTCTTTATGTAAAGACAATGACCTACCCATTGTAGTTTTCAATTATTCGAATCCCAATAATCTGATAGAAGTGCTAAATGGAAATACCAATAAAGCAAGCATTGTCTCAAACTGATATTCTTCTTAATCATATAAAAAAATAAAACCACACTTTTTCTGACTCCAAAAATTTTTCCAAAGAAGCCTACAGGCAATATTTAGAAATTATTTTTTCTTCTCAATAGTGAAAATATTCTTACCGCCTTCCCTTTTATATTGAAGATTATCGACAATATTTCTTACAATGTGTATTCCCATTCCCCCCATCCTTCTTTGGTTAATAGGAATTGAGGTATCTGGCTCACTTACTGCAGTAGGATCAAATTTTTTGCCGGTATCAAGAAAAGTTATTGAATAAGAACTATTATTATTTTTATATCTTACTTCCATGTATCCACTTTTACACTGATCTGTATAGGCATAGCTAATAATATTGACCAAAACCTCTTCAACGGCAAGAATTAGATCGGCAATAGCAGCTTTGTCAAAACCAAACGCTTTTGCACCGACCTTCACAAATTGCAGGACTTCCTCTAAATTCTCGAATGTTGCCTTTTTCTTTATTCTTTTCATTTAATTTTAAAGGCAATTATTTGATATTTAATCTGTTGGCAAGGCCGGCTATTTTAAATACTTTTTTAACAGAGGGAGATACATTTATAACAGAAAAATTTTCCACACCAACAGTATTCGATGCTCTACCGCATAATCTTAGAAAAGAAGATGCAATATAATCAACCTCTTTGAGGTCGAATACTACCTGGTCATTCTCATTAATATTTTCTACTACATCTTTCTCTGCCGACATACATTTTATTGTGTCCATTCTGCCTTCAAAAACAAAATTTACTGTCCCATCATTACGATTTAAAGTAACAGCCATGTTTCCTCCTCATATATTCTATATAAAATATTAATAGTTTTTATTAAACAACCTCTCTATTTCATCTATATTTTTACTTTCATCAATGTACATCTTCCTGTCAAAATCCCGTAACCTCTGATTTATTCTTCTTCTCGAGATTCTCTGTAAATTTATAAGATGCTTTATGGAAACATTATCCATAGTTATAGTCTTCCCAACAGCTCCGCATGCCAATGAAAAAGATGGAGGCAGAAGATTGTATATTCCACCAACAGCACCCATTGAACTAGGGCTGTTTACAATAACTCGCCCGGCATTCATCTCCATAGCAAATTTCTTTATTTTATCATGGTCATTAGAATAAATGCATACTGTATGACCAATACCTTCATAATAATTCAAATCGATACAAACATTAATAGCCTCATGAAAATCTTCTACTTCGTAAAACGCTATTAAAGGTGCGAGCACTTTCTCCGAGAGCGGATATTCACTTCCCACACCTTTCAGAGGTACAATTAATAATTTTGTAGTTTCAGGTACTTTGAAGCCTGAGTTTGCTGCAATAATCTGTGGACTTTGGCCTGTTATATCTTTATTTACCTTATCTCCTTTTTCCAGAACATAATCGATTAACATTTTCTTTTCTTTTTCTGTTACAAAATGTCCGCCCTTTTTCTCTATTGCAGTTTTAAACTGTTTTGTAATATTTTTGTTTATTACAACAGCCTGTTCGCTTGAATTCATTACACCCTGGTCAAAAACTTTTGAATCGATAATTTGCTTAGCAACAAAATCAGGGTCAATGTCTTCGGCAATGTAAACGGGAACATTGCCGCTGCCGCTTCCAATTACAGGTGCTTTAACATTATTATTTTCTTTTACTGCTCCGTCTCCGGCAGCAATAATCAGGTTCAAACGTTTGTCCGCTATTAAGTTTTCAAACTCATCTGTTGAAGTATCATAAAAACACTGAATACAGTCTTCGGGAGCATCTTCCTTTAATGCTGCTTCATAACATAAATCACAAACAGCTTCTGTAGTCTTAACGGCTTTTGGGTCAGAAGCAATAATTATAGGGTTTCTTGTTTTCATTGCTATAATTATCTTAAAAACTGCTGAAGCAATGGGATCCGTCTTTGATACTATTCCGAGAACCGTTCCTATAGGGTGAGCTATTTCAGTTATCCCTTTCTCTACATCGTCAGAAACAACTCCGACAGTTTTTCTATCTTTGATATATTCGTAAACAAACTGGGATGCGACTACAGTCTTTAAGACTTTATCCTCCCAGCGTCCAAGTCCAGTCTCTTCTACGGCCATTTTAGCAAACTTAATTCTATTATTCATTACAGTTCTGTATACAGATCTGACAATTCTATCTACATGTTCCTGGTCAGACTGTCTGAATACAGCGTCTGCCTGAATAGCTCGTTTTAAAGTTTCTCCTACTCTAAATATAGTGCCAATATCAGGCATTGTTACTTCCCTTTCGATAATGGTAAATTAAACATAATAAGAACAGTAACTCTATTAGTTAACTGTTAAATAATTACAATTCATATTAATTGTTACAGCTTATATTATAAATCTCTATTAAAAAAAGAACAATCGATTCATACAAAAAAACTGGAAAAATATAAAATATAAAATATTATTTTACTTCTTGGCTGTTTAATTTTCTGAACCGAGCTATATTATTCGGGTTTTTATCATTTTAAATAAAATAATTTGGGGGAGAAAACATTACCATGAAGAAGATCTACAGAAAAGTACTCCACAAGCATATTCCGATATTTAAGGATGTAAAAGACGAAGACTGGAATGACTGGAAATGGCAGTTAAATAACACAATTAAAGACATTTCGTCTCTTTCAAAGATCATTACAATTGATGAAAAGGAAAAAGAACAGCTGGCCATAAGTTTAAAAAAATTCAAAATGGCAATTACCCCCTATTACGCCGCACTCATCGATGAAAATTATATTAGATGCCCCATCAGATTACAGGCTGTCCCAAGAATACAGGAACTAATTAAAGATGATTCGGATATTTCTGACCCACTCCATGAAGATATAGATTCACCTGTACCAGGTTTAACTCATCGATACCCTGACAGAGTTCTCCTCCTTGTTACAAGAAAATGCTCTATGTACTGCAGACACTGTACTCGCCGCAGAGTTGTAGGTTGTGATGAAAGCGGTTTTAATAAGGAATGTTTTTTGGATGCTGTAAATTATATTAAAAAAAATAAGCAGATCAGGGATGTAATTGTTTCCGGAGGTGATCCTTTAACATTACCGGATAGCAGGATTGAGTATATTCTGGAAACTTTAAGAAATATTAATCATGTCGAAATCATCAGAATTGGAAGCAGAACTCCTGTAGTTATGCCGCAGAGAATAACAGACAACCTTGTAAATATTATAAAAAAATATCAGCCTATTTTCTTCAATACTCACTTTAATCATCCGGACGAAATAACAGAAGAAGCAAAAATCGCCTGCGACAAACTTACTGAGAACGGGGTCCCTGTGGGCAATCAAACCGTACTGCTGCGTGATGTAAACGACTGTCCTTTTATTATGAAAGAGTTAATGCATGAACTTTTGAAAATAAGAGTAAAACCGTACTATATATATCAATGTGATCTATCTACAGGAATAAGTCATTTCAGAACTTCCGTAGGAAAAGGTATTGAAATAATCGAAAATTTAAGAGGCCATACTTCCGGAATGGCTGTTCCGACTTACGTTGTAGATGCACCAGGCGGAGGTGGTAAAATACCGGTAATGCCCAACTATGTAATTTCGAGATCTGATAAAAAACTCATACTGCGTAACTATGAAGGTACAATAACAGTATATACTCAGCCATCAGATACCTCTTCAGACTGCGGAAGATGTAATATCTGTAAAAACACATATAAATTTTTTACTCCATCAGAAGGAGTGGCAACCCTGCTCGAGGAAAATATACAGAATTTGAACAGGAGATAGTTAATGCTGTTCTTCGTTCAGCGAAGTTTAATCTTTTCTGAAACAAAAACAGGGTGCATGCACCCTGTTTCATGGAAGCTTTTTTACACCTGGACAATCATCAAATAATTCTTCAGAATCTCCCATATACATTTCCCAGAACGGGTATGTTCTACACTGTAAAGGTCTAACCGGATATATTAGACATTTATTTTCTTCTCTATCAAAAAAGAGGCAGGAATAATAACCACCGTACTTAATATCTTTTATAGTATAACTACCATTTTTAAATCTTAAATATTCTGTAAAAAAAGTATTTAATTTAACATCTAAATATTCAGCTGTTTTTTTTATTTCCGCCTGAGTTATCCAGATATAACCGCTCTCTCCGGAACAGCATTTTCCTCCGCAATGTTCACAGGCGGAATTATCAAAATTAAAATTAAACCCCTCTTTGTAAATATATTTTTTATTATTATTCATAGATATTTTAAATTCCCTTTATAAAAAAGTTATTCGGTAAACTTATAAAACTATAAAACTTCAATTTGTTTTCTACTTAATTCTGTTATCTCGGAAATTAAATCTGTATTAAAATCCATTTTTCTTAGTTTTTTCGCAACCTTTCTTAGGCTTTCATTTTCCTTTGACTTTTCCACAGCCTTTTTATCAGTAATATTTTTTTCAAGATAACAATAACACTCTTTACCTAAAAATTTGTATTCGAAGCATGTTAATTCTATCCACTTAAGCTGCTGTTTAGAATCATATATCCTGTATTCCTTTTTATAGTCCCGGAGAGAACTGTTTTCTTCGTTTAATAACCATACAGTTTTATCTTTTGAATAAAGACATTTATTTAACCAAAAAAATGAATCTTTGTAAAAAATATCTTCTGAATGACCATAAAGTTTTCTGACAGAAACTGATACAAAAACCAACCCTTCATTTTCTGTTTTATCTCTAATCCACAGGACATCATCAGAATGTTCCAGTATAAGCCCGAACAGGTCGCTAAAGGCAGATTCGTAAACTCTTTCTGTTATATCACGGTTAACTGAAATACAGCATTCCTTACCAAAATATTTTCTTCTGTTCACACTTCCTTCCAGCCACCTGACATCACCGTTCGGTTTAATAATCCTGTAAATACGTTGTTTAGGCCAGTTTTTTTCCTTTAAATATTTTTTTTCTTGTTCCCTGTCATCAGGATGAACACATTTTTCAGCAAAAAAATCAATCAGTCCACCCTCATAAAATTTTTCTACAGGATATCCGAAAATATCTGCATAAGCATTATTTACAAATATGTACTTATAATTGTGACTGAAAAAAACAGATAAGCAGTCTGTCATCGCCCCCACATATATTTCAAGTATCTCTCTTACTCTTCCCGCCTTTTTCATTTCTGTAATATCATTGTAAGTCCCAATAAGTCCTACAATTTTATTCTCTGAATCAAGAATTGGAAACTTTGAAATTAATGCATGTCTCTTCTTTTTTGTACCGGGCATAAAACTGTTTAAATTTGTTATGGGCTTACCAGTAGAAAGAACCTGATTGTCCTGATTAATAATCTCTTTAGCTTCTGTACTATTATAAAAATCAAAATCTGTTTTTCCGTCAACCCTGTAACCATTAATCAATCCCAATAATTCAATAAAAGCATCATTGGCAACTAAATATTTTTGATTGATGTCTTTAATATATATAATTGAATTAATAGATGAAAGTATTGCTTTTGTTATTAAGGAATGCTGAATCAGGTTTTTATGCTGCCTAATTAATTTATTTATAAGTATATTAAACTCGGCTTCCGATTCCTTCATACTCAAACCCGAATTGTCACGCCAGATATTGATTATCTCAGACAGATCCTGATCTGATTTTTTGTATTCAGGAGTCAGATCCGATATTTCATCAACCGATACGCATAAAACTTTCGCTAATTTTCTAACTCTTTTCTCTGATGGCGTTTTACTGCCTTTCTCCCAGTGCCACAAAGTTGAAACTGAAACACCTATGCGTTCACAAAACACTTTGGTCTGTAAGCCTGTGGCTTTTCTTAGTGATCTTAATTTTTTATAGTATAGTAACATTTCACCTTCCTTTATTTATCTTTTTTATTCAAATAAATATTAATTAATTTATAAGTCAATTATTTGTTTGACTTTTAGTTATATATTTTTTTTATTTTCAATAGTAAATTATTTTTTTTATTGTAATGAAAATATACAATGATATCATTATTTTTCAGAGGCTCACAAATATCAGTTTTTGGATAAAAAATAACATTAGGAGTTAATTATGACAGAAAAGCTGAATCTCACCAATTCACTCAATGAATACGAAAGAGGCAAAGAAAATATCCCCGGCGGTGTACTCGGGATTAGAAGGCCTTATAACTTTGTAGAAGGTGAATATCCTATTTATTTTGACAAAGCTAAAGGCGGCAGAATAGAAGATATTGACGGTAATGAATATATTGATTACCTTTGTGCATACGGCCCGATACTTTTAGGATACAGAGAAGAAGAAATCGATGAAGCCGTTATTAAACAAATAAGAGAAAAAGGATTTTGTTTTTCCTTAACTCAGAAATTTCAGAATGATTTGGCTGTAAAAATGCGTGAACACATTCCCTGCGCAGAAATGAGCCTTTTTGTAACAACCGGCTCAGATGCAACAACAAGCGCAATAAGAATAGCCCGATCCTATACACAGAAGACAAAAGTATTAAGATGCGGATATCACGGGTGGCATAACTGGTGCGTAGAAGTAAAAGGCGGAGTCCCTAAAAAAGTTTATGAAGATATTCACGAATTTCATTATAATGATCTTGAAAATCTCGAAAGTTTACTGAAAGAACATGAGAACAATACAGCAGCGGTTATTATCACCCCTTTTGCGCATCCGACTGCAAAACCTATGGAAGCTCCCAAACCCGGATATCTGGAAAGTGTTAAGGAACTTGCACATAGGTATGGCGCTGTAGTTATTTTTGACGAGATAAGAACCGGTTTCAGAGTCACGCTTGGGGGTGCACAGAAATATTACGGGGTAACACCTGATATGGCTGTTTTCGGCAAAGCTATGGCTAACGGTTACCCGATAGGAGCTGTAGCCGGAAAAAAAGAATTCATGAAAGAAGCAGTCAAAAATGTATTCATATCTTCTACATTCTTCCCCAACAGTATAAGCCATGTTGCTGCTCTTAAAACAATAGAACTACTCGAAAATAATGATATTCTTGAAACAATATGGAAAAAGGGCGAATACTTGATGAACGGCATTAAAAAAATTCTCGTTGAAAGTAAAATTGATGCAGATCTGACAGGAATTCCGCCGATGTTCTTTATCACTTTTCCAAAGAATGAAGATGGATCATATAAAGCGATCAGGAAAGAATTCTATACTGAAATGATTAGAAAAAATGTATTCCTGCAGCCTTATCACCACTGGTATGTTTGTTATCGACATACAGATAAAGACTTAAAATACACCTTAAAGTCAATCGATGAAACCTTTAAAGCTTTAGAAGAAAAATACTGCTAAAGTTTAAATCGGTTAACAGGAAACGTCATTTTTAATATTTTATATTTGCTAAAACAGGAAATAGAAATGAGTAAAAGTAAAATTATTACAGCAGAAATCGCCGCCGACCTCATAAGAGAAGGCGACACTCTAATGATAGGCGGTTTTTTATCCTGCGGTGCACCGCACAGGCTTATTGATGAACTATGTAATAAAAAAGTTGAAAATCTTACAGTAATATGTAATGACTCAGGCTTCGCAGAAGATATCGGTAATATTAAAGCCGGTATAGGCAAATTAATAGTCAATAAACAGATTTCACATCTTATATCAACCCACATTGGGACAAATAAGGAAACCGGTAAACAGATGAATACCGGAGAAGCTAAAGTAACTTTAGTTCCGCAAGGCACACTCGCCGAACAAATCAGAGCCGCTGGTTTCGGGCTTGGAGGTATTTTAACACCGACAGGACTAAAAACAGAAGTGGAAAAAGATAAGCAAAAAATTGTTGTTGACAGAAAGACCTACCTCCTGGAAAAGCCTATGAGAGGAGATGTCGCTCTGATAAAAGGTGCTATTGTAGACAGAAAAGGCAATATCTGCTACAGCAAAACTGAAAGAAACTTTAATCCGCTAATGGCAATGGCTTGTGACAGAGTAATTGTTGAAGCAGCAAAAATCGTTGAAGTCGGCGAGATTGACCCCGACAATGTAGTAACTTCTCATATCTTTGTTGATTATATAGTTGATGGAGGAAAACTGTAATATGAATCCTAAAGTATTAATCGCTAAACGAGCCGCAAAAGAGCTTAATGACGGCAATGTAGTTAACCTCGGCATAGGCCTTCCTACCATGGTGGCAAATTATATAGAAAGTGGCCAGGATATTACTTTTCAGTCAGAGAACGGAATTATGGGACTGGGACCTGCTCCTGAAAAAGGTAATGAAGATCTCAGGCTTACAAATGCAGGAGGACAGCCTGTTACTGCAAACCCGGGTGCAATGTATTTCGATTCGGCTACTTCTTTTGGTATTATCCGCGGCGGACATGTAGATGTCACAATTCTCGGCGCATTACAGGTAAGCCAAAGCGGCGATATTGCCAATTGGAAAATACCCGGCAAAATGGTTCCCGGAATGGGTGGGGCTATGGACCTTGTTTCCGGCGCAAAGAGAGTTATAGTCGCAATGCTGCACACTCAAAAAGGGAATCCTAAAATAATGAAAAAATGTTCCCTGCCGTTAACAGCTGCAGGAAAAGTTACTGACATTATAACCGAAATGGGTGTTTTTAAGATAACTAATAAAGGAATGGTTTTAGAAGAAATCGCTCCGGATACAACAATAGATGATATCAAAAAAGCAACAGATGCAGAATTTCTTGTTCCTGACGATATAAAAACTATAGATATTAAATAATAACGGGAATCATAAAATACAGGAGAAATTTAACTATGAAAAAAATGGTCATTACTGTGGCTGTCTGCGGTGCCGAAACATCCAAAAAAGATAATCCGAACCTGCCTGTTACTCCCGAAGAAATAGCAGAAAGTACTTATAATTCATATCTTAAGGGAGCTTCTATCTGCCACTTGCATGTCAGAGACAAAGACGGCAGAGCAACGATGGATATTAATATTTTCCAAAAAGCAGTTGAACTTATTAGAAAAAAATGTGATATAGTCATTGAAGTCACAACCGGCGGCGGTGTAGGTATGTCACCCGAGGAAAGACTTGAAGTTGTTTCACTGAAACCAGAAATGGCATCTCTTGACTGCGGAACAGTGAATTTCGGAAATGAATATATTGTCAATACTTTGCCTATTATGCGGCAATTTGCTAAAGAAATGAAAAGACAGAATGTTAAACCTACTCTCGAATGTTTTGACTTGTCCCATGTTTATTCTGCAAATCTCCTTGTTAAAGAAGGACTCATAGAACCGCCTTACCATTACAGTTTTGTTTTAAATGTCCCTGGTGCGGCAAAATATGATGTCGAAACTCTTGGCTTTTTTGTAAGGAGACTGCCGGAAAGCACTTGCTGGACAGTAATAGGCATTGGCGGCAAAGCAGCACTTGAAGCCCATTACGGAGCTCTTGCTCTTGGCGGTTTTATGCGCGTAGGCTTTGAAGACAATATATATTTCGATAAAGGTATTTTAGCCGAAAGCAATGCTCAGCTTGTAGAACGAGCTGCAAAAATATCCAAAGCCGCAGGATATTCTGTTGCAACGCCCGCAGATGTCAGAGAAATGTTTAAACTTAAAAATTAAAACAAACAAAGGAACAGGTAACATGAAACAAGGGAACCCATACGGAATCCACAGAGTAATCGAGCCGGCCAGAGTACTGCCTCAGCCAGCTTTAAAAATTTCAAATGACATGGAGCTATTTGACAACGAAATACGTGTCAATGTTGATATTTTAAATGTGGACTCTGCAAGTTTTACACAGATAAAAGAACAAGCAGGCGGGGATAGTGAAAAAATCAAGGAAATCATCCTGGATTTAGTAAAGAGAAACGGCAAACTTAAAAATCCCGTGACCGGTTCAGGCGGCATGTTTATTGGGAATATAGATGCAATCGGAGATAAAATAAAATCTAAAGTTTCAGTCAAAGAGGGAGACAGAATTGCAAGCCTGGTATCCTTGTCACTGACTCCATTAAAAATAGATGAAATTGTGGAAGTAAAAAAGAACATTGACCAGGTTGTAATTAAAGGACAGGCAATACTATTTGAATCAGCTATATATGCAAAGCTTCCTGATGATATTCCACCTTCACTTGCTTTGGCTGTATTAGATGTAGCCGGGGCACCGGCCCAGACAGAAAGGCTTGTCAAAAAAGACAATACAGTTGCAATTATCGGTGCTGCAGGAAAATCAGGCATTCTCTGCGCTTATGCCGCTAAAAAAGCCGCCGGTCCCAACGGTAAAATCATAGGCATGGACTACTCAGATGAAAACCTTAAACTCCTGAAAAGTTTGGAACTATGTGACGAGGTCATAAAGCTTGACGCAACTGACGCTATCAGCTGCTATGAAAAAGCTATGGCTGCAACAAATGGAAAGCTCTGCGATGTAGTTATAAATAATGTAAACATACAGAATACAGAAATGGGTTCAATTCTCATGACAAAGGACAGAGGAACTGTATATTTTTTCAGCATGGCCACATCTTTTACTAAAGCAGCCCTGGGCGCTGAAGGTGTAGGCAAAGATATTGATATGATTGTAGGAAACGGTTATGCTTATAATCACGCAAATATAGCTATTAATATCATCCGTGAAAGCACCCGAATCAGAGAGCTCTACAAACAATTATATGTTTAATTTGTTTAAAACAGATCCAGCGTAGGTTTACGCTGAATCTGTTACTATGTTTAATTAAAAATAAAAGGGGGGAGTTTATGTATGCTGCTGAAACGATGAAACAGCGCTATATGCGTTATCTAAAAACAGAAAAGAAAAAAATTGAATATGTATCATATCTTTATATGATTTTTTTAGGTGCGAGTTTTCCGGCAATCGGAGTTGTGATCGGAGATATAGCCAAAGCTTTAGGTGTGGATGTTTCAAGCGCTGTAGCAAGTTATTCGTTTTTTACATTATCAAGTGCAGTTATGGTTTTTGCCACAACAGGCCTTGTGCTGGAATTTGTTTCACTTAAGACAACTAATATCCTTACAAGTATTTTACTTTTTATTGGCATTGGGATAATACTGATTTCAACCAATATCCATATTTTTTACATAGCATTGTTTGTATACGGAATTGGTTACGGAATGTGCTTCTCCTTAGGATACTATCTGATAATCTATATCACGGATAACAAAGAAAGAGCCTCTAAAATGGCATTAGTTTCCCTGGTATATGCCATCGGTGCAACTACTGCTCCTAAAATTTTCAATTATATGCTTGATGAACTTAAATTCAGTTGGAATATAACACTTTCAAGTGTGATTCTTTTTATAGTATTAGCATTTATACTTTGTCTATTTACAAACTTTGAAGCGCCCAAAAAAGTTTCAGTCTCAACTTCAAAAAAAACCAGGCCGAAACATTTGGAGGTCCGCAGGACATGGCTTGATGAACTAGTTAACTGGCCTGTTACAGTATATTTAATGAGTTTTTCTTTAATGTTCTATGTGATTGCTGAAACCATTGTAATATTCTGGCTGCCTATTTTTGGACAAAAAGAAATAGGAATGACAGCCAGTGTCGGCAGTTACCTTATCTCGACCTTTTGGGGTTTTGTAATAATCGGCCGCTTTTCCGCAACTTTTATACTAAAAAAAATTTCCCAGGAAACTTATATCTGTTTCATCTGCACTCTTTCAGGTATTCTCCTGTTTCTCATGGCCGTGTTGAATATCAGTATTATTTGGGCTTTTTTATTTACCGCAGTAACAGGAATGTGCTTTGCAGCAGCATATTCAACAATTGCTACTACAGGTACTACCCAGGTTCCTCATGCAACCAGCAGACTGACTACTGCTGTATTAGGAAGCGGAGCAGTAGGCACTGTTATCGCTCCATTGGCTTCCAGTTACATCAAAGCAACTGTCGGGCTTAAACTTGTTTTTATTTCCGGAGCAGTATTTATGCTGTTAATAACCGCTTTTTTAATTTTAGTGATTCTGGTAAACAAGTTAAAAGGCTACAATCCTCAGGCAATCCATGAAGAAGAATAATATTAACTAAATATTACAGGAGTTAAAAATGAAAACAACACACAATATTCCGCTGCTTAATGACCATCACACTCACACTTCCTTTTATTTGGCACTGAGAAACTGTCTCGATCTGAGAAACGTTAAGGATTTGGAAAAAGCTTTAAACAGAATAAAAGAACTTGACGAAGATGTAAATGTTGTTCTTGGATGGACTTTCGGAGATACAGCAAAAGACAGAATTGAAAAAGAACTTCCTGCAGTACTGATATGCGATAGTTCCCTTCACAATTACATAATGAATCAGAAGGCAAAAGACAAGTTAATAGATGAATTTCCGGAAATTGTAAATAATATTGAAAATCTTGAATGGATCGAACATAACCTTTACTCGATTATTAAATTTATTCCGCAAATTAAAAAAATTACTGAAAAAGATGTTCATGAATTTTTCGATTACATGCTTAAAGAAAATCAAATTTACAAAATGCAGGATCTGCTTTTACCCAACACAGATTTTATAGATTTATATGAAAAAACCGGTTATTTACACAGAGTAAAAATCTGGATAGACCTGAAATCTTATAAAACTCTGCCTGAAAAATATAAAGATAAAATAGCCGGTTTTAAAATTTTTCTTGACGGGGCAATAAGTCCCGGTACAGCAGCTATTAACGGGTATGTAAACTCCGACTTTGACGGTGGAATAAAACTCTATACAGATGAGGAACTTAAAAATGATCTCAAATTTGCCGAATCCGAAGGTAAGGCTGTCGCGGCACATGCTTTAGGTGAAATAGTAATTGAACAATTAGTAGATATTATAGAACAGGAAAACATTAAGCTTCCATGTATGAGAATCGAACATGCTCAGTATATATCACCGGAAGTAGCTTTAAAATGCAAAAAACTTGGAATAGTACTTTCTATGCAGATAAACTTCTCGGAAGAATCCATACTTTTCAAAGGTAAATTAACTGACGAGTGCCTAAAGAAAAATAATCCGTTCAGGATGCTTATTGACCAGGCTGGCTATATTCCCGGCGTAGATTTAATTTTCAGTTCTGACGGCATGCCGCATGGTGCAAAATGTGCATTGCAAAACGGGCTTTTCCCCCCATTGGAAAGTCAGAAACTTACCCTCGATGAATTCATAGCAGGTTATTGTATGGAGACAAAAAAATATGGTTCTATCACATTTGAAACCGAAAATGAAAAAGTAATAGATGTTAGAACAAAACAGGCAAATTGAAAAGACATGATAAATAGTATAATCAATAAAACTACTTTTATAACCGGGAACAGCAAAAATGCCGGAAAAACAACATTTTTGAATTACCTTCTTCCGCTCATAAGGAAGAAGGCCGATTCATTATGTTATATGACGATCGGCATTGACGGAGAAAAAGAAGATATGATCTTCGGAACTCCAAAACCCGGTATTACAGCAGAAAAAAATGATTATATTGTAACTTGTGAATATGCATTAACTGTTACAGATGCAGTTTTTGAAGTAGTAGAAGTATTCCCTTTTATCTCAAAACTCGGACGGCTTGTGTTAATCAGAATCCTCAGGAAAGGTTCTATAGAACTTATCGGCCCCGAAAACAATTCACAGCTTGATTTTATTTTAAAATATTTAAGAGAAGAAACAGTTATAAAGACTAATCTTATTGACGGAGCAGTCAACAGAATAACTCAAATTACTTCAGCCCCTGAAGCTGAATTCATTTATGTTATGAAAGTATCACAGAAAAATTTAATTAAATCATTAAATCAAATCAAAACACTAAATTTGGTAAAAAAATTTCCTGTTAAGAAAGAAAAAGATTTTGAAGAAGAAGAATGCTTTGTCTGTGAAGGAGCGCTTACAAATATCAAAGCTTCAAAGATACCTGAAGCTTTTAATATAATACTAATTAATGATTTCACTAAAATTTTTCTAAATTGGAATGAGCTCTCTGATCTGCTGAAAAGGACAACAGTATATTATAAAGAAAAATTCCACTTGAACTTTATATCTGTAAATTTATTTGACATAACGAGGGAAGATTTTAACCAGGCTTTAACTAAAAACTGTATAAATGAGAAAGTTGTTTTCAATCCTTATGAATATATTTGATTTTGCAGAGTTTGAATCTTTTTATCAAAAATACTCACCGTTTACACCTTACGGAAAAAATGATAAAACTAAACGGGAATTATTTACATCTGAAGAATATTTAAATACTGAATACTCTTTTATTAAAAAATTTATTTCTCTTCTTGTAAGCGATACTGCTAAAACATCTTCACTGGAATACCATTTAAAAAGAATACCGCATTTAAACTTCCTTGAGAACGATTGCTATACCGCAACTAATATCTTTGAAATTAAAAAGTTTTTATTTAACTATAAAAAAATATCTGAAATTCTTCCTGAAGAAATATATATGCTCTTTTTTGTGAAATTCAGACCCACCGGTTTATTTAAAAAATTAAACCTTAACGGGAATAAGGAAACATTTTATCTAAGTGAAAATTACTCTGAAAAACTGGCTGAAATAAGAAACAGGATAAAACATTTTGATAAACAGTTATTCAACCTTAAACGGGAACGGCTTGAATATATTAAGAATAACTTCAATCTGGATTTCAGATTTCAAAACTTTATTGTTATAGAAGAAGCGAAAGTCTTAAACATGGACAGTAACTATATCTATAAGGAAAGCTATGACTCAAGCAAAGTATTGATAAAGCCTGTACTCCCGGAAAAATACTTTACTCTGCACTATACCAAGGAAGAGCTTGTTATAGAAGAAAAACAGGAAGAAAAAAATGTTATAACAGAACTGTCTTCAAAAATAAAAAAAGAATTGAAACTTATTAAAAGTTACATCAAATCAATACACAAATTTGATGTTATTTTAGCTAAAGCCGTACTTGCAGAAAAATATAATATGCAAAAACCGGTTTTACAGGAATACGGATGCAATATTGAAGTAAAAGAAGGCAGAAGTATACCGGTAATGGAACACTGTCTTGAACTGGAAACTATATATTATCCGCTGAATGTATTGTTTAAAAACCGTATGATTGTAATTAGCGGCTCTAATATGGGTGGTAAAACAGTTGTTCTTAAAACTATAGCTTTCCTTCAGGTATTAACACAGATGGGGTTCTTTGTACCTGCAAAAGAATATAAAACCACTGTCTTTGAAAACCTCCATTATATAGGAGACCTTCACCATGAACACTCTTCAGGTTTGAGCAGTTACGGTATGGAAATTTTTTCTTTTATTCAATCCTGCAGAATTACAAATGAAAAGGCCTTATATCTAATAGACGAATTTGCGGGTACTACAAATTCACATGAGGCAGAAGCGCTTATAACCGCCATACTGAACGATTTCAGCACAAGAAAAATAGCCTATGCGTTTTTATCAACACATTTTATGAATCTTCCTGAGTTTGATGAAATGTGCTTCTACCGAATGAAAGGGCTGGATTATAAAAAGTATACTGAATACTATAAATCTAAATCGGGTTATGATTTCATAGAAAGAATAAAACTGATTAACAGTTTTATGCAATATGAAATAGAACATGATACAAACAGGGCTTCCTGTTATGACGCACTTAAAATAGCCGAAATTCTCGGCCTTGATACGAATATAATTAAACAGGCAAAAAAATACTTAGCCAAAAAATAATGAAAGGAAATAGAATGAGAACCAATGGGGTATTTAAGTCTAAACTTGGTTTATCGGAAAACAAAATTGCCGAAGCAAGAAAACTTGCATCAAAAATAGTTAAACCGGTAGAAGAATATATCAGAAAAAATACAACAGATTCAACAGAAAGAGCAACATTAAGAATGCTCGGTGCTGACGGAGCAAACCGGGATGGTGTTCCTGTTCCAAATATAATATCAAATCAGCTTTCGGAAAACCTCGGAAGGGGTGCCGCACGATATTATATCAATGCTTTGCTAAAAAAGGGATTAAGCGTTGAGGAATTAAATACTGAAATAATAAACGGCCTGGATATTTCAAAAATCGACCTCGTTGATTTCGAATATATTCAGGAAAAAGGAAATGAACTTGTCAATAAATTTGACAGAAAAGTCTCCGGAAATGTAAAATACAGAACAGAAAAAATTAACAGCTGCAAAAACAAGGAAAACTCTCCTCTCCTTTATTTAATTGTTGCTACAGGTAATATATATGAAGATGTTAAACAGGCACAGGCGGCTGCAAACCAGGGTGCTGATGTCATAGCCGTTATAAGAACAACAGGTCAAAGCCTACTTGACTATGTACCTTACGGGGCGACAACAGAGGGGTTCGGCGGAACTTACGCTACTCAGGAAAATTTTAAAATAATGCGCAAAGCCCTTGATGAGACAGGTGAACAAATTGGTAAATATATCAGACTTGTAAACTACTGCTCAGGTCTTTGCATGCCGGAAATAGCCGCAATGGGCGCTGTCGAAAGACTCGATATGATGCTCAATGACTCAATGTACGGTATACTTTTCCGTGATATAAATATGTACAGAACATTCGTTGATCAGCATTTTTCCAGAATGATTAATTCATTTGCCGACATTGTTATTAATACTGGTGAAGATAATTATCTGACTACTTCTGACGCATATGAAAAAGCATTTACAGTAACTGCTTCACAGCTTATAAATGAACAGTTTGCTTATGGTTCCGGAATGAAACCTTCTCAAATGGGCCTTGGTCATGCCTTCGAAATGAATCCTGAAATTAAAAACGGTTTCCTGTATGAGCTCAGCCAGGCTGAAATGGCTCGTGAAATTTTCCCTGAAGCCCCGCTTAAATATATGCCTCCTACAAAATATATGACCGGCGATATTTTTAAAGGTTATGCCATGAACACCATGTTCAACTTTGTTTCAAGGGCAACGAAACAGGGTATATTGCTCCTTGGTATGCTCACAGAAGCAATCCATACTCCATTTATACAGGATAGATTTCTCGCCGTTGCCAATGCGCAGTATGTTCTAAATAATATAGCAGATTTTTCTGAAGATATAGTATATAAAAAAGATGGTATTATCCAGAAAAGAGCTCAACAGGTACTGCAGGAAACAATTGATTTTCTTAACCAGGTTAATGATTCCGGTCTGTTTGATGCTGTAGAACAGAAAATGTTTGCAGACATAAGCCGTCCAAAAAATGGAGGTAAAGGGCTGGAAGGCGTAGAAGAAAAAGAAGTTGACTACTGGAATCCGATGGAACAATTCCTTAAGAAAAAGCTTAATATTAAATAATAATTGAATATAAAAGAAAGGGTTTGTAAAATGATGATTAGACCTTACGGGGATACTTTAAACGACGGTAAAGTTCAAGTATCTTTCACTTTGCCGGTTGATGCTTCCGCCAAAGCAAATGAAGCAGCTTCTGTGTATATGAAAAAACTGGGATTTGAAGAATGTGAAATAGCTCATTCACATGAATTAAGCAGGGGGTTTACTTTTTTTGTTGCTTATGGAACATCTTCAATTACTGTTGATTTTGATAAAATTGTTGTCGATGAAGTAGAAAAAGGTATGGATTTCTATGAAGTCAATGACTACATAAAAGAAAACATCAAAAGAAAACTTGTAATAGTAGGTGCTTGTACCGGTACAGATGCACATACTGTCGGCATTGATGCCATAATGAACATGAAAGGCTATGACCATCATTACGGGCTCGAAAGATTCACCATGATAGAAGCTCATAACCTTGGTGCCCAGGTTGAAAATGAAGAATTTATTGAGTACGCAAAAAAAGTTAATGCAGATGCAATATTGATTTCTCAAATTGTTACACAAAAAGAGGTTCATATTCATAATATGACTAACCTTATTGAACTTTTGGAGGCAGAAGGACTTAGAGATAAACTTATAGTAGTGGTTGGCGGCCCCAGAATCACTAACAGATTGGCTATAGAACTTGGCTACGACGCGGGTTTCAGCAGAGGGACTTATCCTGAAGATGTGGCTTCTTATATAGCAAAAAAGATAACTGGGAAAACTGAGACTTAATATTCTTAGTTATGTAATGCAAATTCTTTACTTTTCGGTCTATTCTAATATGATAACCTGTCTGCATATTATTCAGACAGGTTTTTTAAACCCGCAACATGCAGTGTGCTGTAGATGCAAGGCAACAAAATACAGCTGTAGTTTCTACATACCAGTCATGCGATGGTACTTGACCCGCCATAGTTCGGTAAACGACGGCGGGAGCAGATACAGCGCAGTGCATAATTTGAGTTGAATCCCCTAATCTAATTTAGTCAATATACCTAATACTGTAAATGTACCGTCCGGATTTTTCCTCTTTTCCCCCCTTCCTTCCATCTTAATATAACTGCCGTCTTCTTTTCTGATATCAAATATATACTTAAAGAATCCAGAATCTTTTTTCCGAAAATGATTGTCTATTAATTGTTTTTGATCGGGATGAATAATTGATATAAGCGGATAACAGTTTTTTATAAAATTCTCTGTATTATAACCTAGAATTTTCTGCAAATTCCTGCTTACAAATCTATACTTTACTTTACGGTTGATATCTATGTTATATAGAAGCACTATAACCTTTTCAATACTGTTAACTGCTGAGTAAAGTATATCCTTTTCTCTCTGTAGCTCTACATTTTCGGCCTCGGCACGTCTCTGCTCTGTTACGTCTTTCAATGTACAAATTAAACCAATTAATTTCCCGTTTTGATCAGGTATCGGATGTTTTTCTATTATTCCCCACTTTTTTTTCCTTGTTCCATATATAAAGCCTTCTGAACAATACGATTTTCCTTTATAAAGGACTTCTTTATCCAGTTCTATATTTTCCTTAGCTTCATTTTGAGGGAAAAAATCATAATCTGTTTTTCCAATAACTTTGTATGAAGAATGAAGCGAGAGATTATTTAAAAACATTTTGTTTGCTGCAACATATTTTAAGTTAGTATCTTTAATATAAAATATTAAACCAATTCCGCGAAAAATCGCGTTCAGTATAAGAGACGCCTGGTCCAGGTCAGTTTGTAATGATGCTATTTCTGCTAATGCCTTATTAAGTTTTTTATTTTTAACAGAAAACATATCTATGTCGAGTAGAAGATTACATGTTTCAGCAGAATCTGAATAATCTATTAAGGCTTGTTTGGGCTCTGATAAAAGCGAACTGACCTCTGAAACATTAATATTAAGCTTTTTTGAAATCAGTCTAATAAAATCGGGAGATGGAGTAACTTTATTATTTTCCCATTTCCATAAAGTTGTACGGCTAATATCAAGCATCCTGCATAGTTCTTGACTGCTGATCCCCCTGCTTTTTCGTAACTCCCTGAATTTTTTATAATAAAACTCCATACAAAACTCCTTATTAAAAGTTTAAATGTTACACTAAAAAGCTTCACACTCTGTGGCTTATTATTTTAGACGGTTTTTTATTTTTGTCTAAATTATAAGGCTATATTAACATATTTTCCATTTTTTTGTTACCCATCTGTTAACTTTTTACTTTTTTCTAAAAAAATAATTCAAGGTTTGTATTTTTATATTAAATTGTAAATGTGAAGTAAAAATCGGTAGAATTAATACAAAAATAGGAGGACGTATGACCAACAAATTTCAAAGTGTCAAAAACATTTTGACAAAATGGAAATTATCGGCAGTAATTGTCGGAATTTTTATGCTGAATTTCAGCGCATCAGCCGCCGACTCACCGGTATCTCTTAAGATTACAGGAGACTGGGGAAACGGGTTCAACGGCAATATCACAGTTAAAAACGACACACAAAAAATATATGATTCCTGGAAGGTGGAATTTGATTTTCCATATAATATAACTTCAATATGGAACGCAAAGATCAAATCTCACAATGGCAGCCATTATGTAATAGAAAATGCATCATGGAACGGTAAATTAGCTCCGGGAAAAAGTACTTCTTTCGGTTTCGGAGGAAAACCCGGAAACGTAAAAGAGGGCTTAACCAATGTTAAGATAAACGGGAAAAGCGCTTCCGGCGGTGAAAGTTCACCTATTGCTGAAAACGACACAGTTAAAACGGAAAAAAATAAAAGCGTTACAGTCAATGTACTCAAAAACGATAGTGATCCTGACGGAAAAACTATCGAAGTATCTACTGTAACTTCACTCCCCCAGCACGGCAAAGCTGTTGCTGTTTCGCCTTCATCTATTAAATACACACCTGACAGCAACTATACAGGTTCTGATTCATTTAAATATGAAATAAAAAATTCAGTCGGTAACACTGCAGATGCTTCAGTTTCTGTCACGGTAGAAGACAATACCCCCTCCCCGACTCCGACAGAAGGCTTTGAGTACAAAGTCACATCAGACTGGGGAAGCGGTTTCGGCGGTAAAATTCTTCTGACAAATACTACAGGAAAAACTTCAGACGGCTGGACGGTCGAATTTGATTATCCGTATAATATCAATTCTATGTGGGGAGCAAAGATCAAATCACATAATGGAAATCATTACATAATTGAAAATCAGTCATGGAATAAAGCACTTGCACAGGACAAAACAGTATCTATAGGTTTCAACGGGTCTCCGGGAAACGCTACAGAAGTTCCGGCAAATGTTGAAATTGATATGAACAACGGGGGAAGCCCTTCGCAAGATCCTGTGGCAAATAAAGATTTTTTCACAACAGACAAAGGCACGGCTAAAACAGTTAACGTACTCGCCAACGACACAGGCAGCAATATTAAAATACAGACTGTATCCGACCCTCAGTACGGAACTGCTGCAAATACTGACTCTAAGGTAACTTATAATCCTACGGAAGGTTATACAGGGGACGACTCGTTCACTTATACCATAGTAGATAAAAACGGTAAAACTTCGGAAGCAACTGTTGATGTTACAGTTAAAAAAGCTCAGGCTCCGACAGCCGAAGATGATTCAGTTTTTGTACACGAAGGCACGGCCCAGACAATCGACGTACTCGCCAATGATAAAGGCGAAGGATTGACTGTTAATACTGTTACCCGGCCCGGACACGGAACAGCTGCTATTGAAAACAACAGGGTCAAATATACTCCGGCAAGCGGTTATACCGGCAGCGATTCATTTACTTATACCGTTAAAAATGCAGCAGGTTTAACAGCTGTAGGCACCGTTGCCGTAACTGTAAAAAAACAGGTTGCACTGAATAAGGTCAATGCAACATACTGGTGCATATGGGGTGGTAATACTTCATACAATGTTGATGGAAAACAGATTAAATCCAAACCTGTCGAAATGGATAAAATTGATCCGTCTTATAACGTTATAATAACTGCATTTATTGTTACTGATACTGACGGCAACTACACGCTTGCATTCAAAGATCCGGGTTCAACCGCTCCGTCAACTTATACTCCTGAACAGGTTAAATCTTTCATAGAAAAAACTAAAGCTCAGGGACGTAAGGTTATTGTATCTTTAGGAGGGCAGTTTTTCGATATGAAAATGTCCAGCAATGAAGATGTTGACTTTTTTGTCAGCCAGGCTGAAAAAATCATAGATGAATACGGATTCGAAGGTATTGACCTTGACCTTGAACACAATTCACTTTCAACAATCAATCCGGAACTCTTAAGCAAGGCCGTCAAAGAAGTTATAAACCATTACAGGAATCAGGGTAAGGATTTCTGGCTGACAGCAGCGCCTGAATGGGGATATATAATCCCTTATACATACGGTTCAGGTAAATGGGCTTCACATTCAATGGAAGGTGTCTTCTTCAAAAAACTTATAAGCGATATAGGAATTGACAATTTTAACTATATTTGGCCTCAAACCTATAATCAGGGCCCTGCAAACGGTATAACCGGTGCTGACGGAAGCAAAGTATCTCCGGCAAACGGTATGGATAACTTCCTCGCCGCTATGTCATGGGGTATCTCTACAAATAAAGGTTATAAAGCCAACGGAAGTAAAGGGGTATTTATTCCCGCCGACAAACTCTGTCTGGGTATCCCGGCAACAGAAGGCGCTGCAGGCGGAAAAATGAGTTATATAGCAACTCCAGAGCTGATAAAAAGCACATGGGACAAAATGACTGCCCAGAACAGCCCTGTCTCAGGATTTATGAACTGGAGCGTTGACTGGGATGCAATGAATATTGCGGACGGCGATCTCTCACCCGGATATTCGCATCCGAAATGGGCTACAGGTAGAGCTGTTGCTGATGTCATCGGTTCCGGTTCTGACATAAACCTGAAACCAACTGTAAATTTCACTACACCTGCAAATAGTGCCGTTATTGAACAGAATACACTTTCTCCTGTGAACATAGCAATAAACGTAAGTGACAGCGACGGCACAGTAGTGGAAAGCTCTATATCCGTAGACGGACATACATATAACGGAATTTCCGCTGAATGGACTCCATCCGATTTCGGTACATATAATGTTACAGCAAAAGCTCTTGACAACAAAGGAGCTGAAACAGTCAGAGCAATTACAGTTACAATAGAAAAAGATTCAGGCGGGTCAGGCGGAGACAACCTCCATCCGAACGTAAGTTTTAACACACCTTACAACAATGAAGTAATAAGACAGGAAACACTGTCCCCTGTACATATCTCCGTTTCAGCTGATGATCCTGACGGAAAAGTAAAAAGTGTTGTTATAGATGTTGACGGCAAAACCTTTGTCGGCTCCACCGCAGACTGGACACCGTCTGGATTCAGGTCATACACTGTCACAGCAACTGCAATAGATAACTTAGGTGCCGTTACGGAAAAATCAGTAGATGTCGCAATACAGGCTTATGACCCCTCTGTAGAAAGAAAGCAGGTTGTCGGATACTTTACGCAGTGGGATGCCTGGAAAGGCACAAAACACGGATACCCGGCAAAAGGCACCTGTAATCAGCTCAATGTAGATTATTCAAAGTATACAATACTTAATTTCTCTTTCTTCGGCGTCGCTAAGGACGGTTCTCTGCACAGCGGAGATTACAGAAACAAGAATATCTATAAAGAAGGCGAAGTCCAGGAACCGGCACAAATACTACACGGAGATGTTTACAGCAGCTGGGATTATTGGTTACTTTACGGTGAATTAGACCTTCTCTGGGAAAATACTCAGGAAGCCAAAGCAAAAGGTTTCGTTGTAGACGGCAATTCCTGGTACAATACAAAAACCGGCTTATCCGGCAAAATGCCTATACCTATGCACAAAGAAGGCGGCGCTAAAGGTTTAATACAGCTCTGCCATGAAAATAATGTTAAACTTATAGCCACAATCGGCGGCTGGAGCATGTGCAAACACATCCCTGAAATGGCAGCCGATCCTGTAAAAAAAGCAAGATTCCTTGAAGACTGCAGAACCCTGATTGATATGGGATTTGACGGAATAGATATAGACTGGGAATTTCCGGGTCCTTTCCCCGGAATGAACTATACAGGTTCTGAAGCTGATTACGCCAATTTTACCAAACTGATGCGTGATATCAGGAATACAATTGGCCCGAATAAAATATTGACTGCTGCATTCAGCTGTGTTCCGGAAAGGCTTGAAGGCTTCAACTGGTCAGAACTTAACCGGTATATGGATTATTTCAATATGATGACATATGACATGAACGGCGGCTGGTCAAAAAATGCAGGACATCATTCACCTCTGTACGGTTCAGGTTTATGCTGGGACAAAACATTTAAGTTCCTTACACAGGAAAAACATGTACCGGCTAACAAAATCAATATGGGGCTCGGCTTCTACGGCAGAGGCGTAGTCACAGACGGTCAGGGTGATTTAGGTGCTCCAACAGTAAAAACCCAGAGAGTTTTCGGTGCCGACGGACCGGTAATGACTGCATCCGATTTTGCAAACTGGAGTGCTTTTGAAGGAACTCCTAATTACGGTTACATAATGCAGAATAAACAGGGATGGACTTATCACTGGGATGATACGGCAAAAGTTCCGTATCTCACTAAGGATAACTATTTCTTAAGTTATGACGATGAAAACTCCATCCAGTGTAAAGCTGATTACGTAATGGATCACAATGCGGGCGGTGTTATAATCTGGCAGGTATTCGGCGACTGGGATGCAGGCAAAGTTGAAAAAACTTATGCAAAAAAACTTCCATACTGCTCGAATGTGTCAACTCCGCTTCTGGATATAATCCATCACACATTCGAATCCGATGGGAAAGCGTCATATTTGTAAAAATATAACCTAACTCCTTGATTTAGGTTTAATTTCTTAAAATAAATTATCTCCCTTTTTTGGGGCTGTATCAAAGTGTCATTGCTTTCTATCTTCACACAAATTGCCGGCTTTACATCACTTTGATACAGCTCTTTTAAGTAAACGGCATACTGTACTCGATATGCCTCTCAAATATAACTTCATTAACGGATTAAGAAAACACCCCGAATATATACCTAAAGTTTCTGGTTTCCCTCTAATGAGCTAAATCAACGCGCTGATTTTAATTTTTTTTATTTTGAATATCCAATAAAAAAAAGTGTCAAATTATAATCAGGACTTGACATTCCTCTGCTGTTTCTATGCTGAAGATAATAGAAATTAATTCTTCCAGTTTCTGTTTGACTTTTAACCATAACAAAATATTTTTAATAATTAAGTTTTACGGAAATGTGTTTTATGAAAAATAACTGCTTTTTTATTCTATCTGAAGATATTAAAGAATATCAATTACAACATTTTTGGAGCTGTATAAAATCAAATACAGTTTTCAGGTCAATATGCAATAAAGTAATAAATATTGTAAGTCCTGGAACATGGAATAACGAAGAAGGACCGGACTTTAAAAATGCTGTCGTTGAAATAAACGGGACAAAACATTTCGGTGACATTGAAATTCACCTATCGGAAAATGGCTGGATTAACCATGGACACAATAAAGATCCTCGTTATTCCAATGTAATACTGCATATTGTACACGAAAAAACCGACAGCCATACATTGCAAATGCCGACAATAGTCATTGAGAACGGAATAATAAAAGAATTTAATTCAGCACTTAGAAACAAATTTCCAAAAGGCTACTGCAGTAAATTTTTCAAAGATATCCCGGACAGAAAACTGAATAGAATTTTTATTTCAGCCGGATTAGAACGTTTAAAACTGAAGTCCCGGGAAGCAGCAGACAATGTACTCAGGAACGGAGCCGATAAAACAATACAGACAGCATTATTCGAATCTCTTGGTTACAAAAAAAATAAAGAACAGTTCAAGGAATTATACCGAAGATTTTCTGAGTATGACCTTAATACTTTAACAAAAAGCGAGGTTAATTCTATTTTATGGGGAGAGTCAGGACTTCTACCGAGTAGATCACTCAATAATTTTGAACCTGAAATGCAGGAGTTTATTAAAAAAACCTGGAAACACTGGTGGAAGTTAAGACAGAAGAAACATAAAGCTATAAAATGGAATTTATGCGGCGTCAGACCTCAGAATCATCCCTGTAAACGTATAGCGGCTCTTACAGTACTGCTGAACAGAATTAGTCTCGACGACCCATTCGGCTGTATTTTAAACACCTTTAACAGCCTGAAACCAAATTCCTCCTACAGAGAATTTGAACAATTTTTTTTATGCAGTAACAGTTTATGGGATAAATATTCAGGTTTTTCAACAAAGCCAACCAGTAAATCAGCCGTACTTGGACATTCCAGATCTCTGGATATTATCATTAACATCATACTGCCAACTATCTATGGTTATGGAAAAATCAATAAAAATCAAAAAATTGTAAACAAAGTCATAAATCTTTTCTTAAAGCTTCCACCGGCCCAAGATAACATAATTTTAAAGATGTCTACCCAGCGATGGTTAATACCCGGGGAACGCTCTAAGAAAGTAATCTCATGTACAGCATCCCAGCAGGGAGTCATCCACCTATGTAAAAATTACTGCGAAAAACTTGATATGCAATGCAGTAAATGCATTATACCCAGGACGATTCCGAACCTGTAAACACAAAGTAATTTCAATGCACGATGAACTGTGCTGATTAGTAAAAATAAAAATACCTCATTAGCGTTTATCTTCGTTCGCGAAATTTCTATCCTATTGAAACAAACCGGTAGGGCACGATCTTTCGCCGTAGTACTCGATAATAGTTAAGACTAAAAAACTGCCTGCCCTGCGTAGTGCTTATACGGTACGAAGCAGGGTGAGCCATAGCCCCCCACGACTGCGGGGCGACGGCTTAGTGCGCCAAAATACAGCATCGTTAACTAAATATTTTATATTTTCTATTTAATAGTAATTTTACCCTGATATAATAATTCTTGTTTCAGGGGAGAATAGAGACTCAATGTATGAAGCTTCATCGTGTAACATCAAATTAATAAATTTTATAATTTTTTTCTTGAATAAATTGAATATTGATATAGTTTTGATTAATTGTCTAAACTATTTTCTTAGCTAAATTATTATTAGTTCGAAAGGACAAATATCATGTTTGAAACAATTGAAATGGCACCGGCAGATCCTATTTTGGGCTTAAATGAGGCGTTTAACCTGGATAAAAAAGCAAATAAAGTAAATCTTGGAGTTGGGGTATACAAAAATGAAGAAGGAAAAACTCCTATCTTAAACAGTGTTAAAGCAGCTGAAAGAATAAATCTTGAGGAAGAAAAGACAAAATCTTACCTGCCGATAGACGGCAAACCGTCATATAAAAAAGTTGTTCAGAAGCTGGTATTCGGAGCAAACAGTGAAATAGTGAATTCAGGCAGGGCAGCTACTATTCAGGCACCGGGCGGTACTGGAGGGATAAAATTAGCAGCTGATTTCATTAAAAAGTTTTATCCAGGAACAAAAGTATGGATCAGTGATCCAACCTGGGCCAACCATAAAAAAGTATTTAATTCTGCAGGCTTGGAAACAAGGACTTATCCGTATTATAACCCGAAAACAAACGGTCTTGATTTTGACGGGATGTACAAAACTCTGTCCGAAATTCCAGGAAATGATCTTGTACTCTTTCACGCTTGCTGTCATAATCCGACAGGAGTGGATATATCACCGGAACAATGGAAAAAACTTGCATCTCTTTCTCTGAAAAAATCCTTTATACCGTTTTTCGATTTTGCTTATCAAGGCTTCGGGAATGGCCTGAAAGAAGATGCAGTTGGAATTAGGACCTTTGCGGAAAAAGTTAAATCATTTCTGGTTTCAAATTCATTTTCTAAAAACTTTGGTTTATATAATGAGAGAATTGGAGCGTTATCTATTGTAACTCCAAAACAGAAAGAAGCCGCAAAAGTATTGAGTCAACTAAAAATATGTGCAAGAACAAACTACTCT
Organism: Victivallales bacterium; assembly: GCA_021733985.1. GTDB lineage: Bacteria > Verrucomicrobiota > Lentisphaeria > Victivallales > GWF2-38-69 > JAIPJT01. The sequence continues at coordinate 14,106 of JAIPJT010000004.1, read as the reverse complement.
AATCCTCCTTCCCACGGTTCATCAATAGTGACTACAATCCTATCTACTCCGGACCTGAGAACTGTTTGGGAGGATGAAGTAAAAGAAATGCGTGACAGAATTAATTCTTATCGTAATATTTTTGTGGAAAATCTTAAAGTACAGGGCTGCAAAAAGAACTTCGATTTTATTAAGAAACAGCACGGTATGTTTTCGTACACCGGCCTCACAAAGGACAAGGTAATTGAATTAAGGGAAAAATATTCTATTTATTTCGTTAATTCAGGAAGAATCAACCTTGCCGGGCTAAATGGAAATAATATAGATTATGTCTGTAAAGCATTTACAGAAGTGCTGAACGACTAACCTTTTTCCATATACAATAAACCTGCATTAAACTCCAAAAAAGTGAAGGTTTTATCTGAAATAAGATTAAAATTGATCATTTATATTTTTAAAAAAATATATACAGTTATGATAGCTGCTGTAGGAGTTCAATGCTTTAGGTTTGTTTTCCGGCGCGATTATTATTTTCGCCCTTCTCTTTTTGAGATGGACTCAAATATATTAACCAGGTAAGGACTACTGAAATCTCTGCCCTGTATAGTACCTTGAGCGGTACTAAACTAAATTACCTGCTCCCGCCGTGGTTAACTGGTATGCATTACGAAGTACAGCTTCGCTTTGCTGCCTCCTCCTACGCCAAGGCTTCTGAGGACAGGTCTCAGCTTCAGCTTCAAAATCAGCTGCATTATTTAGGTTAAAAGCAATTCAAGTACCGTCGCATGACTGATATGCATTAGTCAATGCCGTTGAATTAAGGATTCTATACTCGGAATCAAGGGATTGATTCCCTTCACAAAATACAGAATGCGTGGTGGAGGGAACCAGTCCTCCTGTGTCTTGGTGTAGCTTCCAGCGAAGACTGATCGTTCCGTAAAAAAGCAAAACCAATAATTTTGCCTTAATTCAATGACATTGATGCATTAGTTACAAAAGCTGCGTTTTGGTGCCTTGCAGCTACCGGCAACACTGAATAATTAATTGCATAATCCGGGCAAAACATTGGGGCAGCCTTCGTGCGAAGGCTTAGACCCCGTAACATATCAATGTTTGTAAGGTTATTCTGTTCAGTCGAGTTCTGCCAGAGCATCTTTTCTGCTTAAGCGAACTCTGCCGCGTCCATCAACGCCGGTAACTTTAACAGACATTTTGTCGCCAGCTTTACAGATATCGGCAACACTTGGAACTCTGTAATTTGCAAGTTCTGAAATATGGACAAAACCTTCTTTGCCGGGTAGGAATTCAACAAAAGCACCGAAATCTTTAACTGCCACAACAGTTCCTCTGTATATTTTACCAATCTCAGGATCGCCGATAACTCCATCGATCATATCTTTAACTTCATTCATGTTATCCTTGTCTTTAGCAAAGATATGAACGGTTCCATCATCTTCGATATCTATCTCCGCACCTGTTGTTTCACAGATTTCTTTAATAACTTTTCCGCCCGGGCCAATAAGAGCACCAATTTTTTCAGATTTAATCTTTACATCTTCAATTCTCGGAGCATAAGGACTTATATCGCTTCTCGGCTCGGCAATACAGCCATTCATTACTTCCAGTATCTGCATCCTTGCAGTTTTATTTCTTAACATAGCCTCATACAGCATATCTATTGAAATACCGTCAAGTTTCAGATCAAGCTGGAATGCTGTAATTCCCTCTTTAGAACCTGTAACTTTAAAATCCATATCACCGAAATGGTCTTCCGAACCAAGTATATCTGTAAGAAGGACAGTTTCATCGCCTTCTTTAACCAACCCGCACGAAATTCCGGCTACAGCATTTTTTATTGGTACACCGGCATCCATAAGAGCCAGTGAACCGCCGCATACGCTGGCCATAGAGGTAGAACCGTTTGATGACATAATTTCAGAGACACATCTAACAGTGTACTGATACTCCTCGGGCATTACTTTTGCCAGAGAACGTTCAGCAAGGTTACCGTGGCCTATTTCGCGTCTGCCCGGACCTGTTATTCTTCCAACTTCACCGACACTGTAATTAGGGAAATTATAGTGAAGATAAAATTTCTTTTTCACAGATTTATCTTCGGTTGTTATTGAATCATGTATCTGCACATCTTTAGAAGAACCGAGAGTAGTTAAAACTAAAGCCTGCGTTTCGCCTCTTGAAAATATTGCAGAACCGTGTGTTCTCGGGAGGTAGCCAACTTCAGCATTTAAAGTCCTGACCTCATCAGCTTTTCTGCCGTCAGACCTCTTTCCTTCTTTCAGGATAGCAAGACGAACTGTTTTTTTTACTTTTTCATCAAAAGCAATTTTAAGTTTAAATATAAGGTCTTTCTCTTCATACTTGGCTGAATACTTTTCACAAAGTTCTTTTTCAAGTTCATCATAAACAGCATTAAGTGCATTGCCTCTTGCTTCCTTTTCAGGTATAAAACATGCCTCTTCGATTTTCCCGCTGCAAAATTCATCTACATCGGCTTCTATAACTTCAGGAACTAAATTTAACTCCGGTTCAATTTTTTCCTTTCCCGCTCTTTCAGCCAGTTCTTCCTGTGCGGCAATCTGTTTTTTTACAGCTTCATTAGCTGTTTCCAGAGCCTCTTTCAACTGCTCTTCTGACAGCTCATCAGCATCCCCTTCTATCATTATTACTTTATCAGCCAATCCTGCATATATAAGATCTAATGAACTCTTTTCCATTTCTTCATTAGTCGGATTTGGTATAAATTCTCCATCAATAAGTCCAACCCTCACTGCACCGATTGGCCCATGGAACGGCATATCGGATAAAGTTAATGCTACAGATGCACCGAGCATACTCAATACATCCGGTTCATTTGACTGGTCACAGCTTAACAGCATGGACTGTACCTGGACTTCATTAAAAAAACCTTTCGGGAAAAGCGGTCTTATAGGCCTGTCAGCCATTCTGCAAATAAGGATTTCTTTGTCACTGGGCCTTCCTTCTCTTTTTATATATCCACCCGGGAAAAGGCCGGACGCACTGAATTTTTCTCTATAATCGACCTGTAACGGAAAAAAATCCGCTCCCTCTCTAGCCGGACCTGAACATGCTGCGGTAAAAACAATTGTGTCACCCATTCTTACAGTACATGAACCATTTGCCAAACCGGCTAATTTACCGGTAGACACAGTAATTTCACGATTTTTCCCAATTCCAAAACTTACACTTTTTTCTGTCATTTTTTCCTCTTTGTTTTAATGTATTTCAAACATAAATAATGTTTTCTTATTTCTTCTTTTGCAGCGTATGTAGAAGATTTCATACAGGAAAGAATTTTAGAGACAGGCTTTTCCTAGTGGAACCGCGATATCAATACCTTTTTTCCCAATACAAAAAGAAACTGATATCGGCACGGATTCCACAATAAAATACATATAATATGTATAATTTATTATTTAGTAGTCAAAAGACTTTTCTTTCCGATAAAACAACTTTATAATACTGCAAATTGGAGGTGTATATTAAGAAGATATCTTATACCCCCCAATATATTAACTTTTTTATCCGCGATGGCGGATTCCTAATTCTTTAAGAAGATTCAGGTAACTCTCATGATTTTTTCTTTTTAAATAAGCTAAAAGTTTACGCCTTCTGGTAACCTTTGCAAGAAGGCCGCGACGAGTGCTGTGGTCTTTCTTATTAGACCTTAAATGTTCTGTAAGATTTTTAATATCTTCAGTCAATACAGCAACCTGTACTTCAGTTGAGCCGGTATCACCTTCTTTTGTAGCGAATTTCTTTATAATATCCTGTTTGTGTTCTGTTTCCATTATATGTCCTCTAAATTAATATAGTTTAAATTTTTAATTATATTCCCAATATAAACCGTTGATTTTATGCAATATTATTGAAAAATGTTCTTCTGAAGGCAGTTAGAAAAACATGTAATATATACAGTATAAAATAACGATTTGAATCAAAAATTTATAATAAAAACTTGATTTTACAAGTATTTTTTTAACATATGCTTAATTATATTGATTTTACCTTTTAAAATATCATATCTTACAGAAGTTAAAAGCTTTTAAATCATCATTTATTAAGTTTAACCCGGATTATGCTGATACGAGTGTGCTGTGGCTGCAGAGCAGCAAAATGCAAACAGTTGGGAATCTATAAAAATAAATTACTTTAAAACTTTGTAAAGTTCATATGCATAATTTGTGTTTAAATGTTCTTCAGCCAAAGCTCTGCTCTGTCCACTGTTCATATTCATTTGGCACCTTATCCTTTTATAGATTGTTTTTTTATTCATTGCTCTTGAATGCTTCCTGATAAGAATTTATATTACTTTAGTTATATTCAGATGTTGCATGGAAAAGGTTTATCTCTCCTTAGTTCACTTAAGGCTGTAAATTTTGTCTTTTTCATAGCAGGTGCATGCAGTGATATAATTTAAAATATCAAGGAGGTTCAAGGGGTAGCATTTATGAAAAAGTTTTTCAAAAAAGATGAAGATTTGGATTTGTTAAGTTATGAGAACAACAAAAATATAAAAGAAAATGAGTTTAAAAAGGAAAAGAAAATGAGTAAAAATAATGTAACAATTTTAACACCTGATGTTGAGATCAAGGGAACTATCAAATTCAATAATGTTTTAGAAATGAACGGCAAATTCGAAGGAGACCTGATTACTAAAGACGGGGAAGTAATTGTCGGCGAAACAGGAGAAGTTAAAGCAAACCTTAAAGGAAAAAATGCAACTATCGAAGGAAAAGTTGAAGGAAACGTTACTGCTTCAGAGAAAATTGAACTTAAAAATAAAGCACAGCTTACCGGTGATTTAACCGCAAAAACACTTTCTATTGAAGAGGGCGTACTTTTTGTTGGAAAATGTAATGTAAATCCCAGTGGGATTGATATGGAAAATGCTCAAAAAAAAGAAACTAAGAAATAACAAATATAGAACTAATTAATAATTCGGAAAATACTATACCAAGAATTATTAGTCTATGAATCACCACACTTCAGAATCTCCCGAAAAGAAAAAAATAGTGTGTCCCTACTGTCAGGGTACACTATTTTTATCTCAATATAGCTCGCTGGTTCAATGTCAAAATTGCAAACGGCAGATAAATGTGAAGGAACTCCCAGGAACGAATAATCAAAAGCAAAAATTTGAAATTGAAAAAAGAAAGCTTTTTTGTTACAAATGCGGAAAAGAAATTATTGCTGACAAGAATGCACAGGCTGTAATATGTAAATACTGTTATCAGCGCAATGATTTAAGCGATCATAAATTAAAAACTATTTTTGGTGCAGTTATACAGACCCATGGTCAACTTTATTTACAGAAAAAAGGCATTATAGCGACTTCAACCATTCAGGTTGGCAATGCAGTGATAAGAGGCAAAGTCATAGGAGATATTACCGCACAAGGATCAGTTGAAATCCTGAAAAAGGGAGAAGTAAGGGGCAATATAACCTGCCGCAGCCTTATTGTAAGAAAAGGCGGTATTTTTGTAGGTTATCTCTACCTGCAGAATACTGATGGTGAGCATATTTCTACTGAAAGGATCCGTGAGCAGCACCAGACAGTAAAGCATTGAATAAGCAGATTATTCAACACAGATGTACTCATTAATTTTTTTTTAAATATCAGATACAAGAAGAAGTTACTTTAAAAAGGTTACTTGTATCCCGGATGATTTCAATATATTTTTATCGCTAATTTTCGTCCTTATCATTGGTTACAGGTCATACCGTAAAGTGAGATGGATAAATAAATTAAATCGGCTTTTGTGTACTTTAAGTTATATACTGGTGTCTGACCTCTGAAATTTCGTTATTTTTATCAACAAAAACCAGCTCAGGCTTGAAGTTTTTTAATTCTCCCTGTTCATATTCAGCATAAGATGCAATAATTACTTTATCACCGGGTGCTACAAGCCTTGCCGCTGCACCGTTTAAACAAATCTCACCTTTTTTTCCCGGAATTACATAAGTTGAAAATCGATTTCCGTTATTGCAGTTGTAAATATCCACCTTCTCGAAGGGCAGCATATCTGCTTTTTCATACAAATCGGGACAGATACTAATTGATCCGTGATATTCTAAATTCGCCTCCGTTACGGTAGCCATGTGAATTTTGGATTTCAGCATTGTTCTTTTCATAGGATATTCCTTTATAATTTAAAATTATCTATAAGTCTGATGTTGTCTATAAATACGGCAGCAAACCTTCTGCCGAAAAACTCTTCCAGGTAATCCACTTTTATATTGTTCATTTCAAGTTCTTCCCGTATTTCTGATCGATTTTTTTTCTGCTTGATAATACGGGCATATTCAGAAGCTTTTTTCCTTCCTTCTGAGGAAAGCCGCCTGTTTCTTGAACTCAATGCCAGGCCGTCTTTTTCTCTGATAGTCGGACACGGAACTATTTCAGTTTTCACAAAAAAGGCTTCAGCCATCTTTTTCACAAGCAGTAACTGCTGAAAATCCTTCTCTCCGAAGTATGCCCTGTCAGCATCCGCCAACATCAAAAGTTTCATTACAACTGTCAGGACGCCGTCAAAATGTCCGGGACGCGCTGAGCCGCACAAAATTTTACTTAGCTTGTTTTCCTTTATCGTAAAATTATAATTATCAGGATATATCTGTTTAAAATCGGGCGCCAGGAGATAATCTGTCTTCAAATTTTTCAAGAGTTTAACATCAACGTTCCAGGTGGCAGGATAATTAACTAAGTCCTCTTTATTATTAAACTGAGTCGGGTTTAAAAAAATGGTCACTAAAGTAAAGTCATTTTCAGCTTTACTTTGTTTAATAAGGCTTAAATGTCCTTCGTGTAAAGCACCCATTGTAGGTACTACTCCCAATTTTTTATCGTTAGGGATAGTTCGCCTTGTATTCTGCCATTCATATATATTTTTGTATATTTTCATAATTTAAAAACTTTCTTTAGAATCAGGGAAAACCGACTCTGCTACTTCTCTGTGATAATGATTTAAAGCGTCCTTAACCAGTTGAAATCCATCCAGGTAACGTCTTACAAATCTCGGTTTTAAATCTTTAAACATTCCCAGCATGTCCTGTAGCACTAAGACCTGTCCGTCGGTATTAGGGCCTGCTCCAATACCTACAGTAGGTATATCAACCGTTTCGGTAACGATGCGGGCCAGTTCTGAAGGTACACATTCAAGAACAATCGAACAGCAGCCTAAATCTGATAATTCCTTTGCCTGTTCAAGCAACTTTTCAGCATCCTTCTCAAGTTTTCCCTGCACAAAATAGCCGCCGAGCGCATTTATTGACTGCGGAGTTAATCCAATATGCCCCATTACCGGTACGCCGGATCCTATTATATGCTTTATAATTTTCTGATTTCCCTCAACACCTTCAAGCTTCACAATATTAGCGCCGGACCTGACAAATGCGTCCACTGTATTCATCGCAAATTTCAGCCCTTTCCGGTATGACAGAAAAGGCATATCACCAACGATAACTTTATTATTATCAATTGCCCTTGAAACACCTTTAATCATAAAACTGATCTCATCCACAGTTGCTTCTGTCGTTGTTTTTGAACCGTGCATAATCATTGTACCGCTATCGCCGACTAAGACACTGTCAATATCAGTTTCGTTAATAATGCCGGCAAAAGTATAATCATAACAGGTAATCATGGATATTTTCTGTCCTGACTGCTTCCTTTGTATAAATTCATTAATCTTCATTATTCTTCCTTTTTGTGGTATATTTCAACAAAACTTTTGTATACATTCTGCCAGGGGTCCCCGGAAAGGCTTTTGATATTCATTTCAACAGTTTCATAGTCCCCTCTTGCCAGTGGCCCTGTAAGACATCCTTTATAATCTTCTGTTATATTTTGAGCAGTGCGCTCAAGAAACGGAATTAACCATGAGCTGTCCGCATTAAAGCTTTCATTCATTTCAACAAAAAATTTACGCCACAGCAGAGAAGTGAAATTATTAGCCATGACACATAGCGAATGATATTTAGCTTTGGAATCAGATGAAATCTTTATATTAGGATTGTCAAGTTCAGGGAAAAGCTCATTGAAATCGGGAGCATCTTCATCAAGCGTAAACAAAATCCTCTGATAAAATTCTTTTTCATAAAGCTTATCTGAAAAAGTCATTAACGGGTGGCAGCCATATGCAAGAGGTGTATATAAAGCACCTGAAAAATGGACTATGGTCTTGTTCCTTAATATGTTCCTGTTTTTTTTGATAAAAGGTTCTATTGCCGAATCTGAGACAGCAAGCAGAATTATATTATCTTTTCCGGCTGCCGCTTCGCACAGATAAGCTTTACATCCACGGAACCAGCGAATAAATGAAATATTCATGTCATCCAGATATTTAACAAGATGCTTCGCTAGCCTGCCGTTGCCGATCAGTAAATATTGTATTTTAGAGGACATTGTAAATGATGATTTTATTTTTTTTATTAGCGGAAATCAGCGTAATCCGCGGACAGAGTTCCTTTTTCATATCCGCTGATCTCACAGATTAACGTGAATTATCAAAAAGAACTGAAGGTTTAACTTTAAAATATTTAATAAAATTTATAAATCTGCTTGTTTTATTTAAATAAAAAATAATCTTACATTATTGTTGTGTTTACTCAACTTATATGTTGTCAATGGTTAACAAATGGTCAATTGTGAATATAAATTTCAAACAAATCGATACATTGCGGAAGGAACGGGGCCTTTCCGTAACCGGTCTCTGCAGTTTGATAAATATAAACCGTACTACCTTCTGGGCATGGAAAAAAAAACGTTACGCGCCTGGAGAGAAAAACATTAGAAATTTAGCAGAGGCCTTAAATGTTTCTGTTACAAAAATATCTGACCTTGAAGAAACAGTCACTAAATCAACCAGCAACTTATCTGAATCCATTGATTCTTGGTATCTGCTCGGCAGCGCGGACAAGGAAGTTCAGAAAAGGGAGTTCAGCCTGATAAACAGGGAGATATTAAAGCTGGAGGAAAAATTAACACAGGCAACAACAATTATAAATGCACTTTTAAAATCCATGCCTACAATATTTTACATTAAAGACAAGAATTTAAATTACATAACGGCAAACAATTCATTTTTGAATAATCTGAGCTTAAGTTCAGATTTCAACGTGAACAATAAAAACGACTTTGATTTTTTTAACAGAAAAGAGGCAGCAGAGAACCATCAGCAAGACCAATATGTTACTAATACCGGAATCCCTGTAGAAAACTCTGAATCATATATTCCGGGTACAAGAAAAAAGAAGTGGGGTATAATTTCAAAATTACCCATATTCGATACTGAAAACAGGATAGCCGGAATCGTGGGTACTTTTGTTGACATAACTGATAGAAAACAGGCTGAAGAGATTAGTAAGATTTTACATATACTGCTGGAAACAGGTCCGGGTTTTAATGTTTCGGTCTGGAAAGACGGTAAAACCCTTTTTGATGTTTCCGGGGAAAGTATGCTTGAATTTTATTCAGAAGACATGAAAGCCAAGAGGAATGAACAGCTCGATTACTTAAGGAACGGCAAGAGGCATCCTGAAGATGTAGGACAGATGGATAAAGAAATGGATGAAGAAGGAATTGATGATAATATTTACCGAAACCCTTTTATAATGACTAATAAGATCTACAGGTTTATCAGCAGCAAATATGGCACAAGATGGGTAAAGGCTATAAAGAGCGGTGTAAAAATAGGAAGCTCTTTATATACAATAGGATGTACTTTCTTATACAATAAAGAAAAACAGAAAGAAAGTAATTCCGCGGCCTATGAAAAACTGATGGATGAACTCTCCGGCAGAACAAATTCTATTGCATGGACTGCAGAGTTCACCGGAGAAAACCAACTTCAGTTTACATATCTGAGCAAAAATTTTGAGGAAATAACCGGACATTCTATCTCGGATTTTATTAATTATAATCGCAAGCTTGTTACTCTTAAAGAACATTTTAAGGACTCACATATTAACAAGGAAAAAAAAACGCCTTTTCACATAATAGAAAAAAGGTATCACAGAATAATGAATAAAAGATTTTTTGACAAAGCTTCAAACAGAAAAATAAAGCTGAAAATAAAAAAGGGAAACGGCACTTTATTAAATATAAGGACTTCATTATCCAGGCAGAAAATGCCAGGAACAAACATTATTTTCCACGGAATAGCTAAGCCTGTCTAAAAATCAATAGCAGAGTGTATAACATGTCAATGTCGTTGAATTAAGAACTATGCTTTTGTAATCGTGTAGCATGCAGTTTTCAGGTTAAAGAGTTTCCAGGCTGACTGCTGCAAAATCGTTACAGCAGTCTGATTTAACGCAGGTAATCTTTTTAGGCTGCAGACAGGAAGATGCAGCCTGATTCACAATATAATCATTATAGCCGCAATAATTATTCAGTATTAAAACAGCTATCCCGATATCAAAAGCAGTACCTGTCATTATACTTCCGTAAACAGGAGAGAACACACACACAGGCTTTGGATTACTGGTTATTTTCTTGTAAAAGGTTTGATCAGGGGGTATACCGTCGGCACCTGCGATGTAGCAGTCAGTACTTAAAAAATCACAACTGTTGAAACCGCACTGAGAGATTCTGCAGCAGGAACTTTTTATTTTCGCTGAAGTCAATAAAAAGCTTACCGCTCCTTCTGCAGGAACTGCTTTTCCGGCTTCTGAAAAATTAATAGGTTTCAGTCTGTTATTATCAGAAATTTTCAGTTTTTGATTCACAGCAGCATCAAATACATTTCCCTTTTCCTCTACACTGCAGACCAGTACGTTCTCACATAATTTATTTTCTAACCAGCTCCTCGCAAGAGTAATTGCGTGAACTACAGGAAATTTATATTGTGCAACTGTAGTGACAGGGCCTTTAATGTTAAAGATCTGTGCAATATATGAAGCGGCGGCATTGTGTACAGAATGAGAAAATTTGATAGGCGAAACATTTTTTTCGCCATATGTAATAAGTTCATCAAGAAAACCGAAAGTAGTATTGTGGGGGCCAAAAGCAGTTGTTAAAATCACGCCTGTTTCCCGTAGGTTAAATTCTTCTGTTTCATGATTCTCGACAGCATCGCCGACAGAGTAAACGGCCATTTTTGTAAAACGGTCCGCACGCCTCATTTTAGAGGAAAGTTTTTTATTTTTAGCAGCTTTCAGGTCCACATTTAATTTTTCATAGGATTCTGTAGTACGGCTGTCTTTAACGGCCTTTATAAGCTCATCTCTGCCTTTTCCGAAAATCCCGAGCATCCCAAGACCGGAAATATACATAGTCATTTTAATTCTCCTGTCTCTTAAAGATCAGTACAGTGTTATTACCTCCGAAAGCTAAAGAAGTTGACATAGCCGCATTTTTTTCTATTTCTGTTCTTTCTGTCACCGGAGAAATCCCAATTTCTTCGTCAAAATCCCTGAAACCGTGACTTTTCGGAATCCATTTTTTCTTTAAGCCCAGAATTGTAAATACGGCTTCAATACCTCCTGCTGCCCCTAACGTATGACCTGTATACCCTTTTGTTGAAAGAAATTTAATCTTTTTACCGATGAGTTCTCCGATAACCTGTCCTTCTATAAGGTCATTATCTCTCGTTGCAGTGCCATGAGCATTAACAAAAGCTATTTCATCACCGGTTACAGAGGCTTCCTTCATTGAATTCCTAACGGCTTTTTTAAGGCCCGTGCCCTCAGGGGACGGTGCGGTAAGATGGTAGGCGTCCGTAGCTGTTGAATAACCGGAAAGGACAATATCCGAATGACAGTTTCGTTTTTTTATGTGATCTTCAGTTTCCAGGATAACAACACCCGAGCCTTCCCCGACATTAAGCCCGGCTCTGTTTTTGTCAAACGGTCGGCACCTTTCTTCACTCATATTATTCAAAGAAGCAAAACCGGCAAGCGGCACTTTGTTTATTTCATCAGCCCCTCCGGCAATTGCAATATCACATAACCCGCTTTTTATCCATAAAGAAGCAGTGCCGATCGCATCGGCCCCGGATGTACAGGCATTTACAACAGTCAAAGCAGGACCGGATAAACCATACCTAACTTTAATTAATTCCGCAAGATTTCCGTTTAAATATCGATTTAGAGAATTGTTGTCAATTAAACCATTTTTTTTATAATTTTCATAAAACCCAATATCATTTAACTGACATGCTACAGTAGTTCCGATACATATACCAATTCTGTATTTTTTTAAATCCCGCTTCAGTCCGGCTGATGTTAGTGCCTCACCTAAGGCATGAAACAGGAGAGAAGCACTCCTCTGACCGGTTGAATATTTTTCAGCAGGCCACTCTTTAACTTCAAAAACAGGGTTCTTAAGTTCAGAATCAAAAACTGTTACCGCTTCAGGTTCAATTTCAGCAGGAGAAAAATTTTTAAGGGTTTCCCCGATGTCTTTGCCTATCCCTGAAATTACTCCGTATCCGGAAACAACAACTTTCATATAAATTGACCCCTGTTCTTTTCATAATCGTATAGATACTGCAATTAACTGCAGCAGTCTATTTCTTCCTGTGTTTCTGTACATACTTAGCCAAAGAATCTATAGAATAAAATATGTTCTTCGCATCAGAAGTATTTTTAATTTCAATTCCGAAATTTCGCTGAAGCATAACATAAATTTCTACAGCATCCAGTGAATCGAGCCCGAGCCCGGACCCGAAGAGCGCCTCATCATCAGCGATTTCATCCGGTTCAATATCTTCAAGAGAAAGTGCTTCAACAATCAGTTTTTTAAGCTGTTCCCTCAGTTCATCCAATTCATTTACATTGCTCATAAAAAAACCTATATTTTATAATAATTATTTCTAAATTTTATAAAATATATCTTACATTGTCAGAATTTCCAAATATCTTTAAAAATGAAACACTGATAAGGGTATTTTTTTATAAAACCCTCAAGCTCTTTAATATATTCATTCAGCAGCAGCTTAATGTTTTCCTTTTTGTGTTCAGACTTTATATAATCAGCTGCATCAACTTTTTTCATGTATACATCATATTTCCTAGGCGCACTTTTTATCACATAAAGAAAAATAATAGGACATTTTACCGTAGTAGCCAGGTAATAAGGAGTAACAGGGAAAACCGCAGTTTCATTTAAAAATTCAGCTTTAAGTGTTTTTGAACCGTAAGCTCTGTCTCCCATAACAGAAACGGCTTCTCCGTTTTGCAGTGCCTTAGTAAGCTCCAGGATTCCGCCGAACTCCTCATCAGAAAATACAACTTTAAATGTTGCTGTATTATCGTGATAGCTGAATGTCTTCTCTACAGAATCATTAATTTCTTTTTTCATCAGAATATTAAGTTTTTTTGATTTTAAAAGCTTGAGTTTCCCAAGGCCTATCTGCCAGTTGCCGAAGTGCGAAGTTAATATAATAAAACCTTTATTTTTCTGCAGCATGTCATAAAAACCATCTTCATGGTGTTCGGTAAATTCAAAAAAATCCGGTTTTGCCTGGTAAACGTACCTGTCTACAAGCTGCTTTCCCTGGCTTATGAATAATTTGTATATGTGCCTGTAAATATTAAATTTTGAGGAGTCAGGAAACCTCCTTTTCATATAAGCTTCAGCATTTGTTACTGCTTCACGGTCAAACAGCAAATAATATAATGTCACGACCTTCAGAAATGAATATGCTGAATTTATTCCCATAGTACGAATTAGAAATTTAAAAAATCCTAACCCGATCCTGTTTCCTCTTTTCCTGGATGAACTGTCTTTTTTACCCATACTATTCTTTCTCTTAATTTTAGTAAATCTATAATTTCAGGAAACTGCCCCAAAATCAACAATCTTAATCCTAATCCTAATCCTAATCCTAATCTTGATCTTAATCTTGATCCTGATCCTGATCGTAATCCTGCTCTTAACCCTATCCGTTTTTCTGATCAAACACCCTATATCATTTGCATAAATTAAAGAGTGTTTTTTTTAAATAGTGATTGAACGAAAACATCTATAGGCTTTATAATTAGACTTTTATCGTTATTTTTTAAACGAAGATTTTTTTGGTGCGATTAAAAATCAAAATGTTGGAGTTCAAGCTCTTGTCGTGTCGAATGACGTGATCAGCT
>JAIPJT010000003.1 GCA_021733985.1 Victivallales bacterium | reverse complement strand
ATTGCCATGAAAAAAACTTTTAAAAAACTTAAATTTACACTGATCGAAATGGTTATAACCGTAGTAATACTGGTAGTTATTTCTGTAATTTTAATGGTCAGCTTTGATACTATACGGAGAGCTACTAAAATTTCCTCAAGCCAGACAGAACTTTTCCAGAATGCATCAATCGCCTTAGACTTAATTACACGAGATCTGCAGTGTATATATTATGAAAACGGATTGATACCCTTTTATCATAAAGGGGCAAGAGAAAGTGACAGCCACCCCTATAAAAACGACCTGTTATGTTTTATCTCTTCCACTCCTGAAAAACCGACCGATGCCAATACAAATGTGTGCGAGATAAAATATCAGCTTTACTCAACTGATGATCTTACCGAAGATTCCGCCGGATGGATGCTTAGAAGCGCTACAGGAGATATGCTGGATGCCTCAACAAATAACCCTAAATGGAACTTCTGGGAAAATCAGGACTATTTTGATATGACCGAATCAAGTTATGCATTTACGGCTAACAGTAATTCAAGCAGTAATTATGAAAAACTTATCCCGTATGTAACAGAACTTAAATTTACCTGCTATTCCAGAAACGAACCCAGTACACCTATTGCAGGTGATGAAGCTGATTCTAAAACCTTCCCTTATACTGTTGAGGTAAAATTAAAGTTACTCGACAGGGAATCATGGCAAAAATGGATAAGTGTAGACAGCGATCATTCAGACGGCGAATCGTTGCCGGCACAGTTGGTAAGAAGGAAGAATGAAAGAACATTCACAAAAGCTGTAGAAGTAGGAAACAGGGGGCAGTACCAGTAAAGCATTCTCTAAAGTTTGGAGGGGCAGTTTAATACATAACGCCTGTATCTGTTCAGCTGATTTGTCATACCCCCAACTCAACGGCATTTATACAATATTACGGTTAGGGTATACTGCCGGTTAGTTTTCTATTAATTCAGCCATTATAATCATATCCTGCATGTCAAAACCCGAACCGGACCTGTTAGTATGTGACAGTTCAAACAAATGCAGTATTTGGTTGTTTTTCAATGTAACCAGGCCGTTTTCATTAATATAGCTTTCTATACACTCTTCCGGTTTTAAATTGAGGCCGTCACTTGAAAATTCAGGCGGGTTGTCTCCATCTACAGATGTTATTACCTGGTTTTCATTTGTTGACCAGTGGCTGTTTACAATAATTCCTACATCTGAACCGTGATAGCTGTATCTTGAAAAAGTCCAGTACCAAATATTAAAATAAAAACCGGCCCAGATTTTGTAAGAGGAACCTTCCGGGACATCTATCTCCCATGTATTGCCGGGAAGAGCAGCTGTTTCCATGGTATGGGGACAGTCATTTTTGTTTTCATCACTTAACAGATCAGGAGTTACATTATATAGAAATTTATCGTTTGTAAAACAGTTTTCATATATCCTGCCTTCAGGACTATCATTACCGGGCTCATTTATACAAGCTCTTACATAGACAGGAACATGCATTGAACCGCTAAGTAATTCGCTGGCTAAAACTTTGATTCTGATTTTAACATCTTCAGTTGCAATTAACTCGCCGCCGTTTCTTATAAAAGGAGCAGTTTCTTCGCTGTTTTCCTGGACAAGTTCTTCAAACTCCTCCTCCTGGAGACATCTTATTCTTGCATCCTGGTTGAATACTTCAAAATAATAATTATATTTTTTTCTTTGGCTGTACGGCTTGGATAAAGGTACGGAAACTTCAACATTTATTCCCGCTAAAGCGTTAAGCTTTATATCTACCGGCTCATTTTTACCAATCGTACTGTTGCCCACCCTGTTTCTCCAGATTAAAACTTCGCCTATAATATCAGTAATATCTTCCATGTCACCGGAAGTCATTTTAATACCGTAAACTCCGTTTCCAGTATTTTCTACAGAATAAATGCAGCCTTCGCCGGTCGCTGTCCAACTTTCTGAACCGTTTAATTCGGGCAAAGGCTTACTTTTGGGCAATTCAGTTATTGTTGCCGTCCACCCGGATTCTGCTAATTCATCGTCTACAGCCGCAAACTTTCTCATAATAAAAGCATTTACACTGTCACTTATATCGGAAGTATAATAATTTGTATTAGCAGTACTGCCCGTTTTTATGCTGACCGGCACAAGAGAAAGCACAGAGGTAAGTCCGATTGCAACAACTGCAATTGCTATGGCAAGTTCTACCATATTAAAAAATCTTTTTTTTAAAGCTTTCATTTTATACCTCCTTACAGGAGTACTATTTTAATAGCTTTAATTTATTTCAGAGCATAAACCGTACCAGTTTATTAATAATTAAATACTTGCGTCAGTTTGAGTTGCATAATCCGGGTTTAAACTATAACTTACAGAATAGTCGGAGAGGTATGGCTGCGAATAAACTAAATGTGCATTTTGGGTTAAAAATTGTTCATTATCAAACAATAGTATTTGTGTGGAATAATCAGCCGCGTATCAAGTTTTTTTATTATCGTGGTGATACTAAGCAGTATACACACTACGTTTGATTATTTTTTGAGATCTTTGAAAAATCAATCTATAAGGTATTCATATTTTACAATCCTGAATCCCTGTTCCTCTTCGTCCCACTGGATTGTAGTAAATACTTTCTGTGTTGCAAGTATTTCATCGGTTTCTGCTTCATAAGATCCCCTATTCCCTACATCTTTAATGGTTTGCGTTATTATTATAATACTGTAGAAGTCCGGAAGAGCAGCTTTTGTCAAGTTTATAAATTTACCGATAATCTCTTCCTGCGCGGCATCTTTTGTCTGTCCGAGTCCGAGGCTGTCATCCCACAGTTCCGAATCTCCGTCTTCATCTCTCAGGATCTGTGACCGTGTATAAAAAATGCTGCCGTTATTAACACCGTTAATATTCAGGATTGTATTAGCAATTTGGGCTGCTTTTGCCGAGTTGACTTCAGTAGTTCCGGCAGTATCTCCCGGCCCGTTACTGCTGCTGATATCCGAGCCTGCACAAATCTTTTCAAATAATACGTTCAGTGCTTCTTCAAGGTTAGTGTTAAGGTTTATTTTTCCGTAAATTGAGTTATCGGGGGACATTTTAATCTGATCGAGTATATTTGCGTCTCCGCCATCGTAGCTGTTACCTCCTCCAGTGCCGATCAAGTTGACATTTCTGTATTTTTTGAGATTGATTGTCTGCCATGGGGCTCCCCGGTGAATAAGACCGAGTTCCCAGGGCGATTTCATAGGGGCATTTCTGATAAAGGCGGTTGAAATATTCCATGGATCGGAATTTAATTCTGCATCGCTGCCGTTGGCCGGAACGTAGTTAATGTTGTTTGTATCGAGTGTATCAGAGTCTGCAAGGAAATCTGTTTCAAGGCAGAATACAGCATCTGAATTCCAGTCTTCTTCGAGTAAATTCTGTCTTGGGTCCGCAGTCTGATAATCTAAACAGGCGGTACCTGTATCACCTGCAGCAGAAAGCTCCAAATCAGCGGTAGGAGCAGAGCTGATTAAATTTGCATAGTCGTAAAGAACAGTCTGGTCACCATGTTCAGCCAGTTTTACTTTAAGTTTATTTATCAGAAAACTGTCTATTTGGGGACTTCCGCCCACCCCTGAATATTCACTGTCGGCAAGCATTATATCTGTAGAACTCTGTGTTTTATAAGTATCAGCTGCGCAGGAAAAAACAATATTGATTTTTTTATCATTAAATTCAACAGTGCGGCCGCCTGAAGGCGGGAACATTCTATAGCTTCCACTAACAGTAATTTCTGCTTCTATATCTGAAAAAGGATTGGAATAAGGATTGACCAACTCAATATCTGCACTGCTAATTTTCAGGTAGCTTGTTGCAACAGAGCCGTTATCTTCAATCCAGCCTTTAAATACCAGCTTAACTTCATTAATGTACGGGACTTTTTCAAGCCCTGTGAATGACGGGTTGTTAATGTCGTCTGCTGTTGATTCAGAATTTGTATCACAATAGTCAATGAGGTTGGCCGCTATTTGTTTACCTCTTGTCTCTGCATCGGAGTAATGCCCCCTGTTTTCCCAGTTATTAAGCCAGTGAATCGAAAAGATACTGTCCTCTTGAGTATTTTCGCTGAATTGTATCGGCGAAGAAAGAATAGAATCAACTTCTATCCGGTTCCAGTCTTCCCTGGCAAGATTGAAACGGTGATATAGTTCGTCATTGTTTCTCTGTAAATCTCCGTTGTCAATCCAGAAAGCTTCTGCATCAGGGAGATTGTTAATTACAAAAACATTTCTGAAAGAATCTTTAATTTCTTCGTCACTGATTCCCAAACTGTCAAATATAGACGTGTAGCTGTTCCATCTCGAAGAGACGGTTAAGCTTCCTTCAGGGACGGCATTCGCTGCGCTTATATCCTCAGCATAAGCATCTGTAAACCATCCAGGGAGTGAGGTTAAAAATATTTCAGACAAGTTTCTGCCCGGCCGCCCGATAATATAAGTTCCATCAGGGGCTGTACCCGTATAAAAGGCATCTGTTTCGGAAACTGCATTTACAGAATGATATTGTGCATTGGCTCCTGAATCAACGGCAGAAGTCGGATCAATTTTTCCTATATCTACAATGACTGCATACAGGAATCTTGAGGTGATAGGTGTATCAGAGGAATGATTGACCGGAAGATACTGCCAGTGTGGCCCCTTATTCTCATTATAATCGGAGTAGTATTTTATGCCGTTCACGGAAGTTTCTATTAAATCTTCAAGATACTCGTCACTTCTGGTTTCTTCATTTGAATTATAAGTATAAATTTTCATCATATCTTTAGAAGGATTGCCTCTGAAAGCATCAATTGCCGCCAATGCTCTCTGATAAGCTGTTTTCGCGGCCATTCTTGCAATTTGAACATCTTTATAATTTTCAGAGATTTTTTTATTTATAATAGTTAAATCAGCAAAAGTTAAAACGAGTCCGAGGATAACAGCCAGAAAGCCGAGTGTGAGGATAATGGCAACACCCGATTCTCCGGTTGACCTACGTGTATGTTTTATGTTTGTTTTGTTTTTCATCATCGATTAAGAATACTTGTTTATTTAAAAATATCAGACACAAAGGCTGTCTCTGAAAAGTTACCTGTATACTGGCTGATTTCAATATATTAAAATATATTTCAAAAATATAATCAGCTTTTGCATAAAATTAACTTTCTGTAATTTCAGCAAGTATAATTATATCCTGCATATCGAAGCCTGAATCACCTCTGTTAGTATGAGATAGTTCAAACAGATAAAGAACCTGGTTATTTTCCAGTGTAACTAAACCGTTTTCATTAATATAACTCCGTATACATTCTATAGGTGTCAGCTGCAAGCCGTCACATGAAAATTCAGGCGGATTATCTCCATTCAAAGATGTAATTACCTGGTTTTCATTTGTTGACCAGTAACTGTCTACTATGAATCCTACGTCAGAACCGTAATAATTATATCTTGCATAAGTCCAGTGCCAGTAGTTAAAATAATAACCGGCCCATACTTTATAGGTTGTTCCTTCCGGAACTTCTATTTCCCATGACTCCCCCGGAATCGCAGCTGTTTCCATAGTCGACACGCAAACTTTTTTATATTGATCTCCTGACAGGTCAGGCGTCATATCATATAAAAATTTATCTCCTGTAAAGCAGTTTTCATATATCCGCCCTTCAGGGTCATCATCGCCGGGCTCTTTTACGCAAACCCTTACATAAACCGGTGCATGCATTGAACCGGCACATAATTCACTTGCTATAATATTAATTTTAATCTTCGCATCTTCTGTTACAGTTATTTCGCCTCCGTCTCTTGTTATAGGAGGATTGTCTTCTCTGCTTTCCTCAACAAGTTCATTAAATTCCTCCTCCTGCAGGCATCTTATTCTCTTATCCTGGTTGAAGACTTCGAAATAATAATTATATTTTTCCCTTTGGCCGTAAGGTTTAGATAAAGGCACTGATACCTCCACATTGATACCTGCTAAAGAATTAATTTTCATATCAACAGGGCTATTCTCACCTATAGTGGTATTTCCAATCCTGCTTCTCCACATTAGAATTTCACCTGTAATATCAGTTATGTCTCCTGTATCTCCGGAAGCCATTTTAATGCCGTAGACGCCGTTTTCTTTTCCATCTATCGAATAAATATTACCTTCTCCTGTTGCTGTCCAGTTTTCAGAGCCAGTTAATTCCGATTCAGGTCTGGTTTCGGGCAGTTCGCTTATTGTAACTGTCCATCCAGTTTCAGACAATTCATCGTTTACAGCAGCAAATTTTCTCATGATAAAAGCATTTACACTGTCGCTTATATCTGAAGTATAATAGTTTGTATTAGTGGTACTGCCGGTTTTTTATACTGACAGGTACAAGAGAAAGCACGGAGGTAAGGCCGATTGCAACAATTGCTATTGCCATGGCGAGTTCTACCATATTAAAAAAATTTTCCCTAAAAGCTTTCATTTTATACCTCCTTTCCGGGAGTACTTCGCTTCAGCTTTTAATAGAGCATTTATAATACCAGTTATTTCCAGAGTGTTTTAGATACGAAAATATTTAAAACAGAGTTTTTACAGCCGCGAATTGCTCATTATCAAACAGGCTTGTTCATTATAACACATTGAATATAAAAAAATTATGCTTGTACTTTTATTAAAGAAATTTCCCGATCGATTATAACAAATGAACTATTCCTGATTACGTAAGCTTTTTGCAGTGCTGTAGGATGCGCAGGCATTCAGGCACGCATTGCAGCAACTACTCAAGTGGTTTAATGTCAGCATATACGGTGCTGCAGAAAGCCCCTTGCGGGTTAATCTATAAAAAAAATCCTTTTCACCCAAAAGGGAAGTATCAAATATGTTATAAACAGTTATTTGGGGTTCTTTTGTTTTGTTTCAAACTTCAGTCATATATTCGATTTTTTTACTATTTTGTATATATTAAAAATAAACTGTTTTAACTATTGTACTTTTACCGGAGTCTTTTATGAAAATACTTATTATAGGAAACGGCGGAAGAGAGCATGCGCTATGCTGGAAACTGGCACAGAGCAGGAGAACGGAAAAAATTTACTGTGCACCAGGAAATGCCGGTACGGGGCAGATTGCAGAAAATGTTGACATAGGTGTCGGAGAACTTGAAAAACTTGCTGATTTTGCTGAACAAAACAGCATTGATATCACTGTTGCCGGGCCTGAAGCACCTCTCTGCTGCGGTATTGTCGATATATTTAATAAAAGAAAACTAAAAGTTTTCGGGCCTGATAAATCAGCTTCGAGGCTTGAAGGCAGCAAGTCCTTTGCAAAAGATTTTATGAAAAGGAATAATATCCCTACTGCTGCATCAGAAAGTTTTACGGACAGGGATTCTGCAATTGAATATATTAAAAACGGTATGAAAAATACAAACTCCTTTGTTGTTAAAGCCGACGGCCTGGCAGCCGGAAAAGGAGTTATTATCGCAGAAACTGAGAAAGAGGCTGTAGATGCTATAGATTCATGCTTTGCCGGTGCATTCGGTACTGCAGGGAACAAAATCATTATTGAGGAATTTTTGCAGGGAGAGGAAGCATCTATTTTGGCCTTTACAGATGGGAAGACCGTAAAACCGCTGATTTCCTCTCAGGACCACAAAAGAGTTGGAGAAGGCGATACAGGGCTCAATACAGGAGGAATGGGTGCTTATTGCCCTGCTCCTGTAGTTGACAGTAAACTAATGGAACGAATTCAGTCAGAAATTCTGGATAATTTTCTAAACGGTATCCGGAGTGAAGGGTTAAACTATCACGGAATAATCTATGCCGGCATTATGGTTACCGGAAAAGGCCCGAAAGTACTTGAATTCAATGTCAGGTTTGGTGATCCTGAGGTACAGGCTGTAATGTCACTGCTTGACAGTGACCTCCTGGATATTACCGAAAAGGTTATTGATGAAAAACTCAGTGAAGCAGAGATAAAGTGGAAAAAGGGTGCTGCTGTCTGTGTGGTTATGGCTTCCGGCGGTTATCCCGAGTCGTATGAAAAAGGTTTTGAGATTACAGGCTTGAAAGAAGCAGAACAGAACGGTACTGTTGTCTTTCATGCAGGAACTGCATTAAAAAATGGAAAGATTGTCAATTCCGGTGGAAGAGTCTTAGGAGTTACAGCAGCAGGCAACAGTATTCAGGCTGCCCTGAATAAAGTGTACTCTTCAGTCGAAAAAATAAATTGGAACGGAGCTTTTTACAGAAGGGACATTGCTTATCGTGCTGTAAACAGGTAATTGGGCGGTTTACGAAAACTTTTGCTTTATCAAAAACTTTTTGCAAAAAAACTAATTTTATTGAAAAAGAAAGGATTTAAAGACTGTGCAAAGACAGGATTTAAATTTGAAACAGAGTTTAAAGCAGGAACAGGTTCTTGCTCCTGCGCAGCTTCAGTCACTGGAATATCTCATAGCTCCTGTGACAGAACTGCAGACAAAAATAGCCGATGAATTATCAACAAATCCAGTACTGGAACAGGACCGGGACAAAAATGAAAGGCAGCAGGAGGCTTCCTCTGAACCTTTAGAAGCAAATTGTCCGGATACAGAGTTTGGCAGAGAAGAAGCCGAGTATACAGCGGATGACGACTATTCAAACTTTGAACAGATGGCAGAGCGCTGGAACAACTATCTCCCCACGGCGTCTGCAGGCGGAAGCACTGCAGAAGACAATGAAAAATATAACCATTTTTTTAATTCCATTATTTCTCCTCCGAGCCTTGAAGAGCAACTTACGGAACAGCTTAATTTTTCTAATGCCGATGACAGCCTGAAAGAACTCTGTAAATTAATAATCGGAAGTATAAATGAAGCGGGGTATTTCCAGGGCTCACTCCGTGATCTAGCTGTTATCGGCGGTGTGGGTGTTGAGGAGATGGAAAAAGCTTTAAAGCTTGTTCAGACGTTCGAGCCCCCCGGTATAGCCGCACGTGACTTAAAGGAATGCCTGTTTCTTCAACTTAAAAAATCCGGAAGAGAAAATTCTGCAACTGCAGATATTGTATTAAATTATCTGGATGAACTTGCCGAAAACCATCTTCCTCAAATTGCAAAAAAAATGAATATAAGCTTAGATGAGTTGCAGAAGTCAGTTAATGAGATTAGACGGCTCACTCCTTATCCCTGGATCGATACCGGGGCGAATACAGAGCACACAGTTGTAATACCGGAACTTTCGATAGAAAAAATTGAAGGGGTATACACTGTTATACTCAAAAATGAATATATCCCTCAATTAAAAATCTCAAAAAAATATTTGAATATGCTCGCAGATCCTTCAATTCCAAAAGAAACTAAAGAGTATATCAAAGAAAAAGTTTTAAAAGGCAATCTAATCATAAAAAATATTCAGCAGCGTCAGGAAACAATCCGAAATATTGCAGAAGTTATAATCGATTCTCAATATGATTTTTTAGAAAAGGGGATTGAGTACCTGAAACCTCAAACAATGAAAGAAGTTGCAGATAAAATCAATGTCCACGAAACAACAGTCAGCCGTGCTTCAGCAAATAAATATGTCGAAACCCCGCAGGGTGTTTTTGAAATGAAATACTTTTTCTCTACTGGTTATCAGTCGGAAAGCGGAGAAATAGTATCCAACAAAAGCGTTATGGAAAAAATTAAAGATATTATAGAAGATGAGGATCCTTATAAACCCTATTCTGATGAAGCAGTTTCTAAAATCTTAAAGGAGCAGGGACTGAATGTTGCCCGAAGAACTGTAACAAAATATAGAGAGGAAACAGGTATCCCGTCTTCAAGGCAAAGAAAAAAGTTTGTTTAAGAATATGTGTTCTATTAATACTTTCAGGGCTGAAAAATGGCCTACTTTTAATCGTTTCTTAATATATGCTTTAATGTTTATACTTATTTCAGTCTCTGCATTTTTTTTCCGGTATTCGGATTACTGCAAAATTTCCGGCAATATAAACGGGATACTGCCTTTTGAGTCTTATTCAGCTCAGAATTATTCTACGGTTATAAATTATATTACACAAAATAGAACTGCAGCCAAAACAAAATCGCCATCTCTTATGGAGTATCTTATTGCAGAAGGATATAAGTTTTTCTATATGGCTGACAGCAAGAGCATTAATATTCAGGAACTGCATAACTTTATAAGGGTGAATTTAAGGTTATTTATTTCAATTTCCGCGGGTATAATCTTTTTAATATTAACAGCCCTCAATGTATCTTTCATGCTGTCACTGCTCGGTGCTGTGCTTTTTGTTGTATGTCCGGCTTCTGTTGTACCGGCGAACGGCTTAAATTTTACAGGTAATATAGCTGCTGTACCATTCATAATGCTTTTTTATCTTTTCTTTTTTCTTTATATAAAGAAAAAAAATTATATTTTATTAATTCTATTGAGCATAGTCCTGTTTATTGCTCTGTCTATCTCTGAATTTTCTCAATTAAATCTGTATTTTTTTGCACTGTATTTGATTATCTATAATCTTATTTATCTGAATAAAAGCAACAACAACTTCCATGTAACCGCGGCTGTTTTTTTTACCTCTTTAGCTGCTTCGTTTCTAATTCCCTCTTTACAGAACATCGGCTATATAGCGGCTCCTGTTAATACACTATTTTTGCCGGCGGCATTATTTCTGTCTTTACTGTCTATTCTTGGTATTTCGATCAATACTAAAAAGAAATATATTATTTCCTTCTCTCTTTTAGCAGTTACACCCTTCATATGGATAATTTTATTCCACCGGATACATTATATACAGAATTACTCGCTTGTTATAAAACTGTTTTTAAACAAGCTATATTACTGGAACATAAAGCCTGTAAACCCTGAAAAGCTTGATATTGCGTTAAGGATTTTATGGAATTCTCCCTTTAGATCTGCAAGCTTTAATTCGTACTGGCGGCTATTCCATTTAATTTTGTATTCTTTAATTTCTGCTTTTTTCATAACTTTCCTCTCAAAGGATTTTACAAAAAATTTTGTTAAAAATTTTAAACCTTATTTGTTACTGCTTCTGATAGGCAGCTGTTACTTCGTATTATTTGTTTTTTTTGTAAAAATAAGTATTTGTGCAGCCGCCTTTATATGCATACTTCTGGCTTTGACATGTAATGGTATGAGAAACTCTGTTACAACTAAGCTGAAACGGAGATTGATAGCATGTTTTTTTACTCTTCTGGTAGTAACTGAAACTTTTTGGTGTTCAGGACTTGAAAATCGCAGATGGTTTAATATAAAAACAAATTCAGCTCTGGTTAATTATCTCCTTGAAAATGAATTTTGTCAGAAAATTGTTTTGGCGGACTATACTTTCTCTTCGATGATTTCAGCATATTGCGATTTAAAGCCTGTTTTAAAAAATGACATTTTACAAAACGGGAATCTGGATAAAATAGAAGAATATTACAGAATCATATATACCGGAACCGAAAAGCAACTATATAAATTCTGTAGAAAAAATATGGTTGAATACTTTATTTTTTTCAGGAATATGAAGTTTGAAAACAGGCGGCCTGAAAGGATTTCGCCTTACTCCAAAAAATATATTGCCGACGTTTCTGAAACTATTCCCGGTACGCCGGTTTATAAAATTTCTGAAACTCCATTAAAACTTAATACATTTTACTTAATCGATAATACTGCTCCATACTATATTTCCAATACATTTTCCTTTTTAAAATTCATTTCAAAAACAGATATTAAATTATCGAAAAAACTAATTTTAAGAAGCAGTAACCTGTTAAGACAGGGAAGGTTGAAAAAAGCAAAAAATACAATTAAAAAAGCGATAGAACTTTATCCCGCTTCTCCTGAAGGCAGATTTTTATATTTCCGGATTTTCAAGAAATGGCCACGGCTGACTTTGTCCGGAGTTACCGGACAAAAACTATCACATTGACAAATTAAAAAATTAATAATGATTGTGGTATAAAATTATTTATCCATTATACTACGGTTATAATCAAAACAAAGTAAATACAGGTATTATGAATAACAACCTTGTAAAAAATCATTTATACTGCTTTTTCATATTTTGCTGTCTGATGTATGGGCACGATTCACAGGGTTCACTGATTTCTTCACCTTCCAACAGCGGTATTATAAACAGTAGAGACATTATATCAGGAACAATATTTTCCGGTAGTTCCAATAAAGCTATAATACTGACTGGTGCTGAAGATCTGACTACCCCTTATGATGACCTTCTGGATAAAGTTAATTTCATTCCTATAAAAAAAATTTCTAAACCATTTTATTTTAAAAAAGGGCTCTTTGTTACTGAATACAGAAAAATTATAGAAGAAAAACTGAAAAAAAAGTATCCGGAAGCTTTTAAAATTAATACAATTAATAACTTTTTCTTCAATGCAGCGGCCCAGTACACTTATAGTAATGACGGCAGGCTGGATCCTGAATTTTACAATATGATAGTCGACGGCAGAAAGAAATACTTTGAGGTTAAAAAATATATAATGCAGCTTAAGTTTCACCGTCTTATTAAAGTGGGGCTTCAGTACCTGACTGCAAGATCATTTATATACACACATACGTCTAAATCTGCGGATAAAGCAAAGAAAAAACTTGCAAAAATACCTGATTATCCTCTGCTGTATGTACTAAATCCGCCCGATTTTCTTATTCCTAAAAATGTTCAGAACAAAGAAAAAGATGAGTCAGCTGAAAGAAACTCAACTTTGATAAATTCTTCTTATGAAGAACTGCAGAATACCGGTAAAACTTCAGAAGTATTAGATAAATACGGAAATGTTCTTTACGGTAATTATCTTAGAGCTACTTTAGGATCAAACCTGTACTATATTTGTGCAAGCTGTTATAAAAATTTTGTAAACCTTCCTATAGAAACAAGAAAGAAAATACTAGAATATATATACAGTTTTAATATTACTTTAACTGAATCTAAACCTATAAGGGCGGATAATTCACTGTATTCATACATACTTGGACAAATCAATTTAATAAAGCGTGATCCTTTATTAAAGTATCGTTTAAGTCTAGATTATTCCTGGATACTGCTGCCCAATTCAATAAACAATTTTGAAACCGAAAATAAAAATCACAAAAAAGAGGGGAACCTATGAATATCGTCTGGATTACAAGTGAGGCTTATCCTTACGCAAAGACCGGAGGCCTGGCCGATGTAGCATCAGCACTTCCGAAAGCACAGTCAAAAAAGGGGCATAAAGTTTCTGTAATTATGCCATATTTTCCGCAGGTCATGAAAGAATTAACTCAGAAAACAGAAGTCGTTCAGGGGCCTCTTTCTGTACCATTCGGGTTTACAGAAGAAAAAGCAGCACTAAGAAAACATGAGATCAACGATAATTTAACTTTCTATTTTATCGAATATAATGTTTTTTATGACAGGCCGTCGCTTTATGATTACAACGGTGTTGCTTTCGGCGATAATGCCGCGAGGTTTATTTTCTTTTCCAGAGCTGCCATGCAGACTATCCTGGCTCTTGACATTAATCCGGACATTATTCATACTAATGACTGGATGTCCGCGTTATGCAATGTTTACCTGAAAACGCCTCTGTACTGGAATTATAAAAACTTTCAGGGATGCCGTTCAGTGCTGACAATCCATAACATTGGTTACCAGGGGATTTTTGATAAATCCAACCTTTTCCTGACAGGACTGGGATGGGAGTATTTCAATCAGTCATGCCTTGAGTACCACGATCAGCTTAATTTTCTAAAAGCAGGGATATTAACTGCGGATATGGTCAATACTGTAAGTCCGACTTATGCAACAGAAATTCTGAGCCCTGAATACGGTTTTACACTTGATCCTCCGCTGCATCATGTTGAATACAGGCAGAAATTGAGAGGTATTCTCAACGGTATTGATACAGATGACTGGAATCCTCAGAAAGATAAGCTTATACCGGCTAATTTCAGCCCTGAAGATAAAAGCGGAAAAAAGAAATGCAAGGAAGCCCTTCAAAGAGAATTTTCACTGCAGACAAAGCCCGACATTCCCCTGATCGGACTCGTATCAAGACTTGCAACTCAGAAAGGGATAGACGTATTAACCAGTGCCCTTGAGAGAATATTTTTTGAAGAACAGAATATTCAGGTTGCAATACTTGGAACAGGTGACCCGGAACTCGAAGGACGACTTTCATATCTTAACGGACAATTTCCGGATAACTTTTCAGTATTTCTGGGCTACAACAATAAACTTGCTCATTTAATAGAAGCCGGAAGTGACTTCTTTATTATGCCTTCAAGATATGAACCGTGCGGCCTGAACCAAATGTACAGTATGCGTTACGGTACAATCCCGATAGTAAGGGCTACAGGCGGACTGGATGATACTGTTATCAATTATAATCCGGATAAAATAGATGAATCAACAGGCTTCAAGTTCTACGAACTTAATGTAGATGCAGTTGTCAATACTATCAGGTGGGCAGTTTATACATATCACAATGAAAAAGAGGACTTTAAACAGATGATTCATAACGGAATGACTGCTGATTTTTCATGGGAGAAAACAGCTTCAGAATATGAACAGATGTATAAGGACGCTTTTAATTAGCGTTGATCTTCGCACGACGAAGTTTAATCTTTTCTGAAACAAAACGGTAGGACGCGATCTCCGACCGTGTGAGCCATAGCCCCGCTACTCCGGGGCGACGGCTTAGCGCGCCGCAATACAGCATTATTGTTAAATATATAATAAAATTATACGATTTAATGCAATATTTGACTGTATAGTAATTTTTTGTTTCAGGGGGAGACATTGTATGAAAATTTCCTGTTAGCATTGATCTTCTTACTGGGAAGTTTAATCCTATATGGAACAAATCGGCTGGGCGCGGTCACCGACCCTCGCAAATCCGTGAAAAGACGGATAAAATTTTTTGCCCTGCATAGTGTACCGTAAATCAGTACGAAGCAGGGTGAGCCGTTTGTCTCCGACGGGGGTATAGTGCTTCCCTTAAATACAGCTTTGTTGGTAAAAATTTAATATTTTTTACAGTAAAGTGTAAATTTACACTGTTATAATAAATGTTTTTTTCAATGGGGGGAATCCTGTTACAGGCACAAAATAATTAAAAATAAGTTTTGTGCTCTATTATATTTGTGTCTAACTTTTTTTAAAAACCAGGCAACTTTTGTGGTATATAAATATGTCCATACAGATTATAAAAAAGGGAACTTCCGGAGGATTTGCTGTTTTTATCAGTCGGCTGTTCGGATTGCTGAGAGATATACTTTTCGCGAGATTTATCGGTGCCGGCGCGATAATGAGTGCATGGGTGATTGCATTCAGAATTCCCAACACCTTCAGGAGATTTTTCGGTGAAGGTGCGTCTTCACAGGCACTTATTCCGATGATTGAACATATTACCAGGAAAGATGGAGCAGAAGAGGCAAAGAAAAGTTTCGGCATTATTTTTGCAACATTAGGGCTTGTACTTGCGGTAATAAGTATTTTAAGCGGTTTTATCTGTATTTTTCTTCTGCCTTATTTTTATGGTATTACCAGAATATATACTGCTTTACTGCTTCTCCCAATTCTAATGCCGTATACAGTATTTATTTGTTTAACAGGTATCTGCTGCGGAATATTAAACCTAAAAGGTAAATTTTTTCTTCCGGCTCTGGCTTCTGTAATTCTTAATATTTTTATAATTGCAACTTTAGTGCTATTTGGAAATTCCACAGCTGAAGAATTAATTATAAAAGTTTGCTGGGCAGTACTTATATCGGGTATAGTTCAGCTTGCAGTTATGCTCTTCCTGTTAAAAAAGATAAATTTTTTACCGGCACACCTTATTCCTGAATTTATTAATAATGAAACCGTCAAAGATTTTGTAAATCTTGCAGTCCCGGGTTTTATCGGAGCGGCAGCAGTTCAGATTAATATTTTAGTAGACAGTTTTATAGCATTGTATTTAGGAAATTACGCTGCTCCCGCTCTTTATTACAGTGAAAGAATAGTTTATCTGCCCCTTGGTATTTTTGCTGTTTCTCTTGGTAACGCCTCACTGGTTACTATGTCAAAATTAGCGGCTGAAAAAAAATATAGAGAACTGGCATTAACTCTGAGTTACGGATTAAGGCAAATTATATTTCTTACAGTACCTATCTGCTTATTTTTTGTAATATTTAGAACGGAACTGATTTCGTTACTATACAAAGGGAATCAATTTGGATTGAAAGATATTACCGAAACTGCGTGGGCTATGCTTTTTTACTGTTTTGGAATTCCAGCTTTTGCCGGCGTTAAAGTTGCTGTTTCCGGTTTTTACGCTCAAAAAGATATGAAAACACCATTAAACATCGCTTTATTCTGTGTAGTGATCAATTTTGTCCTAAATCTGTTCCTTATGTTTCCTTTAAGACAGGGAGGAATAGCCCTCTCGACTACAATTTCATCTTATATAAACTGCAGTGTATTGTTTTATTTATTTATAAAAAATAATAAAACAAGGCATCAAATAACAAAAAAAATAGCTGTTTCGGCTGTAAAAATTCTAACTTCAGCCGCAATAGCGGTCTTCGCCTGCCAATTTGTTTTTAACAGCGTTTCCGGAATAAAGTTTATTAATGCAATAGACTGGAGAAATATTATTTCGTTATTTATCGCTGGAACAGTTTTCTGTATTATTTATTTTATTCTTAATTTATTTTTTAAGTCAGATGAGCAAAATGAATGGTTTAAAATCTTTACTTTGCACCAATAGAAGATTACATTATGTATAAAAACCGTTTTAATTTTAAAAATACAGTAGATAGAATATTATGCTTGAAAAATTTGAAAATTTAGAAAGATTAAGGTTTATACCGACACATCTTCTCGATACTCAGTGTTTTGCCTGCGGAAAGAACAACCCTGAAGGCCTAAAAATGAAGTTTTACACTGATGACGAAAAATATGTTTTTTCGAAAGTCAATATTGAAGAAAACAAAAGAGGCTGGGAGCAGGTTGTCCATGGCGGAATAATTTCTACAGTTCTCGATGAGATGATGGCCTGGACCGGTATTTACTTCACAAAAAAATTTATGCTTACAAAAAATATCAGCATAAAATATCTTTCTCCTCTTTATATTAATTCCACAGTTAATGCAGCAGGCTGGATATATGAAAAAAAGAGCGACAGAGAAATTGTACTGAAAGCACAGATTTATAATCAGAACAATAAGCTTTGCTCGGAGGCTGAGGGCCATTTTGCAATGTTTACCAAAAAGTTAGCACAGCGATTGAACATTATGTCTAAAGAAACAATCCATAAATTTGATACTTTTATGGAAACCTGTTAAAAAAAACTCTCAAAAATTAAATACTATGGAAAAAATTAATTTAAAACAAATAAAATCATCACTGCCCGAAACTCCCGGTATTATGTGGAGCAGGCATTATAGGAAAGCTTCTATACTTGTTCCTTTAATAAAAGTTAAAGATGAGTTTCACCTGCTTTTTGAAGTACGGAGTAAAAATATTAAACAGGGTACCGAAGTATGCTTTCCAGGCGGCAGGTTCGACTCAGAAAAAGATGCTGATTTTCAGGATACTGCTGTCAGGGAAACAATAGAAGAGCTTGGAATAGATGAAGATAAAATTGAGATCCTCGGCCAGTTTAATACGCTGGTACATCATATGGGAATGTTAATTTATACTTTTATCGGCATACTTCATATTGACAGCACTTCCAAACTTAGTCTTGATGAGAAAGAGGTCAGCTCTGTTTTTACACTTCCAATAGAACATTTCAGGAAAAATGGGCCTGAAGAATATACTCTTAGGCTTGAGGCTAAACCTGAAATAATTGACAATAAGGGGGGGAAAGTTACTCTGCTTCCGGTAAAAAAACTCGGCCTTCCTGAAAAATATACTTTACCCTGGGGATCAAATAACCATAAAGTTATTGTTTACAAATCCACATATCCTGTGATTTGGGGAATGACAGCTAAAATCGTTTCCGAATTTATTGGCTCTCTAAGTTGAAAACAGCTTAATATTCTTTTTTACCTGAATTCGTAAGATAATTTATAAAAAATAAGTTTGTTTTATTTACAGTGAGAAAATTATATAAAATTTTATATTTCATCTTATGAGTAAAAGGAATATTTTTAAAAAATTAACCCGCAAGGGGGCTTTCTGCATCACTGTATCTGCCTGGCATTAAACCACTTGAGTAGTTACTACAACTGCGTGTTTGAATACCTGCACATCTACAGCGCTGCAAAAAGCTCACGGATTCAGGTTTTAGACACTTATCCTGCATAACGATTAAAAATAAACTTCCCAGCTATTTGTTATTGACAATCAATAGTTTTTTTATACAATTTTTATAAATAACAAACAAGGAGCAGTTTTATGGAGGGTTTAACCGGAACGTTTTTTAGCTTTTGTATACTTGGAGTTTTGCTTTTATTGGGTCAGTACCTAAGGATTAAGTTAAAACTTTTTCAATATCTTTTTTTACCCTCTTCTATCATTGCCGGTTTTATAGGTCTTTTCATGGGGCCTTATATTTTGGATATAATGCCCAGGTGGATATATGCTGACTGGAGTCAATATTCAGGATTATTAATCAATATTGTTTTTGCTTCGCTTTTCCTCGGCGTGGTTCTTCCAAAAGGGAAAACAGTATGGAGGAAAGGAGGACCGATGTTGTGTTTCGGCGTAGTTATGGGACTCGGTCAATATATTGTTGCCCTTTTAGTTACTGTACTTATTCTTACTCCATTTTTTAATGTGCCGGAATTTTTCGGATGCATTCTTGAAATTGGATTCTCAGGCGGACACGGAACCGCTGCAGGGATGAAACTGGTTTTTAACGATCTGGGTTATCCCGCAGGAGGTGCGCTCGGTATGATGTCTGCCACTGTAGGAATAATCTTCGCAGTAGGTGTAGGAATAGTAATTATAAATGTTGCCATAAGAAAAGGTGCCTGTGTTAATCTAAATGCAAAAAAGGGCATTCCGTTTTACAAAAAAATTGGACTTCTCCCCAGAAACAGAAGGCATCCTGTCGCAATTGCAACTGTTGCAACAGAATCTATAGAACCCCTCTCCTATCATTTCGGAATCGTAGCTGTAGCTATTTTAGTAGGATGGGGGCTTCAGACAATAGTAAAATCAACAAGTCCGGTAATGAGCAGTTTTCCACTCTTCCCTCTTGCTATGATTGGCGGTCTTATTGTGCAGGGATTCAGCCTAAAAACTAAAATTGCCAAATTTTATGATAAAGCTACATTTAATAGAATTATGGGATGGTCCCTTGATTTTCTGGTAGCCTCTGCGATAGCTTCTTTAAGGCTGGATTTATTTCTTGAAAACTTTTTCCCGTTTGCAATCCTGATGCTGGCAGGTATGACATGGCTTGTTTTTATGGCGTGGTCAATTGCGCCGCGAATGTTTCCTGAATATTTCTTTGAACGCGGAATTACTGAATTCGGGATGCAGGCCGGAGTAACTGCTGTTGGGCTGCTTCTTCTACGTTTAGTAGATCCGGAATATAATACCGGAACAGCCGAAGCATTCGGTTTAAAACAGATGGTATATGAACCGTTTCTGGGAGGCGGTTTGATAACGGCAACTGCACCTATTTTTATTGCGCATAACGGTGTATGGCCTACTATAATAATCAGTATAATTATTGTTGTTGTTTTTCTTTTCCTATCAATTTGCAATGGATGGTTCAGATTAACAAAATGGCCTCCGGGTGAAGGTTGATTCCTGTTTCCCGATGCAGTAAAGCCAAGAATCCCGGCGGGTCGTCGGGGTAAACCTGAAGATATCGGAGGTATTGCCGTTTATATCATGAACGAAGCAGGCTCATATCATAAAGTTGACTGCCTTGTAATAAACGGTGGGAAGATTTTATTTTTTTATATGATATTCCGCAAAAACTTTTTTCAGCCTTTTTACACCTTCAATTATTTCTGTATTTGAGAGGTATGATACGCTTAGTCTCATATAATCATCAAAGTTTCCGTTGACAGAGCAGTTAGCACCCGGCATAATAGAAACCTTAAACTTTTCTCCAATTTCTGCCAGTTTTTGAGTGGATTCATTATTTTTAGCTTTTGCCCAGATATAGAAGCCTCCCCGGGGCATAATAAATTCGACATAGTCGCCAAGCTGTTTTTGCAGCTCATCAGCCAAAATATTTAATCTTTTTAAGTAAGTAGTTTTAAGGAAGCTTAAATGATCATCCAGCAGTCCTGTTTCAATAGCGCACATGATATTGCCTGAAATTAACGGATTCATTCCTCCTCCGCTGAACAGCATGCCTGAACCGGCCATAACATTAATAATTTTTCTATTAAGAGTGTGTATCCAACCGCTTCTTAACCCGGGTGCAAGTATTTTTGAAAACGATCCAATTGATATTACATTCCGGAATCTGTCATAAAAATACATCGGTTTAGGAGTTCTGTTTTCCTTGTAATCGAGTAAATGGTACACCTCATCGGCTATTATATAAGCATTATTTTTACTGCATATTTCGGAAAGCCTGACTCTTCGCTCTTCACTTAAAATAGATGAAGAAGGGTTTTGAAATATCGGAATTGTATAGACAATTACCGGATTGAATTTTTTAATTTTCTGTTCCAGAACATCAACTTTCATTCCATATTGGTCACAGGGAATGCTGATTATATTCAAATTGTGGTCTTTAAAAATTTTTGAAATTATAAAATATGTCGGATCTTCAACAAATACAGTGTCTCCAGGTTTTGTTAACAGAGTGGATAAGAAATCTATGGCGGATGTAGCACCGTAAGTTGTCTGCAAATCACTATAATTAATATCGCATTCATACTTATCGCTGAGAAAATCTGCCAGTTTTTTTCTGAAAGGAGTACTGCCCTGTTTATTCCCGTATTGAAGGTATTCCACATACTGATATTTGTCATAAAATTGAGCTGATGCTTTACGTATTAGTTTTTCAGGGAGTACAGACATGGAAGGTTGTCCCATTCTGAAACTTATAATCCCCTCCGGAATTTTTAATTGAACGATTTTCTGTTCTTCCATAAGATTCAATCTTAATTTTCAAGTCTATTGTAAATATTTTCTGCCAGTTCACTACTGCTTATACGTTTATTTGTCAATTTATCTTTCCCGTTAACTACTATTACTTCAGGAGGCATGGGCCTGAGATTATATATGCCCCCCATAGAGTAACAGTAGGCTCCGGCTGTTTCAATAGAAAGTATATCATTTTCCCTTATCTCGGGAATTTTTCGCTGTACAGCAAAGCAGTCACCGGTTTCGCATATATTTCCCGCTATATCATAATGATGCGGCTCACCATCCGGATTTGAAATATTTAATATATGATGATAAGCATCGTACATAGTCGGCCGTATTAACTGCGGAAAACCTGAGTCTGTTCCCGCAATTAACCTGTTTCTATTATTCTTTAAGGTATTTACCTGCGTGATCAGGTGTCCGGCTTCGGCAACAATGTATTTCCCCGGTTCAAATCTCATTTCTAATTCTTTCCCGTAGTTTTTACAGAAATCTGAAAAAATATCCGACAGCTTTCTACCGAAATCATAATAATCAATTTTTGTTATATTATCAGGGTTATAATTAACATAAAAGCCGCCGCCAAAATCAATAAATTCGAGTTCCGGAAAATCCTCTCTTTTTCCCATGCTCAGCAAGGTTTCTGCACTTTCAATAAACTTTTGAGTATTCTTTATACCTGATCCGGTATGCACATGAAGTCCTACGACTTTTAAGTTGTAGCGTTTTAGAATTTTTTTGATAACGTTAATATCAGACATGATCAGGCCGAACTTAGTAAGAGCACCGGCAGTCTGTATTTTTTCATTTGCTCCGGCAACTATATCAGTATTAAATCTCAGGCATATTTCACTTCCCGGAAAAGCCCTGCCATATTTTTCAAGTCTTGAGTTCGACCCTATATTAAAAAGCACTCCCTCTTTTTTTACTTCATACATTTCGTCATCGGTCATATTGTTCGCAGTATAAAGTAATCTCTCAGAACTGAAACCGACTTTCTTGGCAAGCATTACTTCTGCAGGACTTACGGCATCAATATAAGCATTGTTCTGTTCGAGCAATGTCAATATGGCAGGATTATAATTTGCTTTCATTGCATACATTATTTTCATTTTCCGCCAAGGGAAAAAACTATATAGCTCCCTGTATTTTTCAAGAATTAGATCTCCATCGTATAAATATAATGGGGAACCGTATTTTTCTGTAATACTGATAATATCTCTGTTAGTAATCATAATTTTAAACCTCATTTTTCATACAAAATACCATATTTTATTAAAAAAAAAACATTTTAGGTTATTTTTTAAAAAAATGTTTATAAAAACTGAAAAAATAAAGAATTGCTAAGACAATTTCCCATAAACAGGAAAGCTGTCGGGAAATTTATAAGAAACGTAAGATTTTAAACCGCCTGTTATATAATACATAAAATGTTCAGCAAATGACATGCTCTTTAAGCCGTCTTAAATGCTGAACAAATTTTCAAAGTTTTTTTCAGAAGGCCTGTTTTTCTGACCCGGTTTGAAGTGAAACCCTAAAAAGTTAAATCCTTTATAAAAAAAGAACTGCAAGTAGAAAAAATCCTCCCTTACAGTTAAACTTAATTAAACTCAAATTATGCATAATCCGGCTTTAACTGATAACAAAACTCTTCTTAAAAAAACAAAATCCTAAAATGATTGATATAGACATAAAAATCAGGCTTAAAAAAGAGATGATGCATTACTGTTTTAGTACAAGTACAGACAGGAGTGTGGTTTTCGGGCCTTCCGGAAGCGGAAAAACGACCTTATTAAAAGCAATAGCGGGTTTTTATAAACCGTTAGAAGGAAGAATAACTGTAAACAACAAATTTTTTTTTGATAAAAAATTAGGTATAAATATACCTATATATAAAAGAAAGCTCGGTTATTTACCGCAGCAGTATACTCTTTTCCCTAATATGAATATAAAGGATAATATATTATACGGGGTAAATAAAAAGAAGTACGGTAAAACTTTAGAAAAACTTAATTTTATCACGGAGAGGCTTCAGATAAAACATAAGCTGCAGTCTGCCCCACATTTATTATCTGAAGGACAGCAGAAGCGGGCTGCGCTGGCGAGAATTTTTATGATGAATCCAAATATTCTGCTTCTTGATGAACCGTTTACTGCACTGGATGAACCAATAAGGGAGTGTTTGAGAGGATTTGTGATTGAATTATCTCAGGAACTTAAAATCCCGGTATTATTCGTTTCTCACAGCATTGAAGACTCCTTCTCACTCGGAAAGGAAATAATCGTTATTAATAACGGGAAAGTTGTTGAATACGGTAATTTAAATAAAGTATACAATATCCCGAAGTATACAGAAACGGCCGGATTGCTCGATTTTAAGAATATTTTTTTAATTGAGACTTTTAATGAGAAAAAAATTACTCTCTCGAATCTGAAACAAAATGACCGTTTAGTGATGAATCATAATAGAAAATTTGAAGAAAGATGTACCCATTTATCCATAAGGCCGGAAAAAGTGCATATCCTGAACAAAGAAAATAATAACGGAGAAAATATATTTAGCGGAATAATTGATGCTGTTCACCCGAGAGGCAGCTATTTTAAGGTTAACATCAGGATCGGGAGCTTTTTACTGATAAGTTATGTTGATGAAAAGCAGGTCAACCGGTATTCGCTTTATGCTGATAAAAAGGTTTCAGTTAAAGTTAATTCTGGAGATTTGGTTTTTTGTCGAGAAATTTAATAAAGGATAAAATTTATATGAAACAGATTATTATTGGAATCTTTTGTTTGGCTGTGTTTAACTCTATAGCTGCAGACTCCGTTTACTGGTTTCTCGGCGCGGCGATGACAAAACCCGGGAAAAAGCTTGTTAAAAAATTTAACAAAATGAATTCTGAAGATAAAGTTCTGCTTGTTACCGGCGGTTCAGGCGATTTGCTGAGCAGAATAGTTATGGGGCATTCCGGTGGATTTTATACTCCGGGTTCCAGAAAATTTTTAAAAATTGCACAAAAAAAGGATGTAGTAGACAGCTATACTCCTTTTATCAAGCAGGAAGCTGTATTTGCCTACCGTAACAGTAAGGTTTCAAAAGATATTTCATTTAAAGACATATGTTCAGGGAAGTATGAAGTTGTAAGCGGAAATCCTCAAGTTATGGCATTGGGGGGACTTTTTGAAAAATTTAAACATAAACTTTCTCTCAGTTCACAAAAAAAACTGAAAAACAGGCCATTGGGAATAAGTGCAGTCCAGATTGTCAATTATATAAAAAACGGAAACGCAAGTGTTGGATTTTTATTTAAGCCTATAACCAGAATCAACAAACTGAAATATGTGGAAATACCCGAAGAATATAAGGTTTTCGGGATTGCCGATTTTATTCTCCTTAAGAATACACGCAACAAAAAACTTGTAGAAAAATTTAAAAAATTCGTTTTTAAAAACAGAAAAATTTTTAAGAATTACGGGTTTGAAATACTATAATTAGACGGTCCACAAAAAGGTATTTCAGGGCTTTGATTTTTCTGGAATTTCAGCGTTGAAATGAATATTCTTCTCATGCAGCTTTTAATTATTTGAATGGATACCAAAACCAGGAATCAAGTGTTAATCTATGATAAACAGCTGCTGTAAAAAGGAACATTGCGGCGATTAAAACCAATAAATCCTTTCTGCTGATTTTACTTTCATTATACCAGCTTCTTTTCTTGTATTTCCCGAATTCCCTGAGTTCCATAGCATTTGTTATCTTATCAATCCGTTCAAGGGAAGTGTTGAGAAGGGGAATTGTTATGCTAAAAATATTTTTCATTCTTTTTATCAGCGATTTCTCATCTTTTCCGTAACTTAACCCTCTTGCAGCCTGTGCCTGTGAAATAATTTTAAACTCATTCTGAATCTCAGGTATATATCTGAAAATAATATTAAATGTATACGCAATTTTATACGGGATACCGATTTTATTAAGGCTGGAAGCAAATCTGGTTGGATGAGTAGAAAAAATAAGGATAAGCGCCATAGGAAGCAGAGAAAGATATTTTAACGAAATTGTTATCACATAAAACAGGGTCTCCATCAATACAGGAAACCCTAAAACAGAGCAAAGCCGGGTTTTCTGACCGGTGAGTTCGGCACCGAATTCCGGAGATATAAGCAGTATAAAAACAGCATTAATTATATTAAAGATTATAACAACAGCAAATAAATTTTTTATAATCCTGAACGGAATTTCTGCAAAAAAGAGAAATATAATTCCAATAGCCAGCAATGCTAAAGAAAGCCTTAGATCAAGCGACATAAATACAGTTATTGACCAGAGTATAAATATTATAAACTTTATGCTCGGGGCAAGCCTGTGAAAAAAGGAATTACCTTCAATATATAATGTTCCATACTTACTCAACAGCTCTCACTCCTTTTTCTGTTTCTATAAAGTTCTGAATGAATTCTTCTTTATCTTCAAGTTCGAGAATACCCGAAAGCCTGCTAAGGGAAGTTTCTTTCAGGTTTGCCTTAGCTACTATTTTTTCATTGGATAATATTTTTGAGGGTTTATCATTCCCTATTATTTTTCCATTTGACAGGACAATGCTTCTTGTTGTATATTCAAGCGCTAAATGCATATCATGTGTTATCAGTATTATACCTATACCTTTTTCTGTTAACCTGCTGATAAAATCCATTATCTCCGTGTATGTTCTGTAATCCTGCCCGGCTGTGGGTTCGTCTAAAACGACAACCTTTGGGTCTAAAGCAAGGATTGAAGCAATCGTCACCCGCTTTTTCTGTCCGTAGCTTAAGGAAGAAACCGGCCAGTTTCTGTAGCCGTAAA
Source organism: Victivallales bacterium (assembly GCA_021733985.1). Taxonomy (GTDB): domain Bacteria; phylum Verrucomicrobiota; class Lentisphaeria; order Victivallales; family GWF2-38-69; genus JAIPJT01. The sequence goes on along the minus strand of JAIPJT010000003.1, from coordinate 70,330 downwards.
GTCCGCAGGTCTTTACAGTTTTAAGATATCTCTCTTCTATAAAATTTTTATCATACCTATAAGCATTCAGGCCCAGACAAACTTCATCTTTTATCATGTTTTTAACTATCATATGATTGGGATTCTGCATAACATATCCGATTTTCTGCCCGATTTCTTTAATACCTGCGGCTGTTATATCTTTACCTGAAAGATTAATTGTTCCTGAATCCGGTTTAAGTATGCCGGTAATGATATTTGAAAGAGTTGATTTGCCGGCACCGTTATTTCCGAGAATGCTTATGATTTCACCTTTATCCAGTTCAAAGCTTACATTTTTAAGAATTTGTCTCCCTTTCCTGTCATAGGAAAAGTTGATGTTCTGCACAGATAAAAGTAGTTGCCGCTTTTTATAATTATTATTTTTTTTGTATATTATTTTTTTTGTGCTCAGTGTTTTTTTTACTTCCGGATTTTTGCATGAGTTAATATCATGGATGTTATTTATGATTTTTAAATCAATTGAAAAATGTTTTAATGCCTCTATATACAGCGGTTCCCGCAGTCCGTATTTTCTGAGTATATCCTGTTTCAGTACCGTATCAGGCTTTTCATTTGCCTTAATTCTTCCTTTGTCAATAACAATTAAGCGGTCTATATTTCTTTCCAGTACATCCTCTATACGATGTTCGATAATAATAATAGTTTTTCTATATTTTTTGTGAAGTTCATCTATAAGTTCAATAACCTTTTTCCCCGAGGCCGGGTCAAGGTTTGCAAGAGGTTCGTCAAATAACAGTATATCTGTTCCCGAACTTAATATACCCGCCAGAGAAACGCTTTGTTTCTGTCCTCCTGATAGTTCATATGGACTCTGGTCAATAAATTTCTGCATTTGTACACTCTGCAGCGATTCGTAAACCTTTTTTTTCATTATCTCAGGATTAATATTGTTGTTTTCCTGGATGAATGCTACATCTTCGCCTACTGTCAGTCCAATGAACTGGGAGTCCTGGTCCTGAAGTATTGTTCCGGCTTTTTTACTTATTTCAAAAATATTTTGATTATAAGGTTTTATTCCGGAAACAACGAGTTCACCTTTGAGTTCTCCTGAATGAGCAAAAGGGACAATACCATTTATACAGTGCATCAGAGTTGATTTCCCGGAACCGCTTGCTCCCGCGATCAGTACCTTTTCTCCTTCTTTAATCTGAAAGTTTAGATTATTTAATGTAGGCTCTCTTAAATTAGCAAACCTAAAAGAAAAATTTTTAAACTCTATTATTGGCATAGTCAGTCTTCAATTTCTAAATTTGAGTTCTTTTTATTTGTCCTGAGAAAACCGACAATTACGGGAACGGTAAAACATAAAAAGACGATAGAATTAGTCAAAGAAATAATACATACCTGGTATATGATCTTTCTCGGCGGTTCCCCCATCAAAACAATATCAAGAAAACCGGCAAATAAATATGCGGCAAAAAAGCCGGATACAGTAGTTATTATGAAAAAGACGATATGCCAGACTTTATATAAGCCGTATTTTACATCAAACCCCTTAAATAAGCATACAGTGCCGGCGCAGAAACCGTAAATACCTGAACTGAGTTCCCAGTTCCACCAAAGGCCCCAGCCGGCAAGCAGGTCAGTCAGTATATGTCCAAAAAACCCTGCAAAAAATCCTACGACAGGGCCGAAGAATACACTGTAGACTGTAAGTATAAGAATTGACGGCCTGATTTGAACATTAGGGCCGATCGGTATACCAATTAACCCTATAATTCCGTAAAGTGCAGCACCTATACTTATAGTAACCACTGTTCTTGTAGAAAAATCCAGGGGGTTTTTTATCATATTTATATTTTTTCTATCGTTTTATTAAATCAAGAAATTCCAGTCTTGTTTCCTGCCGTCTGAACAGACCAAGCATTGCAGAGGTTACCATTTTTGAATGCTGTTTTTCAACACCGCGCATAGTCATGCACATATGCTGTGCCTCCATAACAATCCCAACGCCTTTAGGGTTCAATTTGTCTTTTATAAGACTGGCAATGCTTCTTGTAAGCCTCTCCTGGAGCTGTAAGCGCCTCGCATAAACTTCGGTGATTCTTACCAGCTTACTTACTCCTATAACTTTACCGTCAGGTATATAACCGATATGGCATTTTCCATAGAAAGGTAGAATATGATGTTCGCACATACTGTAGAATTCGATATCTTTAACAATTACCATATCATTACATTTTTCCTTATATACGGCTCCGTTAATAATCTCATCTACATTTTCTCTATATCCTTTAGTTAAAAAGCTTAAACTTTTGGCTACCCTGTCAGGAGTCTTCTTCAACCCTTCCCTGTCAGGATTTTCTCCCATTTCCACAAGCAATTTCCTGATAAGTTCTTCCATTTTTCCAGCACTCTAAAATTGTTAAATCTTAAATAAGCTCTATTTTACACTTATAGAACAGAAATATCAATTATTAAGAATTTTTTTCTCTATTCTAATTTTTGTTATACTTGTTTATTCAGTTGTTCAGGTAAGAAACAGTTAAAAAATTTTCAGGGCTGCAGTATTGATTTTTAAGGAAAACGAAAAATTGTTTAAAGATTTAATACCTTTAGGGTGAATATTGCATTTTGAATGTTTTTCAAGGATTAATATAAAAAAGTTTTGAAAATTTGGGATAAAATATTCTATTACTTTTCTGAATTTTGAATTTTTATGAGATACCTGAAAATTAAGAAATAAATTAATATAAAAATTAGGAGTTTTTATGAGTAAAGATACCGATATAAATGACGAAAATATAATTGAACAGGATGAGTCTGCTGAGAACTGCAATAAAGAAGAACAGCCGACAGAAGGTGAAAGCACCAGGCCTGGAAAGAAATCCTCTAAAAAAAACAAAAAAGAATCCGCAGAAAAAAAATATGGGAAATGCAGAGAAGATTTAGCTGAAGCGGAGAGAAAAATCGCTGAATTAACTGAAAAAGTACTCAGGCTTAACGCTGAATTTGAAAACTTTCGAAAAAGAGCAATAAGAGAACGCGATGAAGTTAGGCTCAATACAAGATTAGATACCGTAGAAACTATTGTTCCGGTTTTAGACCACTTTGACCTGGCTTTAAAAGCAGCCGAAAATGACCATAATGTTAATGCTCTTCTCGAAGGTATGAAAATGATAAAAGCTGAATTTGAAAAAGCATTAACTTCGTTGAATGTAGAAGTCATAAATTCTGAAGGGAAAGAATTTGATCCTAATATACATGAGGCGGTCGCAAATGAACCCTCAAAGGAAATTGAAAAGGACAAAATTATTAAACAGTGGCGGCCCGGATATAAAATTAACAACAGGCTGATCAGGCCGGCGACAGTAGTTGTAAGTTCAGGCAAAAGCGAGGAGTAAACGATATGGCAAAAGATTATTATGAAATATTAGGTGTTTCGAAAAATGCAACAACACAGGAAATAAAAAAAGCTTATAGAAAGCTTGCAATTAAATATCATCCTGATAAAAACCCCGGAAACAAAGAAGCAGAAGCCAAGTTTAAAGAACTTTCCGAAGCATATGAGGTCCTTACCGATCAGAAAAAAAGATCCATGTATGATCAGTTTGGACACGATGCATTTAAAAAATCCGGCGGCGGCCGCAACGGCGGTATGGGCGGAATGGGAGGTTTCCATGACCCATTCGATATTTTCAGCCAGGTATTCGGCTCCGGCGGCGGCGGAGGTTCCATTTTTGAAGAATTTTTCGGAGGCGGCAGGCAAGGTTCCCGCGGCGGTGCCCAGGAGGGTGCAGACCTTAGATATGATTTGGAAATTGATTTCGAGGATGCTGTTTACGGAACAGATAAAAAGATTGCTTATAACCGTATGCAGTCATGCAATACCTGCCACGGCAGCGGATGTAAACCCGGATCAGGTAAGACAACCTGCAGCAGATGCGGAGGTTCGGGCTATGTAACAACAAATCATGCTTTTTTGAGCATGCGTCAGCCTTGTCCGACCTGTCACGGAACCGGTCAGGTAATAGAAAAGCCGTGTACAAACTGCAGAGGTGAAGGAAGAGTCAGGGCACAAAAAAACATTCAGATTCATATACCGCCCGGTGTGGAAACCGGCTCCAGACTGAGAGTTGCCGGAGAAGGCGAGGCAGGTGCTAACGGAGGCCCTTCCGGAGATTTGTATGTTGTAATACATGTAAAACCTCATGATGTATTTAAGAGAGACGGGCTTGACATTATGTGTGAAGTTCCAATATCTTTTGCAACTGCCACCTTAGGGGGAATTGTGGAAGTTCCAACTATTGCCGGCAAAGCAAAATTAAAAATACCAGAAGGCACACAGACAGGCACTGTTTTAAGATTAAAAGGGAAAGGAATGCCTTCTTTAAGAGGTGGCAGAAGAGGCGATCAACACATTAGGGTTTTTGTTGAAATTCCTCAAAAGCTTACTAAAGCACAAAAGGAAAAGCTTATGGAGTTTGCTGAAGCTTCAAAAGATAACCATCCAATGATGAACTCTTTTATGGAAAAAGCTAAAGGTTTTTTCAAGGGGAAATAATTCCCCCCTTTGCTCCCGTCGGCTTAAATATTTTCCCTTCATAACTTCAGGCAATTTAAATGCAGAATCTCAATAGAAACAAACTGGCTGTGATCGGTGACCCGATAAAGCATTCTTTGTCTCCAGTCATGCATAATGCAGCCATTAAAAGCTTGGACCTGAAACTGTCCTACTCTTCAATTAAGGTAGAGTATGACCGGCTGGAAGCTTTTATAAAGTACGCCGGGAAGGATTATCTCGGATTAAATGTAACTCTTCCGCATAAAAAAAACATCATAAGGTACCTTGATGAAATTGAAGACACAGCAAAATTTACCGGCAGCGTCAATACCGTGAAATTTGATAAAAACGGCAGGTCATACGGCTGTTCAACAGATGGCTTCGGCCTTGAAATGGCCTTAAAAAAATCATTCGGCATTAAACCTGAGAACAATAATTTTTTATTCATAGGATGCGGAGGTGCGGCACAGGCCTGTGCCGCACACCTGCTTGAAAGAGGTGCAAAATCATTATGCTTCGTCAATAGAAGCATTGATAAAGCACTTGAGTTTGCCGAAAAATTAAAAAGAAAATATTTTGACTCTGAAATAGTTGTCTATCCATTAAATTGCGGCACATCTTTAGAAGATTACCTGAAAAAGAGACCGGCTGTTATTCAGTCTACAAGCATCGGTTTAAATGACAGTGATCCTTTAGTTGTATCCAAAAATGTATTCAAACAGGACCTATGTTATTTTGACATGATATACCGGAAGACAAAATTTTTAGAACACGCAGAAAGCAAAGGGGCCGCAACTGCGAACGGCATTTTAATGCTGCTTTACCAGGGTGTAAAAGCTTTCTCCTTATGGACAGAAATGGAGCCGCCGGTGGAAGTAATGAAAAAATCTCTTTATAAAGCGCTTGGCATATAAAATTATGACAGTTTACATAAATTCTATTAGCAGCAGTCCTGATTTAACTGGAATACTTAATGTGTTTATTTTTATTTTTGGATTGTGTTTCGGAAGCTTTTTAAATGTATGCATTTACAGATTCCCGCGAAAAGAATCTGTAATGTTCGGTGCTTCGCACTGCACTAACTGCGGCTGCAGGATAAGATTTTATGAGAATATCCCTTTAATCAGCTGGTTACTCTTAAGAGGCAAATGCTCTAAATGCCGTTCTAAAATTTCTGTTACTTATCCGTTGATTGAGCTTATTACAGGAGTGCTTGTTTATTTTCTCTGGCTCGAAGCAAAGGGTACACCCTACCCTATACAACAGTTTCTAATGTATTTAAACCTGACCTTTCTTCTCATTCCTACATTTTTTATTGATTTGAAATATCATTTGATACCAAACAGGTTAACCTTTACAGCCTTGTATATATCCATTGCTCTTGTATTATTGTTTCCACAGTTAACAAACTGCGATGGAATAATCAATGCATTTACAAACTCTTTTCTGGGGTTTACTGTTTCAGTTTCAATTCTCCTGATTTTTGCATTCCTGGGAAAGCTGGTGTCAAAAAAAGATATCATCGGCTGGGGTGATATAAAGTTTATCGGTGTTCTTGGTGCCGCATTCGGATACTATTCTTACAGCTGGCTGGCAATACTCCTGATAAGTTCATGGCTGGGGGCAATCTTCGGCCTTATTTTAATTATATTCAGAAAGAAAAGATGGACCGAAGCTATACCTTTTGGACCATTTTTGGTTATCGGTACATATATATGGATTTTTTTTGGTCAGAACCAGATAATTTTTTACCGCGAATTATTGTATAAAATTTTGCTTTAATATTATACTATTATATAATAGTATATGTGCATTTGCTTTAAAAAATATTCAGTTTCCAAAACCGCTTCATATACTTTGCAGAAGGTCATACGAAGTTTATTTGCAGTATTCTAATTTATCTTTTTTTTTATTTTATGTATACAGCTTTATGACCACAGTAAGCCGAAAAGCTGCAGCAGATAATATAATTAAAATAATTTTAGGACAAAGACAATTTTTTAAAAACATATTTTTGATAAAAAGAGAGGATATTCAAAGATGAACGTCGAAGCTCAACAGTTGGATAAAAAGGAAAAAGATACAAAAGAAAAAAATCTGTCTATAGCGATCGGCCAGATAGAAAAAGAATACGGGAAAGGCTCAATAATGAAGCTTGGAGATAAAGCTATCCAGGCAGATGTTCCCACAATCAGTACCGGGGCGCTTTCTCTTGATATAGCGTTAGGCATTGGAGGAGTTCCCCGCGGCAGAGTGATTGAAGTATACGGGCCGGAATCCTCCGGTAAAACAACTGTATGCCTCCATGTTATTGCCAATGCTCAGAAAGCAAATGGGAAATGCGCAATAATTGATGCAGAGCATGCGCTTGATCCGGTATACGCGAAACAAATTGGGGTGAATGTAGATAATTTGCTAATATCGCAGCCTGACTGCGGAGAGGATGCATTAAGTATCGCTGAAACACTGATAAGAAGCAATGCTATCGATGTTCTGGTCATAGACTCTGTCGCCGCTTTAGTACCAAAAGCTGAGATAGAAGGGCAAATGGGAGATTCGCATATGGGACTTCAGGCGAGGTTGATGTCTCAGGCCCTGAGGAAAATTGCCGGTGCAATTAATAAGAGCAAAACATGTGTTATCTTTACTAATCAGATCCGTTCAAAAATTGGAGTAATGTTCGGAAGCCCGGAAACAACCACCGGAGGTAATGCTCTAAAGTTTTATGCTTCTGTCAGAATGGATATTCGCAGAATTGCAACAATTAAAGATAATAAAGGCGATGCTGTTGGTAACAGAACAAAAGTAAAAATAGTAAAAAACAAACTGGCTCCGCCTTTTAAAACTGCTGAATTTGATATTCAGTTTGCCGAAGGAATATCAAGAGCCGGTTCAATACTTGATGTGGCTATTGATACAGGCGTTATCAGCAAAAGGGGCTCATGGTTCTCATTTAACAGCGAGCAGTTAGGACAGGGACGTGAAGCTGTCAAAAAATATATACAAAATGATTCAAACATGCAGAAAAAGCTCTTAGAAGATATCAAGCAGAAAATTTATGGTTCTGCTGAAAAAGAAAAACAGGAGCTAAATTCGAAAAAATAATGATTTCACTTTAAATATTAATAATTCAGTTTAAATTTTTAATAATAAAACTCTTATAGTTTAAAAAAAATGATTTTGGCATTCAGTTATAAAAAAACAGCTTTTATCACTTTTCTTTTCTTCCTTGCAATGTTTTCTTTTGCTGAAACAGGCAGTGATAAAACTATAAATAGTGAAGCTAGTAAAATAGATAAAATCTATAAAAGAAGGCTTCTGGGCGACAAAGCCTTCAATGACGGACTTTACGATGTAGCAATAAAATACTATAAACAGTATCTTAAAAATGCAGGAGGAGATACTTCCGCTGTCAGAAACGCTTATTACTGCTTAATTTCAACATGCCTGAAGGCCGATAATATAAAAGAAGCAGAATATTTTTATAACAAAATTAAAAAATTAGGTGCAGACTTTTACAGCAGAGAATTGGTAAAAAAGGAAAAACTTAATTATTGGCACAATCAAATTTTATTAGCTAAAGGATTAAACCGCCAAGCCGCGAAAAATTTTTCGAGGATTGCAAAAAATACAAAAAATAAAGATCCTCAAACCTATATATCTGCTCTTATTTCACAGGGTATTACTGAAATCAGGTTAAAAAACTGGGAAAAGGCCGAATCAATTTTCCGGAAAGTCAAGGAGAATGCGCCCCAAAAGTCTGACAGAAAAAAGGCTGCAGAGCAGCTAATTATAATCAATACAGTATCAGGAGACATAAAAACTGCTGAAAAACTGCTGAAAAAAGAAGCGGAAAATTATCCGGATACCCCATCCATTCAGTTATTACGGGTTTATACTCTTATCGAACAGAATAAAATGGCTGAAGCTGAAACAGAATATAAAAAAGTTTCGAATAAAATTTCAGAAGCTGATAACCCGATAGCCTTTTTAGTTCTTTTAGAATTTGCAGAAAAATATAGACAGAATAAAGAATACAGCCCTGCCTTAAATAAATTTCAGTTAGCCTTTGAGAAAGCACCCAGTCTTTATGAAAAAGAATTAATTGCAATTTCAACATTAAACACCCTTATAGAAGCTAATAAATATAGAAAAGCGGAGGCGTCTTCAAAACTCTTTCTGGACTTCTTCCCAAACTCAATATTAAGGGATAGAATTCTGCTTTTGAATATCAAAATTTTGGTCAAACTTGAGGCAAAACCTGAAAAGGTAATAAGTCTTATAAATGAAAACTATAAATTTGAAAAAAATCCTGGTGAAGAACATATAAATATTGCAGCCCGTATCGGAAAAATATTATTTCAGATAAAAAAATATCAGTCTGCTCTAAAATTTTTCAGCTATGTTTATAAAAACAGCATAAGCCGAAACCAGTGCGGAAAAGGGATATACTGGACAGGGAAATGTTATATAGAACTGGGCAAAGAGAATAAAGCTTTAGAACAGTTTAAAAGCATAGATTCAAAAATTCCTGAATGGGAATATAAGGCTATGCTGGAGACAGCTCTTATTTTTATTCATCGAAATCATTACAGAGAAGCTATAGAAGTACTTAAAACTTTGTTGAAAAATTATCCGGGAAAACAGCTAAACCCTCCTCCATTATACGTTTATGCAGAGGCACTGGCCGGAAATAACGAATTGAGTTTAGCAGTTGAAAAATTTATTATCTTTGCAGAATCCAATAAAAATAGCAAACTTGCACCAAAGGCATACAGAAGAGCCGGTGATTTAAATTTAAGACTCCAGAATTTTGAAAGTGCTATCAAATGCTATAAAAAAATTGTAAATTTATATCCTGAGTCTAAAGTTTCTGCTGAGTCTCTTTACAAACTGCTCTATTCATATTATCTTTCCGGAGGCTATAATAAAGCAATAAAGGCAGTGGATGAACTTAATAAAAAATACCCAGAAAGCGACTATGCTGTTCAAGCCTCTTTCTGGCTTATTAATTATTACCTTGAAAATAAAAAAATTGAAGCTGCTCTGGACCAACTGGATAGGCTATACAAAAAAAATGCTGATAATAAAAGGCTTTTAAATAAAATATTACTGAAAAAAGCTGAAATATATTTTTCAATGCAGAAATATGCGAAAGCTTTTAAAATTATAGATTCTATTAAATCAGTAACAAAAGATTCAGATTTGCTGGCCGAGGCTTTTTATCTTGAAGGTGATATCTACTCAGAAAATAAAAACTTTGATAATGCTATAGAATCCTATAAAAAGGTCTTAAATTTTAAAAACCAGAATGACCTAGCCATTGCTGCACAGGGAAGAATTGGAGACTGCTATTTTGCAGTAATTAATTTTTCAGATGACAAAGACGAAACAATCAATATGGCTGTTAGAGCATATAAGGAACTGCTGAAACGTCCAAGTTTATCCTCTTTTATCAAGTCACAAACTTATTATAAATTAGGAAAGTGCTGTGAACTGTTAAAAAACAAAGCTGCAGCTGAACAATATTATTATGAAGCACTATATGGAAATGCTTTAGGACTCGACTGCAATACTGATGCGGAAAAAGAATGGATGGCTAAAGCAGGTATTGCCCTTTCAAATTTACTGCAAAAGGATAATACAGAAAAATCCGATAAGGCGGCTATTAATATTTATAAAACCTTAATAAAATATAATATAGAGCCTGTTTCAAGTTTCAGAAATAAAATCAAGATTTTACAAAAAAGATAAATTAAGGAGAAAGCTTATGGTTTTTGCAGATATTATCAAATCCGGCGGGCCGGTAATGTGGCTTATCGTGTTCTGCAGTTTTATTGCACTGATAATTATACTGGAGCGCTGGTTCCACCTTCACAGGGCCCAAATCAACGTCGGGGAACTGCTTAACGGCATCTTTAATGTATTAAAAAGAGAAAATCTTATCGAAGCAGTAAGTTTGTGTGAAGATACTCCCGGTCCTGTATCACACGTGTTAAGAGCGGTGATTTTAAGATACGGGCAAAAGGACAGAGATCTAAAACAGGTTGCAATAAATGCCTCGCTCGATGAAATCCCGAGACTGGAGAGAAGAATGAATATAATTGCAACTATTGCTTATATAGCCCCTTTATTAGGCCTATTAGGCACAGTACTGGGGATGATTGATGCATTTCAGGTTATACAGGCAAAGGGTGCATTTGTTAATGCTGTCGGACTGTCTGAAGCTATTTGGCAGGCACTTTTAACTACTGCCGCAGGGCTATGTGTCTCTATACCGTGTACAATAGCATATAATTATCTTGTTTCAAGGATACAGACTATTTCTACAGAAATAGACAAGGCATCATCAGAAATTATATATTTTTTTAATTCTCATCATATCAAGACCTGGGATGAAAAGAATTCAGCATAGGTGAAAAAAAGTGAAGATAAAAACTAATCTGGTTATAATTAAAGGAAACTTCAATGTAGTTCCGCTGATTGATGTTATTTTTTTACTGCTAATCTTTTTCATGTTAAGCAGTTCATTTGTTCAGGTATCCGCTATTGATATTACACTGCCTACTGTAAGAGCACAAACTACTAACGCAGAAAAACTGGTTGTTACTATATCAAAGAATGATAAAGTTTATTTCAATGACCAGCTTATGAGTCTGCGAAGACTAAAGGAGGACCTTGCTCATATTGCTTCAAAAAATCAGATAGACAGTATTATAATAAGGGCAGACAAAGATACTCCTCACGGCACAGTTTCCGAAGTACTGTCGCTGGCTAATTCTCTAAATTTAAATGTATACTTTGCTGTTGCTTCTGAAAAATCTTATTCACAGATACCGTTTGAAAAAAATAATTAAAAATTTATTATTAGTATGAACCTGAGTAATAAAAATATACATTGGTTTTTTGCGATTTTCACAGCATCAGCTGTTTATGTTTTACTGTTGATTTTATTTACTCCTATAAAACTCAAGGTTTATACTAACCACAGCAGACACAACAAAATTACTATGATCCCTCTTGGAGAAAATAAAACCGATATGGAAAGGAATATCCATGACTGGTTGGTTATAAATGATCCAACTTTAGTTATACTGCCAAACAGTAAATACAATTACAGTAGAATTTTAAACGGCAAATATAAATTTAAATTAATAAACCGGCAACCTTCACTTTTATCATTTAACAGACAGATTAAACCTTTAAAAATAGATAAAATCTTTCTCCCATACAGATCCCTTGAAAACAATTATTCGATATATAATCTTTATACTTATCCTGCACTGCCCGAAGTTTCTTTTGAATTGCCTAAGTTAAAATTAGAATATCCGCTTTTCAGGGATTATTACTCTGGAGAGACAATTCCTTTAAAATTTCCAGCTTCTATGGAGATGAAGCATATAATAAAAAAATACCCACCCCAAAGCAGCACCCTTATTCAAGTCAAATGTACAGAAAATCCCGATTTTTTTCCGGATGTAAAAATCTTAAAATCTTCAGGAAGTATAAATTTGGATAATATGGCAAGAAACACTATTATAACACAATCATCTTTTATTGATTCTAAATACTTTTCTCCAAATAAATACCTTAAAATTGAAGTTGTCTGGCAAAAGGAGAGCTTATGATACCTATAAATTATGAATACGCTTTTTTTATCTATATCCTTGGCTGGTTTATATATTTAACTATACTTTGGGCACGAGAGTCATGGCGAACTAATATAAATGACTGGTCGCTTTCAGAGGGCAAGCTCTGTGTATGCGAGGACTGCGGCTATATATTTTTAATTAAAACAGGTGAATCTTCACGTAAATGCCCTAAATGTAGCTCTTTATGTTTTTTAAAAAAGCATAGATTTTAACCTATAACAGAAATGAATTATAATGAAAAAAGAAACAGTTATCATACTGGATTTTGGATCTCAGTACAGTCAGTTGATAGCAAGACGTATACGAGAGATCAATATTTACAGCAAAATTCTTCCGTTTAATACACCAATAGATAAGATAAAGGAAGAAAAACCTGAAGGGATAATTTTGAGTGGCGGCCCTTCAAGTGTATTAACTGAAGAATCCCCTAAATGCAGCACAGAAATTTTTAAACTTAAAATTCCTGTGTTAGGTATCTGTTACGGAGAACAGTTAATGGTTTATGGACTGAATGGAAAAATTACACCATGCAATGCAAGGGAATATGGAAGAACAGAACTTTTTATTCAGTCTAAGGAAGATTTATTCCATGACATACCTGCGGAACAGATTACAGCATGGATGAGTCATGGAGATAAGGTTGAAAAGCTGCCCGGCGGCTTTTCTGCTATTGCCTGTACTGACAATACAGAATTTGCTGCAATCGCTAACCCCCGGAAAAAATTATATGGAATACAGTTTCATCCGGAAGTTGTTCATACAGAATTTGGAATGAAGATTTTAGAAAATTTCTGCAGAAACATATGCAGTATTAAAGACCAGTGGACTATGAGTTCTTATATTGATATTGCAGTAAAGGAAATCAGAGAAAAAGTAAAAAATAAAACTGTTATTCTCGCTTTAAGCGGAGGTGTAGATTCGTCCGTAACTGCAGCATTGATAAATAAGGCTATCGGGGAGCAGCTTATTTGCATTTTTGTTAATAATGGATTACTAAGGAAAAACGAAGCTGAGGCAGTAAAGAAACTTTATGCAAAGCATTTTAAAATAAACTTAAAATATGTTGATGCAGAAAAAGAGTTTCTTAAAAGCTTGCGCGGTATAACTGATCCCGAGAAAAAAAGAAAAGTTATCGGTAATAAGTTTATAGAGGTTTTTGATAATGCGGCTCTCGAAATTAAAGAAGCTGAATTTTTAGCTCAGGGTACAACTTATCCTGACGTAATTGAAAGTGTCCCTATCGGCGATAATCCTAGTTCAATGATAAAAAGCCACCACAATGTCGGCGGACTCCCTGATATAATGAATTTAAGACTTTTAGAACCCATTCGCTGTTTATTTAAAGATGAAGTTAGAAAACTCGGTCTTGAACTGGGATTACCCAAAGAAGTTGTTTTCAGGCAGCCCTTTCCGGGGCCGGGCCTTGCTGTCAGACTGCTGGGTAATTTGACAAAGAAAAAATTAGATATTCTGCGTGAAGCAGATTATATTGTTGTAGATGAAATAAAAAAAGCCAACCTTTATTATAAAGTTTGGCAGGCCTTTGCAGTTTTACTGCCTGTAAAATCAGTCGGCGTAATGGGGGACGAAAGAAGCTACGAAAACGTTGCAGCTTTAAGAATTGTAGAAAGCGATGATGCAATGACTGCTGACTGGGCTAGAATCCCTCATGATATTCTGGAAAAAATTTCCAGCAGAATAATCAGCGAAGTTAGAGGCATAAACAGAGTTGTTCTGGATATTACTTCAAAACCACCGGGAACCATCGAATGGGAGTAAATCCAGGGACCCGGAATTCGAAATTTATAATTTAAAAATAATGATTATATTTCAAAAGGCAGTTATACTATTTTACCAGAATAGCAGGTTTGTAACGAATAAAGATATTGTCAAATTTTTTCTGCTCAAGTATAGCTAAGATATATATATGCCTGTCCTGCCCTACTGTAACAGTAGTATAATACCTGCCTATTTTAAATAATCTTTTTGTTTTATTAGCTTTCCAGGCTGAAATAGTATATTCAATAATTTTTTTTATATCCGGGTGATGTTTTATCTTCAGTATTTTCCTGTTAAGAATTTCCTCTGTTCTGGGTGATATAATTAATACATCCTTTATATATTTTTTTTCCCGGTGATTTTTTAACTTAATAGTATCATCATGTACGCATAAATCCACTACAACATCTGCCTTGTCAAGCATTTCCAGGTACTCTACTTCAGTGGATGAATACTCGGTACTGAAAGCATTAACAACATTACTGCCAATCATACAAATAATAAAGAAAGAAATTAAGAAAACAATTTTTCCTGAATTTTTAATCATACTATGATCTCCTATTTTTAATCTTGATATAAGTTATTGTTAAAATTCGTTTTTAGAAATAAATTTTATATCATATTTTGACATTTCATTAACAGCCTTTGTGATATCACCATTGTTTAGCTCAACACCTCTGCATGCTTCTTTAATTAAAAAAACATTAAAACCTGCTTCACTGCCGTCGATGGCTGTATATTTTACACAGTAATCTGTAGCAAGCCCTGCAATGTATATATCTCTTATTCTATTATTTTTAAGATATATATCCAGTCCAGTTGTATGTTTTTTGTCATTTTCAAGAAAGGCACTGTAGCTGTCTATGTTTATGTTAGTTCCTTTATAAATAATTTTAGTAATTTTTTTTGTAACTATATCATTATGAATCTGGCTGCCTATTGTGTTTTGAATACAGTGTTCAGGCCATAATATCTGCCTACAGCCGTTTAACTCAATGACATCTCCTGGTTTTTTTCCGTAGTGCGAACTTGCAAAACTTTTGTGACCTCTTGGATGCCAGTCCATTGCTGCAATTACTAAGTCAAACTTATCCATGAGTTCATTTATAATAGGAACTATTTTATCCCCTTCCGGGACAGCAAGATTACCACCCGGCATAAAGTCATTCTGTATATCGACTAATATCAGAGCTTTCATATTCTTCTCTTTTTCAGATAAATTTATTAAAATATTTAATGACCGAATTCTTATATTTCTCATCTTTACAGATAAGTTTCCCGGGAGAATCAGAGATTTTTATTACGGGATTTCCATTAGACTCAACAAGTTTTATTACAATCTGAATAGGTTTTATACCTACATCGTTTGTAAGGTTTGTCCCAATTCCAAACAAAGTTTTTGCCCGTTCATGAAAAACTTCATAAATTTCTTCGGCTCTTTTAAAATTTAGATTATCACTGAAAACAAGGATTTTATCTTTTGGATTTATACCCAGTTTATTATAATGATTGATCATTTTAAGCCCCCATTTTTTCCAGTCTCCGGAATCATGCCTGACACCAGTATATGCTTTGGCAAGGTTTTCGTTAAAAACCGTAAGATAATGATCTGTAGTATAAGTATCAGTCAGCGCTATACCAAGTTCACCTTCATAAAAGTCAATCCAGCGTTTTAATGCAAGCTCTGTACTTTCCTGTACCGGAACTGTGCCGGCATGAGCCATTATCCATTCATGAGCCATTGTTCCGACTGGTTTTATATTGTATTTCTTAGCAAAATAAACATTGCTCGTACCAATAAAACCTTTATATCCGGATTTTATGATTTCATCTATTACATGCTCATGCCACGTTAATGAATATCTTCTTCTTGTACCAAAATCTGCAAAAAAAATATTTTTCCCGGCATTATTCAAAAAATTTATTTTATTTTTTAGTTTCAGTTCTCCGCATTCCCATGCCTTAGAATTTAAAACTCTTTTATTAAAATACAATTGATTGACAATCGCAAGAATAGGTACCTCAAACAGACTTGTATAGATAACGGGACCTTTAATAATTATTTGAAGTTGTCCCTTTTTGTCAGTTTCACATTTAACTATATACTTAGTATCGAACCTGAATTTACTTAGAAAATCAATGAATTCAGTTTTAAAATAAGGGATAGCATTTAAATATTCGAGTTCTTCCCTTTTGAAAGACAGCTTACTTAACAGATCCAACTGTTCTTTTATTTTTTTTATACAATCTGAAAAATCAATATTTTCAGTTCTGCAGGTAAACCTGTACTCGGCGTCAAGCTGCCTCTCAAAATTATAAAACGCCTGCAGCATAGTAAATTTATATAAATCATTGTCAAG
This sequence comes from Victivallales bacterium, assembly GCA_021733985.1. Taxonomy (GTDB): domain Bacteria; phylum Verrucomicrobiota; class Lentisphaeria; order Victivallales; family GWF2-38-69; genus JAIPJT01. Next base: position 53,993 of record JAIPJT010000003.1, on the reverse strand, counting down.
TAAGCTTTTTATTACAGGTTCCATAACAGTATTATATTAAAAGCATCCCAATTGGCATTTTATAATTTTTATTCCATTCTGATTACAATAATTGCCTAACTCTTTTAAGGTAATATTCTGCTTTTTTGAAATTTGGTGAGCTTTACCGCAGGTTAAATATTTTTTACCTTCTTCTTCATTAATCCCTTCTTTTATAGCACTTTTTAATCTATTTGTTCTGTCTTCCATAACTGAAACCTCTTATTTTTCGTTCTTTCTAAAAAAATATAATATCCTCATAAACAATATGCAAGTAAAAGCTATAATTATGGTGATTATACTCGCCGACAGCCCTTTCTCATAATTACCCGAAGTTATATTAATATAAATGTTGACAGGGATATTTTCGGTTTTTCCCGGAATTCCGCCCCCAACCATGAGAGTCGCGCCAAATTCACCTAAACACCTCATCCAAGTTAAAATAAGTCCGGATGAGATACCTGGAAGAGCAATTTTTAAAGTAGTGTCCCAAAATGCCTTAAAGGGTTTTTTCCCTAAAGTAATAGCTATCATTTCATACACGGGGGGGACCATCGCAAAGGAATTCCTGGCTGATTTAACGGTTAAAGGTATTGATACGAAAAACTGGGCTATTACAGCGCCCCAGAATGTGAATATAAAATTGTATATACTCCTTAAAGCAGCTATGTTTAAAAAGTTAAGCATCAGCACGCCTACAATAAGGGGCGGTACAACAATAGGTATATCGAGTACAGAATCGATTATGTAAACCATGTAGTTATTGCGTTTTGACAAATACAAGCCTGCCGGCACCCCTATAATTATTGCAAGAATTACAGCGCATATAGAAGTTTCCAGAGAAAACAGTACTGCAGTTAAAAAATTTTTATCTCTGAATATAGCTACAGCTGAGTCTATAGTAATACTGAAACAACCTACCGCAATTACTGCTATTATAAAAAATGTTAAAACAAATACAGCTATTGTCGAATATTTCATAGTATACCCAAAACGTTTTGGTTTTTTTATCCATCACACCATACGGTATAAACTGTATCGAATGATAAGGTCGAAAAATAAAATGTATGGCCAGGTTCAGTTACGAAGGACAAAAACCATGAAACCGCATACTCTTGTGTATATCAAGGGACAAGTAAAAGATTTTTACTTTGTTTTTAAGCAAATACATTTGAAAACCAGAAGAGTCCCCCCTTTTTCTGAACAGGAGGAGGCATTATTAGATACCCCCGACTACTGCCGGAGGTATTTGATAAAATCAACAGATTTTAAAAAGAGGGCATTGGATGCTTCTCAGCGAAAGCTTTTACTTCCTCTTTAATTTCAGCCAATACTTCATCATTATTTAAATTATCGACAACCCTGCTTATCCATAATGCTATGTTATGCATATCCTTTTCTTTTAGGCCGCGTGTTGTCACCGCCGGCGTACCTATCCTTATTCCGCTTGTTATAAACGGTTTAGCCGGATCAAAAGGAATCATATTTTTATTAACGGTTATTCCTGCTTTTTCAAGTCCGTTCTGTACAGCTTTTCCAGTAGTTTTTTTCGGCTGCAGGTCAACAAGCATAAGGTGGTTATCTGTTCCGCCTGATACAATCCTGAAACCGCAGTTAACAAGTTCTTCAGCAAGTTTGGCTGCATTGGCAATAAGCTGTTTCTGATATCCTTTAAACTCTTCAGTCATAGCCTCTTTAAAGCATACTGCTTTTGCTGCGATAACATGCATTAAAGGGCCGCCCTGAATACCGGGGAATACTTTTGAGTTAACAGCTTTCAAGTATTCTTTTTTACAGAGTATAAGTCCCCCGCGAGGGCCTCTCAGTGATTTATGAGTTGTAGTAGTAACAATATCACAGTAGGGGACTGGGTTTGGGTGAAGTCCGGCTGCGACCAACCCTGCAATATGAGCCATATCAACCATTAACTTAGCATCTATTTTATCCGCTATTTTTTTAAGCCTTTCAAAATCTATAACTCTTGAATATGCACTTGCACCGGCCACGATCAAGTTTGGCTTATTTTCGACTGCGAGTTCCTCCAGGTGGTCATAATCTATAGTTTCAGTATCTTTTTTCACTCCGTAAGGAATAACATTATACATCATTCCGCTGAAGTTCAGCGGATGTCCGTGAGTTAAATGTCCTCCGTGTGCAAGGTCCATTGCTAAAATAGTATCACCCGGTTTAATAAGAGCAAAATATGCTGCCATGTTTGCCTGGCTGCCGGAATGCGGCTGGACATTTGCGGCTTCAGCATCAAAAATTTTGCAGGCTCTTTCAATACCCAGCAATTCCACTTTATCAACGACTTCACATCCTCCGTAATATCTTTTGCCCGGGTATCCTTCTGCGTATTTATTAGTTAATATGCTGCCCTGGGCTGCCTGCACAGCAGTACTGGCAAAGTTTTCGGATGCTATAAGTTCAAGCCCGTCTTCCTGGCGGTTTCCTTCTTCTTCAATATATTCTGCAATTTCCGGGTCAACCGTTCTAATAGTTGCTACTTCGTCATAAGAATTTAATTCAACTTTTTCAATACGTCTGAGGTGTCTATCCTCATTGCTGAAAGGTGTAGAGAGCCATGTTTCAATAATTTTCACTGCTTCTTCAGCATCAATAAAATCTGCAGGTAAGACCAGTACATTTGAGCAGTTATGCGATCTACTGACTCTTGCGCTTTCCTGGTTCAATGCAACAAATGCTCTTACATAGTGAAATCTGTTTGCATTTATGACCATACCCGCACCGCTGCGGCATATTAAAATTCCACATTTATTTTTCCCTTTAGATATTCTTGAAGAAAGTTCTGCTGCATAATCCGAGTAATCATCTGTGGATACATATTTATCCGGACCCAGGTCAAGTGTTTCTGTTCCTTTTTCCTGCAGGGTATTGCGGATGATTTTTTTCATTTCAAGTCCGCCGTGGTCAGAGGCAATTAAAACTTCTCCGAAATTGTCATACCAATCATTGATTTTTTTCATAATAGATCTCCACAATTTTTTATTGTTAAAACAATATATAATATAAATGTAAACATATTTTTTTTTAGTATTAAATGGTATAAATTTTAATAAAGACCGCAGCGGATTTTTTTTGTTATTTTAACATTTTCCAGACCCTGTAGAGTTCGGTTACACCCCAGGCCTGTGCATCACAGCCTCTTTCTCTGTGAGGAAGGTCGCCATCAACGATTTCGGGTATCTGATAAAATGAGCCCTGTCTGAACAAAATTTCGCTTGAAGATAGTATACTTAAAGCATGTTCCTTTCCTAAAACACCGAATACTTTATAGTAGGCTTCACTGTATAATGGAAACTGGAAAGTCCAGGCGGTACCGTTATGATATGCCGGTTTTCTTGAAGTATCTTCATTTCCTTCATATTTGCTGAAATATGGATTTTCCGGGTTATTCAGAAGTTTTGTTTTGTCATTGTTATATACCGGAAGTTTATAGCTGTTTTCTCTATCAGCGATTGAGCGTATGGCCCCCGGAACCAGCAGCTTCGAACAGGTTTGTATTATCGATTTCGACAATTCAATGTTGTCAACAGCTCCAAGAGTTATAGCCCACAACTGGTTTGGCCGTATATGATCATCAGCCTTAGCTTTTTCAGCAGAACCGGATTTTGAAGTATGGAGACAGTCTGATAGCCAAATATTGCCTGTAGGTTTTCCGTTTTTATCATGTTCTTCATATCTAAAAAATTTATAAATAGAATTTTTTACCTTTCGTGAAAGTTTGGTATAAGTAGCATTCCCTGATATTTTACCTATAAATTCTAAAGAGGCATACCATAAAGCCTGAATTTCTACAGGATAGCCTTCCCGGGGAGTGCCGGCCGGATAGTTTGTATCCATCCATGTAAAATGCGAAGGACTGTAAACAAGTTTGCTTTCCTTATCTAAAACAATACCGTTTGAAGTGCCTTTAATATAATTTTCAATAATTGAAGTTAAACTTTCAAGCATTGTCCTTTCTTTATCAAGTTTTTCATTTAAAATATCATAGTTATCTACTGCGCTGCAATAGTCTTCAGTTGCAATAATCAGCCATAACGGGGCATCTGAAGTGTCTCGGTTCCCGACCGTGTCACCATGAATAATATTCGGAAGTGTGCCGTTTTTGGAAAATTTAGCAAACTGCAGAAGTATTTTTTTTACCTCTTCAAGATTACCTGCTGCAATAAGGCCTCTAGCGCATATCAGGGTGTCACGGCCCCAGTCTAAAAACCATGGATATCCGGCAATAACAGTCTTTAAATGATCTCTTTTAACTATAAATTTATTCATTGCGCGCAGTAACACTTTTTCTAAGTTGTTATGAGACGGCTTAAAAAGATATTTATAGTCTACATAATCCATAGGTTCTATTTCCGCTTTTTCTTTATCTGTTAAAACCTGAGCTAATATTTCAGCATGTTCACCTCCGGCCAAATCTATCTTATAATATCCGGGACTGTACAGATCGGAAAATTCTTCAAAACCTCTTTCAGCTTCAGTTTTTCTTGAAATTGAAGTTTTCCACTCCGGTTCCACTCCAAAAAATCCTTTTGAAGAAATAACCCTGAGCGTTCTTTCTGAAGTCGGAGAAAAACTGAAACCTTTTTCAAAGCCCGAAACAGCTTTCTCAAACTTCTGTTTTAATTCATCATTTGCTTTTGTCTCTTCATGAAAGCTTCTGTCTTCAATATCTGGTCTCATAATAAAATGGATTATATCATCATCCTGCATATAATGTTTCTTACCATGAGAAGGATGTCTGTAAATACTCATTTTTAAAGCATTGCAGTTGTCAACCATAATCATTGCTATACTGCAGTCAGCATATAAACCGTTCCCGACCGGAACATGGAAGGTCCAGGTCCCCCCTCCTTCAGAGTTAATGAAAAAATCCCTGGTTGTGTTAATATTGAGTTCTTCTGATCTGCCCTGTCTAAGAATCCATGCCCTGGCGCGATTGAACATTATCTGTCTGTCTACAGGATAATCTGTATTCGTATTAGCTGCGAGAACGGCATTATATCCATCATTAATTTCTCCCCAATTCAGGCATGGACGCATCATTCCGCCACGACCGTTGGTATCCAGGAAAGTGCCGGAAAATTTTCTTATCTCTTTTGCACTTAAATAGTGGTTGGGAGAATTGAAATCATAGCCTAACAGTAATAGATCAGAGTCGGTTTTGACACATTTTTTTTCAGTATAAACATGAATACTTATTGTTGCATACCCGAATAAGTTGGCCTTTTCGCTGTATTTCAGAAAGGTAAAATATTTACCCTGTTTACAGTACAGGCTATAATGCTGAACAACAATTTCATTATTGTACTTAAGGCTTACCCTGAACCTGTGGGGGGCGGTTACAAAAAGCATATGGTTCGGAGGTATCATTATTTTTCTTCTTGTATCTTCCGGCCAGGAAAAATGTACAATAGGTACAGGTGTGTTTTCAGTATATAAATTACTGCAAAATTTAAGTGGATCAGCTATTAATTTTTCTGCAGCAGAACTACTGTCTATTTCATTAACGACATTTGAACTGTTTTTCCAGCAGATGATTTCAAGAGCCAAAGCTCTTGCGCGCTGGACATCAATAATATCAGGCCTGACAACTTTTTCAGCCATAAGGTTGGTTATTGTTGAGGGTGACTGCTCAAGGCACAAAATTTGTCCGGGTTTAAGCTTAACAGCAATATCTTCTTTGTATTCTTTGGTGAGATCAAGATCGTTCAGTAAGTCGTAAAATGGGATATCACTGAAATCACCCAGATCCAGATCACTATATTTAAATTTACTGGGATTCTTATAATCAAGGTTGATTAAAATAAGAGCCTTGAACTCATTATTTTTGCAGGTTCTAACGGCACCTATAATATTATCATTTTTAGTATCAACGAACTTAATTTTAGAACATCTGTGAAAAGCAGGATGATTTATTAGGATTGTATTTATTTTAGATAAATAATCAACCTGGTTTGTTTCGCTGCCCCAGTTTAGGGCTCTGGCCTGATGTACATCAATTTTTTCAGTAGCAAACCATTCTACACCGTTTGTAAAGCCGAAAGCCCCTGAACTTGAAAGCAGAGCGCAAAGTCCGGTTCTCATCATAGAATACTCTTTGGAGGTTGCTGCGAGTCTATTATTGTCATGGGTTTCTGCATAATTTACCATGAGTCCGTCTTCACCGCTTATTTTATGGGCAAATTCTACATATTCAGTTATCTCTTTTTTAGTATAATTCTGGAAAAGTTCTGAGTAAGCCCAGTTCATGTTAGCTTTATCAAGCAGATTAAGGGTAATTTTAATATCGCCGCCAAGTCCTTCGAGCAGAAAAATAGTATCCGGATACTGTTGTTTGACATTTGCAATAATATATTCCCATACATCGAACGGTATCATATAACCTGCATCGCATCTGAAACCGTCAACCCCTCTCTCACACCAGATAAGAAACATTTCGGCAAGATATTCTCTGAGTTCAAGATTTTTATGATCAAGTTCTGTCAGATCTCCCCAGGTGACTCCCCAGGCCCCGGGGGATATGATTTTACCGTCTTCTTCTCGAAGGAGCCACTCAGGGTGTTCTTCATGAACTTTTGATGCCCAGCCGGTATGGTTTATAGCTACATCAATAATCAGCTTTGCATTTTTATGATGTATCTCATCAACTAATTCCAAAAACTGTTCAAGGGGGGTGGCTCGTTTGTCAAATTCTGCAAGAGAGGGGTCTATATTGGTAAAATCAAGTGAAGCATAGGGACTTCCGTAGCGTCCCATTCTTGCATAGACCGTAGGTGTCGGATTAACTGGCAGAAGGTGGATGATCCTGCAGTTAAGATCGTTTATTATATGGTCAAGTTCTTTTTTTAAATCTCTAAAGGTTCCCGAGGGTGGGATTACAGTGAAACCCTCTTTATCAAATTTTATCATTTTACTGTTTGTCAGCCCTGCAATAGGCTTTGACTCAGAATTATATTTGTTCGGCCCGAACTGTCTGGGAAAAGCACAGTAAATTGAGTTGGCGCAGCTGTATTCTGCAGGTTCAACATTTATTGCGATATTTTTACTTCCGGGCCAGTATGGTTCATTTTTGGTTTCGGCAAAAAAACAGCACATTGCTTCATAATGCCCCACTTCAGTTAACGCAATATCTACAGTATAAACTTTTTCATTTACTTTAAACATTGGAATATCGTGCCAGTCCTGGGCACTTCCGACTCTGTTTTCAAGTGTTCTGGCTATAACTTCTCTGCGGAGAACGTACCCTTTTTCAAGATTAGTCCGCAGGAATGCCCGTCCTTTTACAGGAGTATCCAGCTCAAGTTTAAATTTTATAATATCACCGCAGAAAAATAATTTATGTTCTCCAATACCGGGAGTCTGAGTTAGTTTTACCATTATACCTTCTTTCGTTTTTCAGTAATATTAGTTTTTAATTTATTAATTGAATTCAATGATTTTTCTCGAAATTTTACTTCAGTTAAAGGAAAATAATTAGACGGCTGTAAAAAATTACAAATTATGTGATATTATTATGCTAAACACAAGTGTATACGATTTTATGGCTTTTGTCTTTCGTGAATGAACTTGGACATACACTTTATTTTTCGACCTTATCATGCGATACAGGTCATACCGTATGGTGTGTTGGATAAATAAACCAAATCGTTTTGGGTATAACTAAAGAGAAATCAAAGCTATGAAATAACTACTCCTTCGCATTGACCGGCTAATTATTTAAAATTACATTCAAAAATGTTTTTGAAAAAAAAGTCTGAAACTATTTTATATGCTATTATTAATAAAAGCAAATTTTAACCCAAATTATGCATTTGAACTTTACAAAGGTTTTAAGTCACTCAATAATTATTTTCAAGGAATTTTATAATGATTGGTAAAATAACAGGAAAACTTGATACAGTTTCACTTGCTGAAGTACTCGTTGATGTAAACGGAGTCTATTATGAAATTATAATTCCGCTGAGTACGTATGATAAGTTGCCGAGAGAAGGTGAAAATGTCGAATTATTCACGTACTTGTATGTAAGAGAAGACGAAATGACTCTCTACGGTTTTGCCTCTTTATTTGAAAAAGGACTGTATAAAATTCTCATTTCTGCATCGGGAATCGGTCCAAAACTTGGAATTAAGATACTGAGCAGTATTTCTGTACATAATTTTTGTGAATATGTAACTAATGCTGATACTAAGAGTTTAAGCAAAATTAATGGACTTGGGAAAAAAACATCTGAACGCCTTGTTATAGAGCTCAGAGAAAAAATAATTGATTTTGCACCGGAAACCCTGTATGATCAAAACTCTGAAGAAGCAGCTCTGTCAAGACAGGCAGAGGAAGCGGCACTTGCACTTGTTCAGCTTGGTTTTAAATACGAAACGGCTAAAAAAGCAGTGAAAAAAGCTGCTTCAAAAAGCGATGAAGCAACTGACAGTGAATGTTTAATAAGACTTGCTCTTCAGAATCTAAGTTCATAAATTTCAGGAAGATTAAAGAATGGAAAGAAATATAGTCTGGACGGACAAGCTTAAAGTAGGCATAAAAGAAATTGACAAACAACATAAAATTTTTTACAAATTTGTTAATCACCTTCTTGACGAATGTTTAGCCAGTAGAGAAATTGACCCCGACAATACCAGAAAACGGATTTCAAAGATTAGGACTTTTGCCGTAAAACATTTTCATTCAGAAGAAAGTTTAATGAGCGAGTTTAATTATCCTTATTTTAAAGAGCATAGAGAAAAGCATCGCGACATTCTCGATAGGCTGATGGAATATAAAATAAGAGCCGAATATAGAGAACTTGACAGAGACTCAACTTTAAAGTTTGCCTATTTTTTAATTGAATGGTTTTCTAATCAAACACTTAATGATGATTTGAAGCTTGCAAATTATTTAACAAAAGAAGTAGGATTTGGGCGAAAACTTATAATTAAACTGCACGAATTTTTTTAAAAAAATTTTCTTTTTTTTATGCATTTATGCATTTTTTAATAAATATATACAATCTTAAAAGTTTATAACAACAGGAAAGCCAGCAATGAGTACAACAATTCTTGTAGGACTACAGTGGGGTGATGAAGGGAAAGGCAAAATAATAGATGTATTAACAAAAGATGTTGGTATGGTCGTCCGGTTTCAAGGGGGTAATAATGCCGGCCATACTGTAGAAATCGGAAATGATAAATATGTCCTTCACCTTATACCTTCAGGAATTTTTCGAAAAAAAACAAAAAACATTATAGGTAACGGGGTTGTAGTAAATCCTGTAATCCTTAAAGAAGAAATGGAAGCTCTTTCACAGTCCGGAGTAAGTTTTAAAAACAGGTTTGAAATCAGTACACGCTCCCATCTCATATTTCAATATCATTGTCTAATAGACGGCTTAAAAGAGCAGCAGCGAAACCCTGAAAAAAAAATCGGTACTACAAAAAGAGGAATCGGACCGACATACGGCGATAAAGCCGCAAGACGGGGCATTAGAGCACTTGAAATGCTTGATATCAAAAGGTTTGAATCCCGTTTTCGTGAAGAAGCGGAATATTATAATACTATCCTGGAAGGTTTTGATTTTGAAAAAGTAGATGTTGAAACAGAATGGAGAAAATTAAAAGAAGCAGCTGAGTTTCTTGCTCCTTATATAAAAGATACTGTATTGACTGTTAATAAAGCAGCATCCAGTGGAAAAAAAATATTATTTGAAGGAGCTCAGGGGATGCTCCTTGATGTGGACTACGGAACTTATCCCTATGTTACAAGCAGCAATACAACCACAGGCGCTGCTTGTACAGGCTCCGGACTGTCTCCAAAATATATTACAGAAATTTACGGTGTTATGAAAGCATACTGCACAAGGGTCGGCGAGGGGCCGTTTCCAACGGAACTTTTCAATGAAGAAGGAGAAACTATAAGAAAAATCGGCAGTGAGTTTGGGGCTACAACCGGACGCCCGAGAAGATGCGGCTGGTTTGATGCTGTTTCTGCTAAATATTCATGTATGGTTAACGGGACCGATAAACTCGCAATAACAAAGCTTGATGTACTCGATAAATTAAAAACACTGAAGGTATGTACAGCTTACGAAATAGACGGTATTCAATATAAAGCTATGCCCTCTGATACAGAACTTATGGAAAAGGCAAAACCTATATACGAAGAGATGGCAGGGTGGCAGTCTGATACAAGTAAGGCTAAATCTTTTGATGAACTGCCTTTGCAGGCTCAGAATTATTTAAAATGGATTGCAGAACTTGTAAATGCTGATATAGGTATAATATCTGTAGGGCCGAAACGCTCTCAGACTTTCACAGTCTTTCCCTGAGACAAAATTACTATACAGTAAAATATTGCATTAAATCGTATAATTTTATTATACATTTAACAATAATGCTGTATTGCGGCGCGCTCGGAGATCGCGCCCTACCGTTTTGTTTCAGAAATGATTAAACTTCGTCGAACGAAGATCAACGCTAATTATTATCAAATTTTCAGTAGAAAAGCGGCCTGAAAAGCCATATAAACATTATAGAAACATAGAGTGTGATACAATGTAATCATTTTGTCCTGTTTTTTATAGATTTTTTTCCAAATTTTACTTTAGTTAAAGTAAAATTTAACTTTTAATTAGACGGCTGTGAAAAATCATAAATCTTGTGATATGATTATCATAGCAAAAGAAAAATCAGAGCTATGAAACCCTTTTTCGTGGACCGTCTAATTGCAGTTAGTTTATTTGCCGAAATGTATTCGGCGTAAATAATTAGTATGAGTACAGTACGCTACTACTCAGTGTGCTGCTGCGTCCAGGCAAACCATTAGCTGTTGGAAGCTTTATATTTACCGGTTATGAAGTAATATAAGATGCAATTGAAAACAAAAAGCTCTTCCCGAAAAGGAAGAGCTTTTTTGATTTTATTACTTTTAAAATATTACATTATATCGCCCATTTTTCTGAAGAATTCATTACGCCTCTTCGCATCTTTTTCAGACTCAGCAAACAGTTTTTCTGCTTCTTCCGGAGCTGTTTTCTTCAATGCTGTATAGCGGCGTTCACTTCTAATGAACTCCTGGTAACTTTCTTTTGGTTCTTTTGTTTCCCAAATGAACGGCTTGTCTAAGTTCGGGTTATAGCGGAATAGCTGATAATAACCGCAATCGACAGCACGTTTCTGCTCAATCTGAGTTTTCATCATATTTATACCATGAGCGATACATGGAGCATATGCTATTATAACGGACGGGCCTTTATGTTCTCCTGCTTCTCTGATGGCTTTCAGTGCCTGATTACGGTTTGCACCTAAAGATATTGAAGCTACATATACATCCCCGTAAGTCATACACATAAATCCTAAGTTCTTCTTGGGTTTACGCATACCGGCATTAGCAAATTTAGCAACAGCACCTATCGGAGTTGCCTTTGAAGCCTGGCCGCCGGTATTAGAATATACTTCAGTGTCAAGCACAAGAAGATTAACATCTTTGCCGGAAGCAACTACATGATCAAGGCCGCCGTATCCAATATCGTTTGCCCAGCCGTCACCGCCGATAGCCCAGACACTCTTATCAATGAAGTAATCCTGAAGTTCAGCAACTTTTAATAGAACTTCTTTACACTCACACTTACAGGTTTTAACTGCTTTATTTATTTCTATTTTAGCTGCCTCCTGTGCATCCACAGCTTCATCATCCGTTTTGTCCCAAATGCTGAGACATTTTTCGAGGGCAGCCTGCAGTTCTTTATTTTTTAAGCCTTCTGAAAGCAGTTTTTCAACATTCATTTTAAGCTGTTCTCTGTTACTGTCTACCGCCAGACGCATACCAAACGCATATTCAGCATTGTCTTCAAAAAGCGAGTTGCCCCAGGCCGGGCCGTAGCCTTTTGAGTCTTTACAGTATGGTACAGTCGGGAAAGTACCGCCATAGATTGAGGAACAGCCTGTAGCGTTGGCAGCTAACATTCTGTTTCCAAACAGCTGAGTAACCATTCTTACATATGGAGTTTCTCCGCAACCTGCGCATGCACCTGAAAACTCGAAAAGAGGCTGTTTGAACATTGCGCCTTTAAGTGTGGTATCAGAAACACCGTCCAGGACGTTTTCAGGAAGCTTTTCAAAGTATCTGTAGTTTTCTATTTCGCCTGCTTCGCGCTCTTTTTCAAGAGTACTGAATTCGAGTGCTTTCTTTTTAGCCGGACATGTTTCAACGCAGACACCGCACCCTGTACAGTCTTCTACATAAATCTGAAGTCTATACTGCAATTCTTTATCGTTTTTAGTTTTTGATTTAAGAGTTTTGAATGCTTCAGGAGCGCCTTCAAGATATGCCGGAGCAATCTGTTTGGCTCTTATTACTGCATGAGGACAGGAATTTACACACTGATTACACTGTATACAGTTTTCAGGAAGCCACCTTGGTATTCTCGGGCCGATACAGCGTTTTTCAAGTTTTGAGGTTGCTGTAGGCAGTGTTCCGTCAAAAGACATCTTTGATACAGGTATTGAGTCGCCCTCAAGATGAAGTGTCGGTTTGATAACTTCTTTTGCAAAGTCATCAGCGTCATCGGAAATCATTGGTTTAAATTCATATGATTCTGTAATTGAATCAGGGACATCAATCTGCTGAAGTGCGGCAGCCGCTTTGTCAATGCAGTCCCAGTTCATTTTTACAATATCTTCACCTTTCCTGCTGTACTCTTTCTTAATGGCATTTTTCATAAGCTCAATAGCTTCTTTTTCAGGGAGAACACCTGAAATTTTAAAGAATGCAGCCATCATCACAGTGTTAATACGAGCGCCTAACCCTGCTTCTTCAGAGATTTTTAAAGCATCAATATTGTAAAATTTAATGTTTTTGTTTATTATGGTTTCCTGCATATCTCTGGTAAGATGATTAAATACTTCAGAGCTGTCAAATTCTGAATTGAGCAGGAAGATTCCGCCTTCTTTAATACCGGACAGCATATCATAACGTCCAATATAAGAAGCATTATGGCAGGCGACAAATTCCGGGTTTTTAACCTGATACGGACTTTGTATTCTGCATTTGCCGAAGCGCAGGTGGGAAACAGTGATGCCATAAGATTTCTTTGAGTCATAAACAAAGTAACCCTGGGCGTTCATATCTGTATTGTCACCGATAATTTTAATTGAGTTTTTGTTTGCTCCTACTGTTCCGTCAGAGCCAAGTCCCCAGAACATACATCCCATTACGCCTTCAGGCTCTGTATTAATATGCTCATTGACCGGGATTGAAAGATTTGTAACATCATCTTCGATACCAACTGTAAAGCTGTGGAAAGCCTCTCCTTCAAGATGATCATAAACAGCTTTAACCATTGAAGGAGTAAATTCCTTACTTGAAAGGCCGTAGCGTCCGCCGATAACTTTAATATCTTTTCCTGCAAGTACAGTAGCAACATCCATGTAAAGCGGTTCACCAAGCGCACCCGGCTCTTTAGTTCTGTCAAGCACTGCAATTTTTTTAACGGTTGATGGAAGAGAATCAAGAAAAGCTTTTGCTGAGAACGGTCTGTAAAGTCTAACCTTGATGGCTCCTACTTTTTCTCCGCGTGCAGTCAGGTAATTAACAGTTTCTTCTATTGTATCACATGAAGAACCCATTGCGATTATAACTTTTTCTGCATCCGGTGCTCCTACATAATCAAAAAGATGGTACTGACGGCCAATCTTAGCCGCGAGTTTATCCATATATTCCTGTACGATTTCCGGTACTGCATCATAGTATTTGTTGACCGTTTCTCTACCCTGGAAGTAAACATCAGGATTCTGTGCCGCAACCTTTACTATAGGGTCTTCAGGACGCATTGCTCTTTTACGGAAACGCTCTACATATTCCATGTCGCAGAGCTCTTTCATTGTAGCATAATCAATTTCTTCGACTTTCTGAATTTCATGTGAGGTTCTAAAACCGTCAAAGAATGAAAGGAACGGGATCTGAGCTTTCAAAGTAGCCAAATGAGAGACTGTAGCAAGATCCATTTCTTCCTGTATAGAGCCTGCAGCCATCATGGCAAACCCTGTATTACGGCAGCTCATTACATCAGAGTGGTCACCGAAAATAGATAATGACTGGCATGCCAGCGAGCGGGCGGAAACATGAAAAACGGTCGGAAGCATTTCACCGGCGATTTTATGCATGTTGGGAATCATTAGAAGAAGTCCCTGTGAAGCAGTAAATGTGGTAGTAAGCGATCCTGCACTTAAAGAACCGTGAACTGCTCCTGCAGCTCCAGCTTCAGACTGCATTTCAGTAACTTCGATTTTAGTACCGAAAATGTTCTTACGTCCCTGGGCTGCCCATGCGTCAACATATTCACCCATATCAGAAGACGGTGTGATTGGGTAAATTGAGGCAACTTCGCTAAATGCGTACGCTGCATGCGATGCTGCAGTGTTACCATTGATAGTAACTTTTTTAGCCATTTTTTCCTCCTAAATAAAGTTTATATTCGAGAATTAAAGTACTTATGTTCAGTTTTTTATAATGTTATACTGTAACCCGATATTAAAAATAATATTAGCCGTGGAATATAAGTATATAACAGATTTATATAATTTTCAATACCGCTACCCAAAGGTTTTTATGCTACTGCAAAATAAACTACTCAGAAAATAGTGAATTTTCTGCAGAAATGCATTATTTAGAGGCTGAATATCCTGTTATAATTTGAACTTATAAAAAAATCAGGTAGATAAATATTTACCGCTATAAAGTCCTTCAGCTGCCTTAAACAGTCTTTCCTGCAAAATCTAATTATTTTTTATACCCTTTTAAAACGTAAATAATCTTATAACAAAAATTTTTCCCGCTGAAATTTTTAATTTTCTTTTCAATCAGTCGCCCGTGAAAATTTTTTAATTCCATAAGCCATGCACTGTTTTCAACTTCTATGGTCAGGATGTTATTTTTTAGGCTAACAGGAGAGGATATTCTTTCAATCTGTGTCCCCATTAATTTCCCCCATTCCTTTTTCAGCTCCATAAATTTTTTTTCTTTCGGCCCCATATTTTTGTTTATTATTTTATCAACTACATCCTGAATTTTCTCTTCTTTGGGCAAATACTGAGGCAACTCTGAAGCCC
Source organism: Victivallales bacterium (assembly GCA_021733985.1). Taxonomy (GTDB): domain Bacteria; phylum Verrucomicrobiota; class Lentisphaeria; order Victivallales; family GWF2-38-69; genus JAIPJT01. The sequence continues at coordinate 38,852 of JAIPJT010000003.1, read as the reverse complement.
CTTTTTCATAGCCGTACCATTCCTTCAGGATATATTCCATTTTCCGGAACTTTTTCCTTTTACGGTTAACGATACGTCGATAAAAGTTTTCATCACTGTCAAAATTCATTGCTGTTTATTTATCAATGTCATTGAATTAAGGATTATGCTTTCGGAATCAAAGGATTGATTCCCTCCACAAAATACAGAATTCGTGGTGGAGGGAACCAGTCCTCCGCTGTCTAGGCGTAGCTTCAAGCGAAGACAGATGGTTCCGTAGACTAAGCAAAATCAATAATTTTGTTTTAATTCAACGGCATTGCTTCATTTATTATGGTTTTGAAAATCCGAAAAAATACAAAGGCATAGACAGTATTTCCTTTATAAATAAAAACGGAGCGGCAAAGCCCCGTACAATATTATGAAATCCTGTACCCATAAGACCGAAAGGCCATCCTAAGAATACCTGAAGTACTCCGAGCGGAAGGCGTAAGATATTTAAAACTTCCATACCTGCATTAAGGAGACCGGGAGCAGATCTTACAGTCCCCTTAATTGCATATGCTGCAGCAGCCTTAGCATAAGGCAGAACTATAGGAGCCAGTATAGCAATGGTGGCCGGATCCATCGCTTTTGCTCTTGGAACCGGATAAGTCGTATAAAGAAAACCTGTGCAAAGTCCAATTACTAAAGTTCTTTTTAGAGCAATACACATCAGTTTTTATTCCCGGCTCAAATATTTATCATTTTGCCTGATTGTTTTTTGAATTTTTTAACAAAAGAGCATATTCAACAGAATCAACAAGCGCTTCCCAGGAGGCTTCAATTATGTTTTCACTTACACCTACAGTAACCCAGCTTTCTTTAGTATTCCCGGATTCAATAAGAACCCTTGTTTTAGCTGCAGTGCCTTCCGCGCCCTGAAAAATTCTAACTTTATAATCAATAAGGTAAAAATCGTTGATTTGCGGATAAAACTTGCTTAATGATTTTCTAAACGCTTTATCAAGTGCATTGACAGGTCCGTCCCCTTCCGCTGCGGTAAGTTCCTGTTTCCCGCCGACGCTTACTTTTACAGTTGCTTCAGAAAGAGGCGGTTCATTGTGGCCTCTCTTTTCTACGATGACTCTATACCCTTCAAGCTGAAAAAAAGGTTCATAAGTTTTCATTACTTTTTTTACGAATAACGTGAAGGAAGCATTGGCGGATTCAAATTCATATCCGCTGTCTTCAACCTTTTTCAGCTCTGAAAGAATTTCCTTAATATCACTGTCTGTGAGGTTTTCAATATTATGCTCTGCAGCCTTCATTAAAATGTTTGTTTTACCGGATAGATCCGAAACAAGTATCCTTCGTTTGTTGCCGACTGTTTCAGGGGGGATATGCTCAAAAGTCGCAGGATTTTTATTGACAGCGTTAACATGCATACCGCCTTTATGCGCAAAAGCACTGCTACCGACAAAGGGCAGATTCGGGTTAGCATTAATATTGGCTGTTTCGTTTATTGCCAAATTTAAACTTTTAAGCTTTTTAAGGTTGTCTTCAAGAAGGCATTTTTTTCCCATTTTCAATTCTAAAGTAGGGATTATTGAACATAAATCAGCGTTTCCGCATCTTTCTCCAAAACCGTTTACTGTTCCCTGTATATGTGTTATGCCTGTTTCCACTGCCGCCAGTGAATTAGCCACGGCAAGGCCTGAATCGTTATGGCAGTGTATTCCTACGCATATATCCTGTGGAAGCATAGCGACAACTTTTTTGCATATAGCGGTTATTTCAGAAGTTATAATTCCGCCGTTTGTGTCACAGAGAACTATCGAAGAAGCACCGTTGGCTGCAGCTGTTTTCAAAACCTGCAATGCATATTCAGGATTGTCTTTATAACCGTCAAAAAAATGTTCTGCATCAAAAATAACCTCCCTTTTCTTGTCTGCCAGATATCTGCATGAATCCGCTATAATTTCCAGGTTCTGATCAGGGGTAATTTTAAGGACCTCCCTACTGTGAAGTTCCCAGGATTTGCCGAAAATCGTTATTACAGGGGCCTCTGACTCGAGCAGTTTAACGATATTATCATCATTTTCTACTCTGTTTGAATGCCTTCTTGTACTGCCGAAAGCTGCAATTTTTGCGTGTTTGAATTTCTTCCGTTTAACGGCTTCAAAAAATGAAATATCCTTCGGGTTTGACCCCGGCCAACCTCCTTCAATATATGAAACTCCAAAATCATCCAGAATGTCTGCAATCCTAACTTTGTCTATTTTTGAAAAATTAACTCCTGCAGCCTGTGAACCGTCCCTTAATGTTGTATCATATATCTTTATAAAATTTCCGTTATTCATATTTTTTTCCTGATATTTTAATTTTTTGCTGGTTGCTTTAAAATCATCCCGAAAGGGAACAATTAATTATACATTCTTTTTTGCTTTCTGCCATATTTCTTCCAGTTGTTCTATATCATAATCATGAAATTTTTTATACTGCCCGGCTATTTCTTCTTCTATATACTTGAATCGCCTGATAAATTTGTCAATTGTTTTATGCAAAATCTCATCTGCTTCTGTTTTTTGTCTGAATCTACATATATTGACTACAGAAAAAAGAACATCTCCTAACTCATCTTCAACTTCTTTATTGTTATTTTTGGCAAGTGCTTCTTTAAGTTCGGCTATTTCTTCTTCAAGTTTATCAATTACTTCATCAATATTTCTCCAGTCAAAACCTAATTCCGCGGCTTTTTTCTGAACTTTCTCAGCTCTTTTTAATGGCGGAAGATTTGCAGGTATTCTGTCAAACTCCGTTTTTCTCTTTTTATCCTTGTTTTCTTCTGCTTTTATTTCTTTCCAAAGTGAAACTACCTCTTCAGCAGTATCAGGCTTATGGTGATCACTGAAAATATGTGGATGCCGCCTCAACATTTTTTCAGAAACCTCGGCGGCTACATCATCAAAATCAAACTCATTATTTTCTTCCGCTATCAGTGAATGAAAGACAATATGCATAAGAAGGTCGCCAAGCTCCTCTTTTAAATTAGCAGCATCATGATTATCGATAGCGTCAAGAAGTTCCGCTGCTTCATCTATCATAAGGGGCTTCAAGGATTCATGAGACTGTTTTCTATCCCATGGACATCCTTCCGGAGACCTTAAATGTCTTAAAATCTCAACAAGTCTGTCAATGTTTTTATGTTTTATTTCTGGCATGTATTCTGCTTTTTTTAATTTAATTTTTAAATCTTATATAATTTATGTATAAAATATGACTATTTATAATACTGTTCAAAAAAAATTGGGAAATTTTATGGATTTTGCCGTAAACAGCATTAATATGGTTATGTGAAATTATTATTCTAATATATAAATATTTAAACACTCAATCCAAAATTCCATTATTTTTCATAAACCGCAAAAGGAGATAATATAATGCCTTCTGAAAAAACTGTACTCTGTATCGGAGCAGGGTATGTCGGCGGCCCGACTATGGCAGTAATTGCAGATAAATGCCATGACTATAAAATTATAATTGCAGATATAAATGAAGAAAAAATTAACAGCTGGCAGACTGATGAATTACCTATTTACGAACCGGGACTTTTAGAAGTTGTAAAACGCGCCAGAGGGCGCAATTTGTTTTTTACAACAGACGTTAATTCAGCAATAAAAGAAGCTTCAATTATTTTTGTAAGTGTGAATACGCCGACAAAAACATTTGGAACGGGAGCCGGCAAAGCTTCCAATCTCCAATTCTGGGAAAAAACAGCCAGAAACATTGTTGAGCAGGCTGAAAGCGATAAAATTGTTGTCGAAAAAAGCACACTGCCGGTAAGAACGGCCGAAGCAATGCATAGAATATTAAGCTCTAACCAAAAAGGCTTGAAGTTTGAGGTTCTTTCGAATCCTGAATTTCTGGCTGAAGGCACTGCCGTTAAAGACCTGCAAGATCCGGACAGGGTTTTAATTGGCGGAATGGGAACCCCGGAGGGAGAGAAGGCGATACAGAAGATTGTCGACTTGTATGCATCTTGGGTGCCAAGAGAAAAGATTGTTACAACTAATGTATGGAGCAGCGAGCTTTCAAAGCTTGTTGCAAATGCTATGCTTGCTCAAAGAATTTCTTCTATTAACAGTATTTCTGCTTTTTGTGAGAAAACAGATGCTAATATCAAAGAAGTTTCCAAGGCAGTCGGAATGGATTCGAGGATCGGGTCAAAGTTTTTGAATGCAAGTGTCGGATTCGGCGGTTCATGCTTTAAAAAAGATATTTTAAATCTTGTTTATCTCTGTGAATATTATAATCTTCCGGAAGTTGCAAAATACTGGGAGCAGGTTGTATTAATGAATGAATTCCAGGAACGAAGATTTGTTCAAAAAGTCCTGGTAAATATGTTTAATTCCATAACTGAAAAAAGGATTGCCCTATTCGGTTTTGCATTTAAGGCCGATACAGGCGATACCCGGGAATCACCCGCTATTTATATTTCTGAACTGCTGGCAGAAGAAAAAGCCGAAATTGCTATTTATGACCCTAAAGCAATTGAAAATGCAAAGTTTGACTTAGCTGGCCTGGATGCAGATATTGATTATTGCAGTTCCCCTTATACAGCGGTCGAAAATGCTCATGCAATTCTTATAATGACTGAATGGAATGAATTCAGGGACTATGATTATAAGAAACTATTTGAAAAAATGAAAAAGCCTGCATTTGTCTTTGACGGCAGAAATATTTTGGATCATAAAAAACTTTACAATATCGGCTTCAATGTATATCCACTTGGTATGGCGCCGTTGACCCACGTTTAGATTTTAAAGATATTAGAGTTTCTAAATAAATAATAAAAGTTGAAATAGTACAGTTTTTATTATATATTTGAATTAGGAGGAAAAGATTATTGTCATTTTTTTTAATATAAACATAAATACAGGAGATTTTAAATGCGTAAATCGATTCTAGGAATGATTCTGGCAGGAGGCGAAGGAACAAGACTTTATCCACTTACCGAACAGAGGGCAAAACCGGCTGTGCCTTTTGGCGGCAAATTTAGAATTATTGATTTTGTTTTAAGCAATTTTATTAACAGTGGTATTGAAAGTATTTTTGTACTTACTCAGTTCAAGTCGCAAAGTCTAACTGAACATATAATCAACGGCTGGAATTCTTCAAGTGTACACGGTAAAAGCCAGTTTGTCATTCCAGTTCCGGCTCAAATGCAGACTGATGACAGACACTGGTATTCAGGAACAGCAGATGCCATTTATCAGAATATACATCTTATTGAAGATTTTAATCCGGACCTCGTAGCTATCTTTGGAGGAGACCATATTTACAGAATGGATATTAGTCAGATGGCAAAATATCATGAAAGTAAAAATGCAATTGTTTCTGTTGCTGCACTTCCTGTGCCTGTTGAAGAGGCAAAAGAGTTCGGAGTGATTCAGGTTGATGAAGAATGGAGAATTATTGGGTTCCAGGAAAAACCGGATAACCCGATAACTATACCCGGAGATGATACAAAAGCTCTTGTTTCAATGGGGAATTACGTGTTTAATTCCGGAGATCTTATCACCCTTCTGAACGAAGATGCTGAAAACAAAGACAGCAAGCACGATTTCGGAAAAAATATCCTTCCTTCCCTGGTAGACACAAAGAGGCTTTTCGCCTACAATTTCCATAATAATGAAATATCAGGCCAGAAGGGGGAACCTTACTGGAAGGATGTAGGGGGATTAAAGGCATACTTTGAAGCGAATATGGATTTAAGAAAAACAAGTCCTCATCTTGATCTGTATAATTCAAAATGGCCTATTTACAATTATAACACAAGTCTACCTCCGGCTAAATTTGTTCATAATGAGGAATTAGGCGCCGAGGGAGCTCCGAGAGTGGGAAAGGCAATTAATTCTGTAGTTTGCGACGGCTGTATTTTATCAGGCGGTACAGTAATTGACTCACTGCTGTTTAATTCTGTAAAGGTGCACAGCTACTCAACTGTTAAAAATTCCATTTTGATAGATAATGTAAATATAGGCGAAAACTGCAAGATTATGAATGCAATTATCGACAAACATAACAATATTCCCAAAAATACCAAGATAGGTTATGACAGAAAAGAAGATGAAAAGCGTTATTTTGTTGTAGACCTTGACAAGGAAAAGGGAACCTGGTTGACTGTTGTATCAAAAGTAAAAAGTTTTACTAAATTCAATCTTCCTAAAACAATGTAGTTAATTAAAACAGCGAAAGGAGTTAAAAAAAAACAATGGATGATAAAGATAAAAACCTAAAAAAATTATCCCGCACTCCTATTCTTATGAACTTCGTGAAAAAGAATAAGGGATGCTGGGATCATCAAACCTGGCTTGAGCTTTGCGCCAGCCTTGAAGATAGAGGTTATACCCCTATTGATTATGAAAAAGTAGGAAAACTTCTTGAAACCAAAAAAGAAACCTATTTAGCGAAAAAATAATTGATCGTTATCTAATTGTTTTAATTTTTATTAGCCTATATATCGCAAGATATATAGGCTTTTTTAGTCAAACTTACAAACATCCGCATTCATATATTGAAATCATCCCGGACACAAGTAACCTTTTTAAAGTAAGTACCGTCTTTTGTCTCTCCCCTGAAACAAAAATTACTATACAGTAAAATATTGCATTAAATCGTATAATTTTATTATACATTTAACAATAATGCTGTATTGCGGCGCGCTCGGAGATCGCGCCCTACCGTTTTGTTTCAGAAAAGATTAAACTTCGTCGTGCGAAGATCAACGCTAATAAATGTTGAGTTTGTTGCTTCAGTATTTATAAGATTGTGTCTTGAAGCTATTAAAGTTGTCGGTAAAGTCAATTCCGAAATTATTAATGTAAATTTAACTCCAGGGTGCTTGAGATTTCCTGTCTCGATAAATTTATAAAAGTTTCTACCAAATAATCTCTCCATATTTAAATATAATAAATGTTGAAAAAGTTCACATTTGAATTATCTTTAAAGTTTATATCTATTGATTAGCGTTGATCTTCGTATACGAAGTTTAATTTAAAAAAAAGGTGGTTAATTATGATGAAAATTTATCATGATAAAGATGCGGATATTGCCCATCTTGAAGGTAAAACAGTTGCTGTTATAGGATACGGCAGTCAGGGCTCTACTCAGGCTAAATGTATGCGTGACTCAGGTGTAAATGTAATAATCGGTTCAATTAAAGATGCCTCTTTTGACCAAGCCAAAGAAGACGGCTTTGAAGTAATGAGTATTTCTGAAGCTGCTGAAAAAGCTGATGTAATACATATGCTTCTCCCCGATGAATACCATGCACCGGTATATAGTAATGAAATTGAAAAACATATGAAAGACGGGAAAACACTTTCATGTTCCCACGGATTTAATATAGTTTACAATCAGATCGTTCCTCCTGAGGATGTAAATGTAATAATGGTTGCGCCTAAGGCTCCGGCTACCGAAGAAAGAAATGCGTTCGTAGAAGGGTTTGGAGTCCCCGGCCTTGTAGCTGTGGAACAGAATCCGAACGGTGATGCTAAAGATATAGCTTTTGCGATGGCTAAAGCCATGGGATTTACTCGTGCAGGATGTATAGAATGTACATTTGAACAGGAAACATATGAAGACCTTTTTGGTGAACAGAATGTTTTATGCGGTGGAGTTGTAGATTTGATGACTGCAGGTTTTGAGGTTTTGACTGAAGCAGGTTATCCACCTGAAATGGCCTATTTTGAGTGTGTCCATGAATTAAAACTGATTGTAGACCTTATTTTCAAGGGCGGAGTTCAGAGAATGAATGCTGATATCTCCAATACTGCTGAATGGGGAGAATATGTTAACGGACCGAAAATTATTGACGCCGGTGTAAAAGAAAGAATGAAACAATCCCTAAAGGCAATTGAAGATGGTTCTTTTGCGAAAGAATGGATGAAAGAATGTAAAAACGGTGCTCCAAACCTTCTTGCAAAAAGAAAAGCTCTTGGCGAACACCTGATGGAAAAAACCGGTAAAAGAATTCGTGATATGTTCGAATTCAAAAAATAATTTCCATTATTAGACAATAATATCCCTAAGGCGATTGATTTTTCGAAATTTTCGTAAAATCAATCGTTTTTTTTATGTATAAAAAAAGCCTGTGTTCCTGATATATCTGACAGTTTTCAGGAAAAATTCCGTGTAATGTTTAAAATAATGCAGGCACACCAATTACGGCATATCCGTTAAACCTTTTTTTGCATATAAAAATGCTAATATTTTTATACAAATTCCATAATAAATTTTGCTGTTAATTTTTTTCCGGGGGCAAGAACTTTTATTCCTGAATTGTATCCTTTTTTATTAAAAAGGTTTACGCCGTCATTGGCATTTGTAACAGGTTCTACTGCAAAGAAAGGCTTATCAGGATTAAAAATAATTAAATGGCTGCAGTTTTCTGAACAGCTGTAATTTAACTTTATATTACTTTCGGTCCAGTGGATATATCCGTTTCCATTGTAACCTGAAAAGCAGCTGTCGATGTATTCCTCCGGATCAATGAATTTCCCCTGAGTGAAATCCTGTTCCGGTTCAGGCTCGACCGGTGGTGCGCACGGGATACAGTCACCGTCTGTATCAGGATAAACGCTTTCAACCTGCATTTTCATGTATACACTGTCGCCATCAGTAAGTTTCCTGTTAAAGAAAGGGTGCCAGCCGCAACCGGCAGGCATATTCTTACTGCCTAAATTTTTAATTTCTATAACAGATATAAATCTATTTTTTTCAAGACTGTACTGTGCTGCCGCATGAAAAGGCCACGGCCAGTTAATATTATCATAATCACTGGAATTGAAAGAGAACCTTAACTTATCTTCTGTTTCAGTTTCAATTTCCCACTGTCTTTTTCTGACATCTCCATGGATGGAATGTCTTTCAGGATAATTCAGATAATATTTTTTATCTTCGAAAAAGAAAGTCCCGTTTTTAATTCTGTTTGAATACGGTATCATTAAAAAACTGCAGGCATCGAGTAAAGGTTCGTTTTTTCTTGTATCCGGCATGACTTCAAACCATCGATTATTTTTTTTGAAGTACAGCGACTTAATGCCGGTCCCGTTTACCGGATCTATCGCGACTTCCAAAAGGTTATTTGAAATTAATTTTAAACTTGACATAGTAGTTAATCCTTACAGCAGTTTTGGGCAATATTTACAAGGGTTTTTACTCCATTCTCCATTGCATTGAGTGAAGCATATTCTTTCAAGCTGTGTGAATTTTCACAGCCGGCGAAAATATTAGGGGTCGGGAGACCTTTTTCTGAAAGCCTTGAACCGTCAGTACCGCCTCTGACAGGTTTCCATTCCGGAGTAATACCCGTCTCTTTTACGGATTTCCATAAAATGTCGAGTGCTTCAGGCCTCTCTTTTAAGTATTCGAACATATTTTTATACTGATGCTTAACCTCAATATTAATTTCAGAACTTGGATAATTTTTATGAACACAATTTACTGACTTTTCTATTTTAGCTTTAAACAGCTCAAGATCTTCTAACTTAAAAGATCTAAGTAAAATTTTTATTTTAGTTAATTCTACTGTACCGTTTATTTCAAAAGGATGGATATAGGGTTCATAACCTTCTGTTGTTTCCGGTGCCACATTTTTAGGAAGTTCAGCAATAATGTCGGATGCAATTCTTATAGAATTTACCATAACATTTTTTGCTTCCCCGGGATGTATATCTTTCCCTTTAATTTTAATCGTAATCATATCAGCGGAAAAAGTTTCTTTATTAATTTTGCCCGGCATATGCCCGTCGACAGTATAAGCAAAGTCGGTATTGAATTTATCAATATCAAAATGTTCTGTACCCTGTCCGATTTCTTCATCGGGAGTAAAGCATACTTTTATATCACCGTGAGATATTTCAGGGTGATTAATCAGATACTCTACGGCGGTCATAATAATAGCAATGCCGGCTTTATCATCTCCACCTAACAGAGTTGTTCCGTCTGCAGTAACAATTGTATCACCGACACATTTTTTTAGATAAGGTGTATCTTCAGGGGACAATGTTATATCGGGATTCTCGGGAAATGTAATTAAATCGCCTTTATAGTTTTGATAAATCTGAGGCTTTACATTTTTACCCGGAGCGTTAGGAGCTGTATCAAGATGTGCAATAAAACCGACAGCAGGAATATCCTTGTTGACAGTATTGGATTTTAGAGTTGCAGTAACATAACAGTTTTTATCAACTTCTGCATCTTTAAGCCCCTGCGTTTTAAGCTCTTCTACAAGTAGTTCGGCAAGGTCAAACTGTTTATCAGTGCTTGGAAAACTTTTTGAATCATCCGAAGACTGAGTGTCAACTTTTACATACTTAAGAAATTTATCCAGCAATTTACTGTCCATATATCATTATTCCTGTTTATTTTCCTTTTGGTTGTATAAGTCTTAAAAATAGAGCTAATATCAGGCATACTGCAGGAATTGTATAGAGCATTGTTGTCTTACCGTCATAAAAAACTGAATTCTGAGCAAGTACATTTACATCCATTGGTGCTTTCTTCCCGAAAACATAATCGTTTACTATAGGTTTTATCAGTTTAAGTACCGGGAAGGCTGCCAGCATACCTAAAAAAATCCATAATGAATAAATTTTGCCTGAACCTAATGATGCAATTGCCGTCATCGGAATATGCCCGCAGAAGGAAACTCCAAGCCCGGTAACAATAGCTCCGACCACAACGGCCCAGAACTGGTAGTTATTGAAATCTAACCTAATTAAATTATACTTTGCAAAAAAATAGAAAAGCGGAACGCCGATAACCATAGAAACAAGAACTGTTATAGCAAAAGTATTGTCCTTAAAACAGAACTGGTCAACTAATGTTTTTCTTAAAGCAAGTTTTGAACGGAGAAGAACAAATCCCAGAATAAAACCTATAAGCAAAGCTATAATTATTCTGGGAATTCCTGTTATATATAAAGGATGCATATAAAATACTCCTACCTTTTATCTTTTTTGTCTTCGATTCTAATAGTCATCATTGTCCCTACTACAACGGCTTCTATAAACATAATTATCAGGAAAAGCCCGGTTATCATATAAAGGGCCATCCAGTCTGTCCAGAGTTTTATAAACGTATCTCCGGCGATTACCAAACCTCCCATAACAAATAAACCGCCTATAAAGGAATAAACCGGACCTAAAGTAAGATAAAAAGCAGGCCCTTTTGATAGATGGTCTTCCGGGAAAAGCTGAAGCTTAAAGTCCTTACCGGCAAGGGCTGCTACAAATGCTCCGGCCAGAACTCCGATAAGAAAAAAAATATCCCACGTAAATACCGGCATCTGCCCGTTACAAGCTTCAATCCCCTTGTCGAGCAATTTTGAATAAGAATTAACAGTCCCCAGAGGCGCATCAAGAAGATATAGGCTTATTACAAATAGAAAAGCTATGATTATTCCTGTGAACCATGGAGACCAGGTCGAACCGGAAATCTTTTTCCACATAAATATTACCTGTATTAAATTATAATAACACAAAAAACTTATACTTAATTATAAAAGAAGAAATAGTTTTTACTATTCTGAATTTTAATATTGAAACAAACTTTATCTGTAATTAAATATTATTTTAAAAATTTAGAGTGATGTCAAATAAAGTCTGACATACTGCTATGGGGTATGCGTCTTTTGTGTACTTTTAGAATCTTTTTTACCTGTCGAGAAAAGGTTTTTAAAGTTAACTAAACGATTTACATCATTATAAGTAACAAAAATCATAAGTGCAATAAGCAGTATTGCAAACAACATACATATTGGCTGCATCAGCCTTGTAGGCAAATGCCTTCTAAATATAATTTCCAAGAAAGAAATAAGAATATGTCCACCGTCCAGAACAGGCAGTGGAAGCAGGTTCATAAGTGCAAGGCAGAAAGTTATGATTGTAATAATATTTAAAGCCTGAATAATCATCCCCATATACACAGCTTTCCCGATAATAGAAATGATCCCTACCGGCCCGCTGAGATGTTTTGCTTTTATTTTACTGCCTGTTGAAAAAATACCCTTAATTGATTTATAACTCATTTCAATCACGTTATAAAACTGTACAAAAGGATTGATGTGATTATAGAAAACTACAGAAACTCCGGGTAAATAAAAAATACGCTCATTAGATAAACGGGGTGTAAGTTTTTTTAAAATAATGCGATCATTTCTTTTAATTTTTATACTGACAGGTTTGCCTTTTGTTTTCTGTATAATTTTTGAAATTGAAGCAGGTTCTTTTACTGGAGTGCTGTTAACAGAGAGAATAATATCCCCTTTTATTAATCCTGCCTCAAAGGCTGCTGAATTTTTAACTGTCCTTGTTATTTGCACACCTTGAGGAGTATTTTTTGTGTAGATACCTATTAAATATCTTTTTTTCTTTTCTGTATACTTTTTGGGCTTAATATCGTTGAGCTCAATAAATTTATTGTTTCTTTTTATTTTTAAATCAAAAGGAGCTCCATTTGTTTTGGAGATAAAACTTGCATACTCCATAAAATCAAGAGGTCGATAGTTATCAAGCTTCAGAATTCGGTCTCCGGACCTGAGACCGGCCTTATAGGCGGGAGAACCGGGTTCAACCTTAATTATTAACGGAATTACCGGTGAAAAAAACGGGTATGGGAGTCCTTCTTTAGCGTAGGCTTTTCCCTGTATAGAAGTTCTATTTACAGCAGGCTCATACTTTACGGTTTTTATACTTCCATCCTCTTGCTTAACTCCAAGTTTTACCGAATCCGTAGAAAAAATAAATTTTTGGACAATTTTACTCCAGGGTTTATAAAAATTTTCACCGTTAATTTTTACAATTTTGTCTCCATTTCTCAATCCTGCTTTGTATTCAGGGCTTTCTTTATTAATTCGTGCAACCTCAATAGTGCTCATTTTGGGAGTACTTTCAGGGATACCGTGAATCCATAAAAAACTTGCAAGTACCAGTCCGAATAGGATATTAAAAAAAGGGCCGGCAAAAGCTACAATCATTCTGCTTACTGGAGAAACGGGAGGAAGTACTTTACCATTTTTAACTTTAACCTTTTCATTGGATTCAAGCTGAGGAATGTCTACATAGCCGCCGAAAGGCAGACATCCAATTCTGTATTCAATTCCATTACGTTTAAAACTCCATATGGTTTTAAACCCAATAGAAAAAGCTACAATATGCATTTTTCTCCATTTTGCCGCTAAAAAATGGCCAAGCTCATGAATAAAAATACAGAAACCGAAAAAAAACAGGACAAAAAAAGCAACAAAAAGATAATGTAAAAAAGTATAAATCATGAAATCACTCTATATTTAAAAAATATTTAATTCCAAAAGGGTAAAAATAAATCCGAAATAAAAAACTTCAAGTTAGCACTATTGCTTCTCAAGAAGAAAATTCATACTACTGTATCTACTAATATACACACTACGATTGATTTTTCGAGTTTTTCGTAAAATCAGCCATTTATGCGTGCATACGACATTAATTGATAAAACATTCCTTGACCCGGACAATAAAATAAATTTAAAATAGGACGCGAATACAATTTTTTTCTCTTAAACAACCCCATTGGACAAAGAGGAGGTGAAGGAAATAAAAAAAGAGGGTTTACTTGCAATTAATAGCCTGATCGCTACTGCACGTGACTGTTGTTTCGCCGGTGTACTATTTTTAATTCAATATCATTGAATTAAGGCAAAATTAGTAATTTACAATTATACATTAAATTAAAAGACAAAGTAATCCTTTAAATTCCGATTTTCAAGATTATTTTAATATGTGCAGAAGTAATATGAGTTTTCAAGGATCAGCCGAGGAGAAATTAATGAAAAGAATATTGGTTTTATATTACTCAATGTATGGTCATGTTGAGACAATGGCAAACGCTGTCGCTAATGGAGCACGTTCCGTTGAGGGTATTGATGTAACAATAAAAAGAGTACCGGAAATAATGTCTGAAGAAGCTGCACTTAAAGCTGGTGCAAAAATAGACCAGGATGCGCCGATAGCCGATCCAAAAGAACTGGACCGATATGATGCGATTATATTTGGCACTCCTACAAGATTCGGCAATATGGCTTCTCAAATGCGCAACTTTTTAGATCAAACGGGCAGTTTATGGATGAAAGGCGCATTGGTTGGCAAAGTCGGCAGTGTTTTTACAAGTACCGGCACGGGCGGTGGAAATGAAACAACAATTCAGTCATTTCATACCACGCTTTTTCACCATGGCATGATAGTGGTCGGGCTGCCATACTCCTGTCAGGAATTACTGGATATATCGCAAGTAAAAGGCGGTTCTCCATTGGGTGCCGGAATGCTTGCAGGCAGAGATGGCTTAAGACAAGCATCTGAAATCGAGTTATCAATGGCACAATTTCAAGGGAAATACGTTGCTGAGACGGTTGGAAGAATGTCGTAAAATTAAAAGACAAATATGAAGACAATATTTATTCTACCGATTCAACTCAAACCGTATCTTGCGCAATTAAAAGCCTGGCATAGAGTTGATGAGAAGGCAGGATGAGTTTCACCAAAGTTAGTGCTACGAAAATGAATACAAAAAAAATTTTGAGCAAAACAGGATTGTTTTAAGTGTTTTGCTATCGCCCCGCTTCCTCAGTTGTTTATCAAGTATTGCGTACAGACTGCTTTTTTTCAGATAAGCGTCCCCCGGTTTGTATTGAAGTGAAAAACTCATTCAAAACAACATCTTGCAATATAATACAATAATAATTATAATATTATGATCAATGCCGTTGAATTATAAACAATAGATAGTGGGGGCAATTGAAAATGAAGAAAATAATGCTCATAGGAATATTGAGTTTGCTGATCGCCGGGTGTGACTACAAAGTATCGCTGGTTGACAATCCAAATATTGACATCGACAAATCAGTGATTGGTCTATGGCAAAGAACAAAGAGCAGCGGTCAAACCGAGCAGCTGTTGATTTTACCACTTAGCGGACAGGAGTACATGGTATCGTTTCCTGCAGGCACAAAAAATGCAATATTTGCAAGAGCCTGTCTCTGGCGCGGTTCGGGAATGGTTCTTGTCCAGCTCGATTGGTTTGGAACAGCCCGGGGTAAACTTACAGAAGACACCCGGACATTTCAGTATGCCGCCTATGCGGTTGACAAAGACTCTATTACAGTCCGACTGCTAAACCCGCAAGTTATACCAAAGGATGTGTCTTCAGCTAAGGCCCTGGCCAAAGCTATCGCTGATAACAAGGAAAACCCAAACCTTTTCCGTGACGCAATGGTTTTTCAGAAAGTGAAGTAATGAAATTAAAGCGGCAGCTTTGCTCCTGACCGGATTTCAATTCACTCGATCCGGCAGGAGAGCTCAACGCTACAGGTAAAATTTATTACACAGCTGTTATTTTGTCATTATTTCCAGGATTGTTTCGTCTGTCTGCTTCATTCCCAGTTTGGCCAGTTCGCCAATATTCCTGATAGTAGCTTCAACATCTTCTCCTACAATACCTTCACCTCCATGTAAGTCATTATGATAGAATGCCAGTGTAGCAGAATCAAATGAAGCATATATCCCTGTTGCTATTTTCATTGCGCATGAAGGTTTAGCACCGTCACATATTATACCGGAAACATTAGCAAGGGTATTTACTATCGCATGAGACACATCCTGATAGTCTCCGCCTATCAGAAATGAGATTGCTCCGCTGGCTCCTGCTGCAGCACACATAGCACCGCAGTATGCTGAAAGTCTTCCGACCTGTGTTTTAATATGTATAGTTGAAAGATGCGACAGGAAAAGCGCTCTTATAAGTTTTTCTTTTTTAAAGCCTCTCATTTTACAGTATTTAATTATCGGTAAAGAAGCAGTCATTCCCTGATTTCCGCTCCCGCTTGTAGTCATAACAGGAAGCGGGCATCCGCTCATACGGGCATCACTGCCTGCAGCAGCATAGCTTGCACAGTTGTTTCTTCTGTCATTGCCATAAACCCCAATCCCGATATTTTTCTGTATTGAACTTCCGATATTGACTCCATACTTCCCCTTAAGACCTTCTTCCGCAATAGCACTATTCATTTTGATTACTCTATCAAATAGAGGTTCTATACGTTTTATATCAATCGTTTTAGCTAAATTGTAAATCAGGTCTATTGTCAGAACTTTTCTATCTGAATGCGGTGTTTTAAAGCTTTCTTCACTGCTTCCTCTATTAATAAGAACTTTACCGTTTTTTTCTATCCTTGTAACATTTGTATGAAGATACTGTATTTCTACCAAAGCGCTTTCATTTTTATGAAATGCTTCTATTCTGACATACAGGTTAATCGGAGTTTTTTCATGGATAACTTCAATTTTGGTTTCATTCAAATACTTTCTTACTTTTTCCATATCCTTTTCTGTCACTTCACTGATAACCATCATATCTTTTTTACAGTCCCCGGCAATAATCCCCATAGCGGCAGAAGTCTCTATTCCCACCATCCCACCGCTATTCGGAACAATAACGCTTTTTACATTTTTGATAATATTACCAGATGTATATATTTGGACTTTATCCGGAATTTCCCCTAATACTTCTTTAACTTTCGCAGCAACCAGCGCTATTGCGATCGGCTCTGTGCACCCTTCTGCAGGAACAATTTCCTCTTTAAGAATTTCCATAACTTTATTAACTGTCTTCTCATCTTGAACCATGACCATACCTCTAATAAATTTTTTTCATTTTTAAATAATACTAATTTTAATATTACATTTTAAAAAATCATCAATTTGTTTATATAAATCCTTATTAAAATAATAAAGAGCAGGATTTCCGGTACTCCTTAGAGCAATTCATTAAAAATAATAATATCAGTAAAAAATTTAACGAAGTATATAGATTATAAACAGCTGTTGCTCTATACTGCTAAATGACAAATATGCAATTGTTAAATAATAAATAACAGAACTTTGAAAGGGGAAAGAGGCATGAAAGATAAATCAAAGAGGCTTGATTCCAGGGATTGGGGATATGTTGCAATTAATATCGGGATGGGTATTGGAGCCGGAATTGTTTTTCTGCCGGTACAGGCCGGGATTGTGGGGTTATGGACATTTCTAATAACCGTTTTAGTTGCCTATCCTGCATTATATTTATTTCAGAGATTATTTATTAATACCCTTGTTGAAGCTGAAACATCTGATGATTATCCTACCGTTATAGCAAATTATCTTGGAAAAAAGTGGGGAATTATACTTGGAGCAATTTACTTTATTATGCTTATTATATGGGTTTTTGTCTACAGTGAAACAATTACGAATGACAGTGCGTCTTATATTCATACAGCAGGGTTTTCGAAAGGTATTTTATCGGAAGACCCGTTATATAGCCTTTCAATACTTATTGTACTGGTTTTTATTGCTTTTAAAAGCAGAAAACTGCTCCTAAATATATCCAAACTTCTGGTTGTGCTCATTCTTCTGATTCTTGTTGTTTTAAGCTTCATGATTATTCCGTATTGGGATACGCGTAATATTATGGCATTGCCTTCCTTTTGGATATTAACAAAAAATGTCATTATTACTCTACCGTTTGCAATGACATCAATACTCTTTTTACAGTCGTTAAGTCCAATGGTCATTTCTACCAGATCAAGAAATGCTACAGTTGAAGAAGCGAGGTATAAATCTTTAAAAATAATGAATACTGCATTCATGATCCTTGCCGTAATAGTGTTTTTCTTTGCACTCTCATGTACAATGGCTGTAAGCCATCAGGAGTCAATTATGGCTTTTAAACTAAATACCTCTTTTTTGGCAATTATTGCAAAGGTAATTCCAGGAATATTGGTTCCAGTAATGGGAATTGCTCTTGATTTATGTGCTGTCATGACATCTTTTTTTGGAGTAATGCTGGGGTTTCATGAAGCCTGCGTAGGATTAACTATTAATACATTTTTTGCTAATAAACCTAGAAAAGAAATCAATATAAAAAAGCTATCTTTACTTATTACAGTTTTTATAATACTTGTTGCATGGATTTCCACTATAATAAATTTTCCCATACTTTATTTTACAAGTATATGCAGCCCGGTCTTTGCAATAATCGGTTGCTTTATACCGGTTTTGCTTGTTTACAGATCTGACAGACTGAAAAAATATAGAGGTGCTGAAGCTTATATTATAATAATAACAGGTATCCTGCTGTTTATATCGCCGCTTCTTGCTTTTATTTAGCATTGATCTTCGCCTGACGAAGTTTAAACCTATTTTAAACAATTTGGTAGGCGCAAACTCCGACCGTGTAAGCCATTGCCCCGCTACTCCGGTGCGACGGCTTAGCGCCCCGTAAATACAGCATTATTATAAATACTTTGTAACATGATGCGATTAAATACTATTTTTTTACTCTATATAGTATTTGCGGTTTCATATAAGCGTAAAAAATATGCTTGTTTAACTTATAGTTTACCACTAAAATGGTATGAGAAGGTTAACCTCCACTACGAAGATAAGAAGTTCACGAAGAAATAATTTTTTTAAAATCTTCGAGGTCTCTGCGATCTTCGTGGTAGAAATATTATATTTGAATATGTTTGGAGCTGATTATGTTTTCAAAAACTGTTAAAGAACGGCTGTCTTACCTTGAGCTATGCCTTTACTGGAAAGGCAGCGTAAATCGTATAGATTTACGGAGTAAATATGAAATATCAGTACCGCAGGCGACACAGGACTTTAGGAACTACATTAAGCTTGCCCCGGAAAACATTTTATACGATAAAAAAGCAAGAGCCTATCTCCCTGTCGAAAAAACTTTTGAATTTAAATTCAAAGAAAACAGGCCCGAAAACATTTTAAATATTCTTACCGGCAGCGACACTGACAAAGATAAAAAAGGCTGCGTGTTTAGGCTAAAACCCTATATCAAAAAATTTAATCCTGAAATTTTAACTAAAATTACCCGGGGAGTACTTCAGAAAAATATATTCTTAAAAATTGAATATCAATCTTTACAGTTTTCCGAACCGGAAATAAGAACAATCTATCCAACATCTTTCGGCTATTTCAAAGGCCGTTACCACATAAGAGCGTACTGTTTTTCAAGACAAGAATACAGAGACTTTGTTTTAAGCAGAATTATCTCAGTTGAATACAAAGATAAAGTTAATAAAAAAGTTCCTGTTGATATTGATGCTCACTCAACAGTTGCAGCAATAATAAAACCTCACAGCAAACTATCTGAAACACAGAAAAAATGTATCGCACTCGAATATGGTATGAAAGACGGTTTTGCATGCATAACAGTAGAAAAACATAAATTAATGTATTTACTGGATGAACTTAATCTTGTTTATCCGGAACTGGAACCTCCATACACAGCATTAGAATTGTTAAATAGAGAGGATATAATAATAAAAAATAATGATGTTAAAAGCTAAAAATATGGTTTCAAAAAATTACAAATTATCGTTTACAGCAGCATCTTTTATGATGAATGAAACTTTGAAAGTTGCTGAAAAATACAGAGAGCTAAAAGACTGGAACACTGCAGAAAGTTTTATTCTTGAAAATAATGTTTTGCAGAAAAAAACACTTTCTACAGCTAAAAGAATGTTTAAGGAGTTCAAGTTAAGGGTACAGGCTTTAGATATGCATGAGCTCGAACTTTTTATTAATGGTTCTTATGAAATACAGAAACAGATGAATTTTTTAGCAATTTGCAAAGCATATTCATTTATAAAGGACTTTACTTTAGAGGTTGTAAGAAATAAATATTTAGAGTTTAATAATTTGCTCAAAGAAACCGATTTTGAAATATTTTTAGAAGATAAAAGTTACAGCCACCCGGAAATAGAAAGGCTTAAGGATAGTACTAAGGTTAAGCTTAGAAATGTAGTTTTTAAAATTTTAGATGAAGCAGGATTTATTACTGATAAAAAATCAAGAATAATAACTCCTGTATTACTGAACAAAGAAGTAAAAGAGTTATTACTCAAAAGTAATCCTGAATTTTTAAAAATATATCTACTGTCAGATGGAGAAATTAGTAAAATTGTAAAAGCAGGGCGATAAAAACGATAGGTTAATTTAGTTATGAAGAAATATTTAGTTGTAAATAAGAAGTTTGAGAAACTGTTTAATATATTTACCAGTGATAATTTTTTAAACAGTAAAGGTCTTGCCGGAGAAGTACCGTTTTATATATCTGACTTTGAGCCTGATTTACAAAATGAAGTTGATAAAGCAGTAAATAATCTAAAAAAGAGACTGTTTAGTGATGGTATAGAAGTCCTTGAAATTAATCTTTATGACTTAAGTATTGAGCTGTTAAAAGTCGAAGAAGACCTCGAATACATACTGGAAAATGAACAAAGCTTTACAAACAAAAAAGATTTACTTGATGAGATTCAGAAATATCTTGATATTCATGATGTTGTAATTCCGGCTATTGCTGAAAAGATTTCTTCTGAAAATCATAATATAGTTTTTATAACAGGTGTCGGATTAGTTTTTCCATTTATCCGCTCACATAATATACTTAACAATCTTCAGAAAGTATCAAAGAAGCCTACTGTTATGTTTTTCCCGGGCAAATATATACATCATGGAAGTACGGGATCTTCTTTGAACCTTTTTGGAAAGTTAATGGATGACAGATATTATAGAGCAAAAGACCTGGAGGATTTATACAAAGCCTAAGGGGAAATCACCTTTTTGGGCTTTTTTAAAAAATACTTTTTAAAAATTTTTATATATAGCAGCAGGAGAATATGAGTTATGAAAATCAAAGGGCTTTTTCTTAAACCTATCGACAGGAATATTGAAGGGGTAATAAAAGCATCGGATGATGAACACATTTTTGACGAAGTTTATGAGTATGTTATTACTAATGAAATAGCTTCAAAACTTTCTGATTTTTTTCAGGCTTATAATAATTATCACGGTGCTAACGGAGTATGGATTTCCGGATTTTTCGGATCAGGTAAATCTCACTTACTGAAAATGCTTTCTTATCTGCTTGAAAATAAAACTCTTGACAGTGCTCTTCCTGTTTCAGATGTTTTTTTGGAAAAACCGAATGTAATAGATGATCCTCTATTGAAAGCTGATATTCAGAAGGCTGTTAAGATCCCTTCAAAAAGCATTCTGTTTAACATTGATGAAAAAGCCGTTGTTATATCTAAAACACAGGTGGATGCGGTTCTATCAGTATTTCTTCAGGTTTTTAACGAAATGATGGGATATAATCCAAAAGCTGATTATCTTGCAGAATTTGAAAGACAGCTGGACAACGACGGCAAATATGAAAAATTTCAAAAGCTTTACTATGAAAAAACTGGAAAACCATGGGAAAAGGACCGTATAAGAGTCCACACTAGAAAAAATCAGATTTTTGCACAGGTTCTTTCTGAAATAGATAATATTTCATACGAAGAAGCTCTAAAAACTCTTGATCGCTACAAAGACAGTTTCAGTGTTTCAATTGATAACTTCACAGACATTATCAAAGAATACATTGATAAACAGGATAAAGGTTTCAGGCTTAATTTTTTTGTTGACGAAGTAGGTCAGTACATTGCCGATAATGTTAAGCTGATGACCAATCTTCAGACAATTGCAGAAAGTCTGGCTGTAAAATGTAAAGGACAGGCATGGATATTTGTAACTTCACAACAGGATATGCAGGCAATAATCGGGGATATGTCCTCAGCACAGGGTAATGACTTTTCCAAGATTAAAGACAGGTTCAGTAATACTATTTCTTTAAACAGTGCAGATGTAGCTGAAGTGATTAAGAAAAGACTTTTAGCTAAAAAAGAAGAAGTAATCCCGGATTTGAGTTCTATTTACGAAGTAGAAAAAAACAATTTCAGAACAATATTTGAGTTTAATGAAAATTCCAGAAGATATAAACTCTTCACCGGGAAAGAAGATTTCTATTACAGTTATCCTTTTATCCCTTATCAGTTTGAACTTTTTCAGTCCTCTATAATGGGAATATCCAAGAATAATGGTTTCGAAGGACATTACAGGTCAGTAGGCGAAAGATCTATGCTAAGTGTATTTCAGGATGTGACTAAAAGCATATCTGATTCTGAATTAGGAACTATATCTACTTTCGACCTAATGTTTGACGGAATTAAACACTCTTTAAAAAGCGAGATTCAAAATTCAATACTGCAGGCTGCAAGAAGTGACCTTAGTCTTTTTACATTAAAAGTTCTTAAAGCAATGTTTCTTGTTAAGTTTGTGAAGGAGTTCAAACCGACAGTAAAAAATATATCTATCCTGCTACAGGATAAATTCAGAATGAATATAGCAGAGCATGAAAAAACTGTGAAAGAAGTACTGAATGAACTTGAAGCACAGAGCTATATCCAGAGAAACGGGAATCTTTACGAATATCTGACCGATAAGGAAAAAAGCATTGAAAATGAAATTAAAAATACCGAAACAGACTCGGGCGATATCAATAAATTTATGGTCGAAGCTATTTTTAAAAACACAATAAGAGATAATAAAATCGTTTTTGAAGCCAATAAAGAAAGTTATGAATTTTCCAAAAAATATAATGACATAATCTCGGGCAGAGAATCAGACTTAAGTATTAATATCATTACAGGTGAACATGAAGCACGTGACTCAAAAGAGATGCTTTCGGCTAAGTCCATGAAAAAGGGAGAAATGATTGTTGTCCTGAAAGACGAAAAAGCATTTACTGATGAAATTAGAAAATATCTTCAGACAAAAAAATATATAAAGATAAACCATTCCTCTACTCTAACCGATGAGGAATACAAACTGCTTGGCCTTAAAGGACAGCAGAATTTAGAAAGAGAACAGCGTTTAACAGAGAAAGTAGCTTCTCTTATTTCTGAGTCTGATATCTATATAAACGGAACTTTCACAGATATACAGGCAACTGATCCAAAAACAAAAATTTACAAAGCGTTTCAGGAACTTGTTAAAGCTGCATATCCGAATATAAAAATGTTAAAAAGAGCCTACAAACTAACCGATATTAACAGGATTTTAACACAGAGCAATGATGATCTTTTACTTGAAAAGAATGATACTATAACAGAAGCTGGAAATGAAATAATAAACTTCATAACAGGCAACAGGCTTTCCGCTGAAAGAACAACTATTAAATCTATTATCAGTCATTTCACATCAAATACATACGGTTGGCCTCTAATTGCTGTACAATGTATTCTCGCAGAACTTTATTTAAAAAACAAAATTGAATGTAAACAGGATTCAACTTCTCTCGATAAAAATTCATTTTCAAGAAACCTTCAAAACAGTTCATTTTTTGCTAATACAGTTGTTGATTTACAGGAAGAATTTAATGAGCGGCAGGTTAAAAAACTTAAAGAGTTTTACCTGGAAGTTTTTCATGAACCAAACAGTGGTAAGGATGCTAAGGAAGTTGCATCAAATTTGAAAGATAAACTGAGTTACAAAATTCAGGAACTTGATGATATCCTTTCCCAAAAGAAAACCTACCCATTCCTGGAAAAACTTGAAAGAGAAAGAAATAAACTGAAGAAAATATGTGACAGAGATTATAAATACTTCCTTAAAAGTCTTGGTGATTTTGAAGACGATGTTCTTGACGCTTTTGAGGATGTTATTGACCCCATACTTGGCTTTATGAAAGGAAACCAGAGAGAGGCTTATGATGAAATCCAGAAGTTTATTGGGCAAAACAGGTCAAACTTTACTTATATAAATGACAACTCCCTTACAGAAAGTGTTCTGAATGTAATGGATGAACCTTCACCATATAAAAGCGGCTTTATTAGAAGCGCACATGAAACATACAAAGCTGTTAATAAAAAGCTGAACAACGAAATTGAAAAGCAAAAGCTGGATGCTGAAAAGCAGATTCTCTCCATTATAAATAGAATCGAAGAAACAGATGAATATTCAAAACTGACAGATAAGCAGAAAATTGAAATTAAAAAGCCTTTTGAGCGTCAAATGGAAAAGCTGCATGGTGAAAAACTCATTGATGTTATAAAAAATTCCTGCACTTACTGCTGCACAGACCTATATCAGAACCAACTGGCTCTTTTACATCAGTTGACAAAACCCAAGCCAGTTCAACCAGAAATTGTAGATGGCAAAGAAAAGCCGGAAACTCCTCCGGCAAAAACAACTGAATTTATTCAATCTTCTAAAATAAGAGTACATTACAATAAAACACACCTTTCAACAGTAGAAGATGTTGAAGAATATATAAACAGACTGAAACAGCAATATATCGAAGCCGTGAACCAAGGCAAAAATATAATAATATGAAGTGCATAATAGATAGATTGGACGATTTATTTCTCAAAATAAGACGTCCAACAATTCCAAGTTGACAAAGAAACAAAAACAATATAAGGAAAAAGGAAAAACCTTTGAGTGATTTAATCCAAAAACATGGAGGATACAGAAATCTGAAAAGTTTTCAGATTGCTCAGTTGGCTTACGATTTAACAGTAAAGTTTTGTGACCGCTATATCGATAAGTTCAGCAGAACCAAAGATCAGATGGTTCAGGCTGCAAGAAGCGGAGTTCAGAATATAGCGGAAGGAAGTCAGGCATCGGCAACTTCCAGGAAAACTGAGCTAAAGCTTACAAATGTTGCAAGAGCAAGTCTTGAAGAATTGAAACTGGATTATGAAGATTTTTTGCGACAGAAAAGCCTGGAGCTTTGGGACAGAGACCACATACTTTGCAGGGAGTTGATAGATAGAAGATTTTCTTCTCTGGAAGAAGTGGTTTTATGGGTGCATGAAGTACATGATAGACAACTTGGACATGATGGACACAATGGACATTCTAACTCACCAAACAAGTTGTCCAACCGGTCCAGGTTGTCAAAGAGGATGACTTTTCAGGGGATAGCTGCTAACTCTGCTTTAGTGTATATCCATGTTGCGTGCAGTCTTTTGTCAAAGCAGATTGAGAGGTTGGCAAAAGATTTTGAAGATAATGGTGGATTTACAGAAAGGCTTTATAAAATAAGACAGAGCAAAAGATAGAAGAACCTTTAGTGGTTAAAGATAAGGATTTATATGGATACAAATAAGTTAAAAACATTCGCTCAGTCAGCCAGGCGAAAACTTTTAGAGCAGGTCAGAGCCAGACTCAACTATGTTTTAAACAGAGATACACCGGAACTTCGTGAAAAATCCAGTCAGGTGAAAAACATAAAAAAAGAAGTAGATAAGCTGGGCGAAAACCTCTTTTGCAGGAGAATAGCTTATACCTGGTTTAACCGTTTTATGGCTTTACGCTTTATGGATGCAAACAACTATACAGATGTAAAAGTTGTTTCCGCTATTGATGGCTATACTCAACCCGAAATACTTGATGATGCTAAAAAAGGCATAATTGATGAAAAGCTGAAACTTGACAGGAGTTACATTGCCAGACTTTTAACCGGCAAAATCAATGTGTCTAATCCCCAAAATGAAGCTTATAAACTGTTACTGCTTGCGGTTTGTCATACTTATTACGAATTGATGCCGTTTATGTTTGAAAAGCTTGATGATTACACAGAACTTCTTATGCCTGATGACCTGCTTAGTGAAAAGTCAATAATATCTGATTTCATGCAGCTTTCCAGTAAGAATATAGGTGAAGTAGAAAGCATTGGTTGGATGTATCAGTTCTATATATCAGAGAAGAAAGATGAGGTTTTTGAAAACTTAAAGAAAAACAGAAAGATTAATCCTGAAAATATTCCAGCAGCCACACAGCTCTTTACACCTCACTGGATTGTGAAATATATGGTTGAAAACTCTTTAGGCAGGCTATGGATGCTGAATAATCCAGATTCCAAACTTAAAAACCACATGGAATACTTTATAGAGCCTGAGGACGTGGCTAGTGGCCAGGGGCTAGTGGATAGTAAGAAGAATAGGGAGAACTATAATGACAGTGAAAAACTACAGAGAACTGATTGTGTGGCAGAAAGCAATGGACTTGACGGAACAAATCTATCAGGTGACCAAAAACTTTCCGAGAGAAGAGATTTACGGGCTGACATCACAGATTCTAAGAGCTGCAGTATCAGTTCCATCGAACATAGCAGAAGGACAGGCAAGGAGCTCAACAGCAGAATTCAAAAACTTCCTATCAATAGCGAGAGGATCTCTTGCGGAAGTAGAGACCCAAGTGTTAATTGCACATCGCCTGAATTATATAAATCAGGATCAAGTAGCATGGATTATGGAAACTCATTGCCAAATCAGCAAAATGCTGCCGGCTCTAATGTCAAAACCAGCCACCAGCCACTAACCACTAACCACTTGAGGGTTTCTTCCCCGGAAGAAATCCGAATCTGTGATCCGGCCTGTGGAAGCGGTCATATTCTTGTGTATGCATTTGACCTATTGACTAAGATTTATGAAGAGTGTTTTTATGAAAAGAAAGATATTCCGAAACTAATACTTGAAAAGAATCTTCATGGTATAGAAATAGATGCCAGAGCGGGAGCTTTGGCAGCTTTTGCTTTGACAATGAAAGCAAGGGAATACGACAGACGCTTCTTCAGACGACCAGTTGCACCAAATATCTGTATACTGCAAAATATTGAGTTTAGCGATGATGAAATGTCATCCTATATGGATAAAGTAGGCGAAGATCTGTTTACTATTGACTTAAGAAAAACTCTTCTCCAATTTGCAGAAGCTGATAATTTTGGATCTCTGATCATTCCAGCATTACAAAATCCAAAAGAAGCCTTTGAAAACCTTAAAGATAGAATACCTGAAGATGATTTATTTCTGTATCAGATACATCAAAAAGTTTTAGATGTAATAAAGCAGGCAGATTATCTATCTCAGAAATATCATTGCGTTATCGCAAATCCTCCGTATATGGGAGGGAAAGGAATGAATCCAAGATTAGCTAAATGGGCAAAAGATAATTATCCAGATGTAAAGTCAGATTTATTCTCTGCTTTTATTGTAAGAAATTTTGAACTTTCTTTAAAAGGTGGGCAACTTGGTATTATGTCCCCATTTGTCTGGATGTTCATTTCATCTTATGAAAAACTAAGAAATTACATTCTTGATAATAAAACTATAACATCTCTTGTTCAATTAGAATATTCAGGTTTTGATGGTGCTACAGTTCCTATTTGTACATATACTTTAGAAAATTCATACAATCCAGATTTTAAAGGGGGATATATTAAGCTCTCAGAGTTTAAAGGCCATAGAAATCAAGCACCTAAAACCCTTGAGGCAATTAATAATCATGACTGCGGGTGGTTCTTCACCGCTTCAGCTTCAGACTTCAAAAAAATACCAGGTTCGCCTATTGCTTATGGGATTCCTGAAATGGCGTTAGTTATTCTCGACAATTGTAAACTTTTAAATGAAGTTGCTAATCCAAGAAAAGGCATGTGTACAAGAGATAATGACTATTTTGTAAGGTTTTGGTTTGAATTAAATATTAATAAACTTGGGTTTAATTTTAGTTCAAGAGCGGAAGCTAAAACTTCAACAAAAAAGTGGTTCCCCTATCAAAAGGGTGGAGATTTTAGGCAGTGGTATGGCAATCATTTAAGCGTAGTTGATTGGGAAAAAGACGGATTTAAATTACTGCATATGAAAGAATTGGGTTGGCATGGGAATTCCACTAATCACAATTTAAATTATATATTTAAACCTGCCATTATTTGGTCAAAAATAACATCTGCAATACCAGACTTTAGATATTCACCCAAAGGATTTTTATTTGATGATGCATCTGGTCTTTGTGCAGTAAAGGACAATGATTATATTTTTATTTTATTATCATTTTTATGTAGTAAAGTAGGTCGTTATTATATTCTTGCAATTAACCCTACATTGAATATTCAACCGGGTAATATGGCAGTCCTGCCAATATTAGAGAAAATTAAAAGTAATAATTTTTGCAGCTCATTGTTAAATCTATCAAAAAAAGACTGGGACAACTTCGAAACCTCATGGGACTTTACGAAGCTACCGCTTCTTAAAGTGGCTAGTGGTCAGTGGCTAGTGGCTAGTAAGATAAAAGAAGTGGCTACTGGCCAGTGGCCGGTGGATAGCAACGAAGGAAAACTAGACACTAGTCACTATCCACTAAACACTACTCTTTCAGATGCTTACAATCAATATTTCGATTATTATCAGAACATGACAATGCAGATGAAAGAGTTGGAAGAAGAAAACAATCGTATTTTCATTGAAGCTTATGGTTTGCAGGATGAATTGACTCCTGATGTTCCACTAAAAGAAATTACGCTGACGGGAAATCCTTACTATCGTTACAGCGTGGACGCTGAAAGCGATAGAGTGGCTAGTGACCAGGGACTAGTCAATAGTGAAGAAAAAAATCTAGCCACTAACCACTATCCACTAAACACTGAGCTCAAAGAGCGATTTCGAGCTGATACTATGAAAGAGTTTATCAGTTATGCAGTTGGCTGTATGTTCGGTCGTTATTCACTCGACAAACCCGGGCTAATCCTCGCCAATCAGGGCGAGACCGTTGCTGATTACATCAGCAAAGTGGCTAGTGGCCAGTGCTTAGTGACTAGTGCAGAGGGAACAGGGGAAGTGCATAGTGTCCAGGGGCTAGTGGTTAGTAACTATGCAGAAAATAATAATGGAGATTCAGACAGTGATAAAATGTTACAAAGATCTAATAGTATGGCAGAAAGCGATGGATTTAGTGGAGATGGTTTATCAGGCAACCAGGCAATTTCCGAAAGAGGAGATATACGGACTGACCAGTCAGATTCGAAGAGCTGCGGTATCGATACCATCGAACATAGCCGAAGGACAGGCTCGGAATTCAACAGCGGAATTCAGAAATTTCCTATCAATAGCAAGGGGTTCTCTGGCGGAACTGGAAACGCAATTACTGATAACTCATCGCTTAAACTATCTGTCGAAGGAACAAATGCTCCAGTTAATGAATATTCATCAGGAAATAAGCAAAATGATTCCAGCCTTAATGTCAAAACTAGCCACTGGCCACTAAGCACTAGCCACTTATCCTTCATGCCGGATGAGGATAATGTTATTCCTGTTCTGGATAGTGAATGGTTCTCCGATGATATTGTGGAGCGATTTAAAAAGTTTTTAAAGGTTACTTTTGGTCAGCAACACTTTGAAGAAAATCTGAATTTCATAGAAAACGCAATCGGTAAAGATATAAGAAAATATTTTGTAAAAGACTTTTATGCTGACCACATAAAAAGATACAAGAAACGGCCTATTTACTGGATGTTCAGCAGTCCTAAAAAGTATTTCAACGCTCTGATTTATATGCACCGATATAAACCTGACACAGTTTCTGTGATCCTGAATGACTATCTCAGAGAATATCAGAACAAGCTTAATTCGCATAAAGAACATCTGAACAGGATGACAATAAGCGAATCTATCTCAGACAAAGACAAACGCAAAGCCCAGAAAGAGTTGGATAATACCGTAAAAATCATCAAAGACCTTGAAGACTATGAAAAGAACACTATCTATCCACTGGCAACAGAAAAGATAGAAATAGATCTCGATGACGGAGTAAAAGTCAATTATAAAAAATTCGGCAAAGCACTGGCTAAAGTAACAGGTCTAAGCTAAACCAAACCACGGAAGACGCGAAAGTTCACGAAAATAAAATAAATTTTCGTGGTTTCCGTGCATTCCGTGGTTATAAAAAATAAAGTAAAATATTTAAATTAAGAGAAAATATCTCTTGATATTGCTATTTATTATAAATAATGTACATTTATTATAATAATATAAGTGATAAATTCGGAGTAAATGCAATATGTTAGTTAGTTTTTCAGTTACGAATTTTCTTTCTTTTAAAGATAAAACAGTGTTTTCAATGGAGAAGACGGCAGAACGTCAAAAGAAACCCCGTCTGCCTTATATAGAAAGCTATGACATTAATCTCTTACCAATAGCATCGATTTACGGTGGAAATGCATCAGGTAAGTCAAATTTTGTAAAGGCATTGAGGTTTGCACAAAATATAATTGTCAGAGGGATGCAGATCGATGAATTGATACCTGTAGAGCCATTTTTATTAGATGGTCTTTCAAGCAAGTCCAGTGAGTTTGTTTTTGTCATTTCAGTTGATGACCATATATATGAGTACGGCTTTAAGATTAATAAACATTCTATCGTAGAAGAGTGGCTGATAAAAATTTTGAAAACTACGGAAAGCGAAGTATTCAGACGAAATCATAATAACGTAGTAAATTTTAATTCAAAATACTCATCTTCTCAAAGATTAAAATATGCGGCAGAAGGCACAAGAAAAAACCAGCTCTTTTTAACAAATACAGTTTCTCAGAATATTAAAGATTTTGAGAATATCTATTACTGGTTTAAAAACAGGCTTGTCATACTCGAACCTCACACTAAATTTCATGCCTATAATGAATTCACTGCTGAAAAAGCTCCTCTTAAAGACCTTGTAAACAGTGCATTGCAGGGTTTGGACACCGGCGTACAGAGGATAGGAGAAGAGAGCATACCTTTAGATTCTGTTCCCCATTACTCTAAGATTAAAGAAGAAATTGAAAAAATACCTGCTAAATCTGTAACCAATCTCGATTTACCAAATGGCGAAAAATATGTTCTCTATAATAAGAATGGTGAGGATATTGAAGCTGTTAAAATTGTTTCTTACCACTCAAATTCCAGTGGAGTTGAAAAGAAGTTTGACTTTACTAAAGAATCAGACGGGACAAAAAGAGTTATAGATCTGCTTCCGGCCTTTATTGAATCATCTCAGGCCGACTCGGGGAAAGTCTACATTATTGACGAGCTTGATAGAAGCCTTCATTCACTTTTAGTTAAAAGGCTTTTGCAGACCTACCTAAATTCCTGCTCTAAGGATTCCAGGTCTCAGCTTATTTTTACAACCCATGACCTGATGCTTATTGACCAGAATTTACTTCGCAGAGATGAAATGTGGGTGATGGAAAGAGACAAAGAAGAAGCATCAAAATTATATTCTATTAGCGACTACAAAGATGTAAGAAATGATAAAGATATCAGGAAAAGTTATATTCAGGGAAGATTTGGAGGTGTTCCAAGAATATTACTTGTAGATTCTTTCAGCATTGACTCGCTTTGGAATGAAAAAGGTGAAGATGGCAACAATGAAGAATAGGAGAAGAATATTTAAAAGAAGAAGTGGTTTTAGACCTAAATATACTACTTATTATATATGCGTAGAAGGCAGAGCTACAGAGAAAGAATACTTCAATATATTTAAGAGTGATAATTCAACTATCGATGTACAAATTGTAAATAATAAATCAAAATCACATCCTAAACATGTTCTTGATAAACTTAAGAAACATTTATCAGAAAATGGTGCAAAACCATCAAAATATCTCAAAGCATGGATTGTTGTAGATAGAGATTCCGGTGATAGAAGTGAAGAGCAACTGAATCAAGTTTTTGAAGAGTGTGGAATAAAGAAATATAATTTTGCATTAAGTAAT
Source organism: Victivallales bacterium (assembly GCA_021733985.1). Taxonomy (GTDB): domain Bacteria; phylum Verrucomicrobiota; class Lentisphaeria; order Victivallales; family GWF2-38-69; genus JAIPJT01. The sequence continues at coordinate 7,382 of JAIPJT010000003.1, read as the reverse complement.
CCATGTTTTGAGCTTTGGCTATTATTTCATTTTGAAAGTCCTTCTTCGAAAGATGTTGACACCGCAAGGAAATGCCGAAATAGACTTAAAAAATTTCTACCAAACTATCAAAAGTGCCATATAGAGGTATCAAAACTTAAACCGGAAATAAATAACGCTATTGATAATGCAGAAGCAAAAGATAGTCCTAAATGTGATGACTGGCCAAGAAAAGTAGGAACAACAGTTTACCGATTAGTAAAAGAAATCTATCAGGAATAAATAATATGACAGAAATTGAAAAACAGCTTGAGAATTTGTTCAAAGATTATCGTCTGATTTTCTGGTACGATGAAACCGGGGATATGGAAGAAGATTTTCAAAATGCTTCACTTCAAGATGTCCAAAAAGTCCATGTAGTCAACAACGAGTTTTCAATAAAATACAAAGTTGTAAAAGAGTTTCCTGAAACAAAGTTCCTGCTTTACTTTAAGCATAAGCAACCTAAAAATGAAGATAACTGGTTACTGGATCTTCTCCTATCAGGGAAGAAATTCTATACCGATAAATCTGCATTACTGCTGCAGTCTTTAGGATTGGATATTTCTTTAAGAAATTTTATAGCTGAACATTATGATTTCTTTGCAAAAAGCGTCAAAAGAAAAGAAAAACTACAGAAGTTAATATCCAAATCTGACAGTATCAAAGAGATTTCATACAAAATGCTGTCTGTTATCTGTTCCTGTGACACTGACTTAAATAGTATTATTTTTTCCTTGTCGGATGAATTGGTTAAGGATTCTGATAAGAAATACAGAGATATTGAAAGATTAAATCTCGCGGACTTTCTATGGCGGGAATTAAAAAACACCTATAATTATTGCTCTGATAATCCTTCAATTAAGGATTTTATAATCAGCCTGTTTAATACCTGTTTTAATACAGGTGAAAATATTGCAGCTCTTTCAAGGGAAGCATTTGTATTGCTGAATCGCTGGAAAGACAGCACAAAAAATTCTGCTGTCTTAAGAGCGTTGTCTGAACAGATTCAGGATGAACTCTGCATAGGTAATATTCTAAACCATATGGATATTAACTCAATTAAAGACGATGATTTATACAAGTTGATAGATAAAAAAATCATTTTTGAAATTGCCAATTCTATTTCAAATGATAAATATACACATGATGAGTTGATGGAAGTAATAGAAACCCGAAAAAATAAATTCTGGTATAGTGAGTTTGCTGATATTTATAATGCTATAATATGCGCTATTGAGTTTATAAACAGCCTTAATGTTACCAACTTAAAGCCGGGTTCTATTGAAGATTATTATTTAAATTATACAAGTTATTTTTATAAGTTAGATACGGCCTACAGAAAGTTTATTTTATATCATTCAAGAGCTGGGCAGAATAATCTTTTATCTCCTATATATAAGAAAGTTGAACAGCTATATTCAAACCGATACCTGCTTACTCTCAATGATAACTGGCAAAACCTTTTTGAAGCTAAACAAGAATGGCAAATTAACGGGGTAGTTTCCCAGAAAAAGTTTTATAAAAAGCACGTAAAACCCTATCTTGATAAAAATTTAAAACTTTTTGTTATTATATCAGATGCTTTAAGATATGAATGCGGTATTGAGCTTAAAGAAATTATTAATTCCGAAGACAGGCTCGTAGCTGATATTGATAATATGTACTCAATGCTTCCTTCATATACTCAAATGGGAATGGCTGCACTGCTGCCTAATAAAACTATTAGCTATAAAGATGATGCAAGTATGGTTTATGCTGATGATATGAGTACGCTTGGCACTGAGAATAGAATTAAAGTTTTACAGGCAAACCATAGTCGGTCATGTGCTATTACTGCAGACGATTTTCTAAGTATGAACTCAAAAACTGAAGGGCGTGATTTTGCCAAGAAATATGATCTTATTTATATTTACAATAATGGAATTGATGCTATCGGAGATTCAAAAAAAACAGAAAGTAATGTCTTTCAGGCAGTAGAAGATGAGTTTGAAAAAATTATTAAATTACTAAGGCATATTTATAATGTTGGGGGATCAAATTCACTGATAACAGCTGATCATGGTTTTATATATCAAAATATGGAACTTGATGAAAGTGACTTTATTGGAGCAGAACAGATAATAGAGAAGAAAAACTGTTTAAAATATGATAGAAGATTTATCTTAGGAAATAATCTTCCAACTTTGTCGAGTTTTAAAAAATTTAAAGCAGCTAATATACTAAAACCGATTGGGCTATCAAAAACTAAAGCTTTATCTCAAGACCAGGGTAAATCGAAAAATGAGATAGAAAGAAATACCCTTGGGTATATTTCAATAGATAGCTCAATAGATGTTTTAATTCCTAAATCAATTAACAGACTCAGACTTAAAGGTTCAGGTGCAAAATATGTTCACGGTGGTATGAGTTTACAGGAAATTGTAATCCCTGTAATTAAAACTTCATACAGAAAGAAAGATAAAGTTAATCAGGTTGATATTGATATTTTAGGAAAGCCTGAAAGAATTACTTCCGGTCAATTATCTCTTAAATTCTATCAGCTTGAACCTATTGCAGAGAAGCGTCTTTCAAGAGACTTACGTATCGGATTTTATTCTCCAGACAGCAAACTTATATCAAACAGAGAAGATGTATCATTTGAATCTGTTGACCCGGTAGGAGATAATAGAACTAAAAGGCTGACTTTCATATTCAGTAAAGATATTGATAGATATAACAACAAGGAAATCGAATTAAGGCTGGAAGAACAAATAAAGAATTCTAACCAATACAGAACTTATAAAAAATATAAATTTATTGTACAGAAAACTTTTGAACAGGATTTCGATTTTTGATAAAAAAAACACGGAATAAACGGAAGAGCACAGAAAAATAAATAACCACTAAACACACGAAAGTTTACGAAAAGAAATAGTTAATATAGTGTTTTGGGTGCCTTTAGTAGTTAAAAAATAATTTCTGTGTGTTTCCGTGCGTTCAGTGGTTATAAATCGTTTTAATCTGTGGAGAAGATATATGAATGAACTTGATAAAAAAATAAATGAATATTTTCCTGGAACAGTTGTAAGAAAAGACCTGGTGAAAACAGTAAAAGGTAATGCAATTGTACCTTCCTATGTCCTGGAATACCTTTTGGCTCAATACTGCGCAACAAGTGACGAAGATACTATACAATCAGGCATTGAAACAGTAAAAGAAATTCTAAGAAAACACTATGTGCATAGAAACGAAGCTAACTTTGTTCGTTCTGAAATCTCAAGGAAAGGTCGACTGAAGGTTATTGACAGAGTCAGTGTAGAATTCAATCCTGCTACGGATTGTCATGAAGCTGCTTTTGCAAATTTACAAATTAAGAAAGTCCTTATTGATTCAGATACTGTTAAAAAACATAAAAAGCTTCTTGTAGGTGGAGTATGGTGTATTTCAGAAATTGAGTATATTCCATCTGAAGATAAAAAAATATGCCCCTGGATACTTAATTCAATAAAGCCTATTCAGATGTCTCATTTTGATTTCTTTGACTTTGTTGAACATAGAAAAAATTTCAATACAGAGGAGTGGATTGATTCTCTAATTCAAACGATAGGTTTTAATCCTGAAATGTTCGGCAAAAGAAGCAAATTAACACAGCTTATTAGATTAATTCCTTATTGTGAAAGAAACTATAATCTTATAGAATTAGGCCCGAAAGGAACCGGTAAATCTCATATATATTCTGAATTCTCTCCACATGGTATATTGGTTTCAGGAGGCGAAGTATCAGTGCCTAAACTTTTTGTCAACAATAGCAGCGGGAAAGTTGGTTTGGTCGGATATTGGGATGCTGTTGCTTTCGACGAATTTGCAGGAAAAAAGAAAAGAGTAGACAAAGCTCTTGTTGATATAATGAAAAACTATATGGCAAATAAGAGTTTTTCCAGAGGTGTTGAAACACTTGGGGCTGAGGCTTCGATGGTTTTTGTTGGCAATACTCAGCACTCATTGGCTTATATGCTGATGCACTCTGATCTGTTTTGTGAGCTACCTGAAAGATATTATGATTCTGCTTTTCTTGATAGATTGCACTTTTATATCCCTGGCTGGGAAGTAGATGTTATAAGGGGAGAAATGTTTACTAACGGCTATGGCTTTGTTGTTGATTATCTTGCAGAAGCTTTACGCTGCCTGAGAAATGAAGATTACAGCAATAAGTATAAAGAACACTTTACCCTTTCAAATGATATCTCCACTAGAGACAGAGATGGTATAAATAAAACTTTTTCAGGCTTAATGAAAATACTTTACCCGGGAGGTGAAGCTGATAAGGATGAAATTGAAGAAATATTAAAATTTGCTATAGAAGGGAGAAAACGTGTTAAAGATCAATTAATGAGAATCGATAATACATATCCCGATACAGATTTTTCATATAAAAATAATTCAGATAATAAAAATGTCGATGTAGAAACACTTGAGGAAATAGAATACCCGCAGCATTATAAGAAAAATCAAAAAATTGATGATTTTGATACTGAGTCTGTTCCCGAAACAGCTAAAGAAGCAAGTTTTCCAACAGCAGAAGATCAAGGTCCTAAAGAAGGTCATTTGACTATAAAGGAAAATCAGAGGGGAATATCCTTTAACTCATTATTTAGAGATTACCTAAAAGCTGCATCACAAATAACAATCACTGACCCCTACATAAGAAAATTTTATCAAGCAAGAAACCTGATGGAAGTAATTGAAGTTGTGATTGATTCTAAGCCTGATAGCCGAGAGGTTAAAATTCACCTGGTTACTATCGCAGATGATTTTAATAAAGCAGGACAGGAAGAATATTTTTGCAGCATTCAGAAAACAGCTATTTATGCCGGAGTGAAATTTACCTGGGAATTTGACTCAACCAACACAATCCACGCAAGGCATATTGTAACCGATTCAGGCTGGAAAATCACTCTTGACCGAGGGTTGGACATATTTCAGCAATACAACATGAATGATGCCTTTGCTTTAAACAACAGGATGCAAAAATACCGCTCCTGCAAAGCCTTTGAAGTGACCTATTTAAAACAAAAATAGTTGGAAATTTAATGTTAATAAGCTTTTAAGTTTATCTTTGTAGTCCGATAAGTTTTCAAAAAACATTTGACATTCATTTTTAAACTCTATAAAAGTTTCGTAATATTTACAATAAAGAACTTTCACTCGGAAGACTTATTAGCCATAAAGAGCTTAAACTTTTTGATAAACTCTTCCTGCTTTTTTCTATTGGCTTTACCTGGAATAGGAAATTCTTGTAACTTTTCATAAGTTCTTTATTTAAGCAGGTTGAAGTAAAATCTCAACCTACTTTTCGAAAATTAAATCGTTTTGTGTAATTTCAGTTGTAAGTAAACTTATTATAGACAATGAATCCGGTCAGACCCCCATAAAGACAAGCAGTTCCACTTGACATTTGCCTGTTTTCAGGTATTTTATGACAAACAATCCGATCCCCCGGCAGGATGATGGTTGAGAATCACAAAAGCTGAAAACGGCTTTCGACCGGGGTTATAAAGAAACAAACTAATAACTTGTTGGTCAAAGACCAGAGGATAATGGAATACGACCTCACAGACCTCGCCCGCTACAACGCGCGCATTGACGAGTTGAAGTCCTGTGGTGCCTTCACGCATCGGAATGTCGGATTTGCAGTGCCCCTCGGGGACGTCAACCGCTTTACGCAGCGCTACCGGTTGGCGAAATCATTCCAGTCGATCACCTTTGCCGGCTACTCGGATGTCACGTCAAATGCCTATGCTGCACTGCTCAGGGTTTTCCTCGTTTGGTCCGCATTCGAGATTCTGCTCCGGGCAATGAAACTGAAACAGATGGACACTGCGCCGCTCTTCGAGCGACATGGGGCTTCATCCGTTTTGGAGGCAATTCGCAAGACGGACCGCGACGGGAAGGTCGCATCGTTCTTGCTAGGGAAGGTCAATCAGACCCATGAGGACGTACTCTCGACCTTCTTGGCGGGTGGTTCCGTCAATATCGCCTATTTCATCTCGGGAGTGCGTCACGTCTTCGCACATGGGATATTGACGCCACACGCGGGCGGCGCAGCACCAGAAGCGATGGCCAGCGTCTGTACGTCGCTCTCGGACTTCCTGCTGAAGGTGATGGATGCAGAATTCTCGCGCTGTCTGGATGAGGCACCCAAAGCGGGGCCGCTGCCGATCGAAGAGGTCAAGCGAAGAATGGCGGCAATGGGAATCGGCGGCCAACAACCGCCTGCATGATATTCTCGCTCCGCTCGAAATCATGAGGCGGAGCGTTAGAGATAAAAAAATGGTAAAAGCTGAAATCAAATATTCGAAAAAAAAGTAAACAAAGCTGGAAATAATTTGGCTTTGTATCTTATGAATAAAATAAATTTGTCAGAAAGAGAAATTTCTGATTATTTGAGAATAGTTTCAAATTGGAGAGCATGCCATGCTTATCCAATAAATACCTTTCAATCTACACTGAGACAAAAAGTCAAAGTTATTGATAGTAATGCTTTAGTCGCACAAAGATTAAAAAGGTTTATATCTATAATCAAAAAATTAGGACGTTCTAAAGGAATGCAGCTATCCCGAATGCAAGATATTGGTGGATTAAGAGCCGTTCTATCAAATATTACAAAAGTTAGAAAACTAGAAAATGTTTATAAAAAAGTAAGCGTCAATTTCGCCCCATCTTTTAATTAAAATTCACGGGGTTACCGGAACTATTTTATTGCTTTTAGCTTTTTTCCATTGATCAGGTAATAATTCATGAATGCACTTATGGGGATGCGATGTTGCGATAGCAATATGGGTGAAGCGAAGCGGAACCGTATAGCCAGTGTTATATGATGTTATCACTTATCCTTAGATGTCTCAAAAAAACTAATAAATTCCTCTAGGATTTCTTTGGTAGCCTGTAATGCTTTACTTCTTTTAGAGACCTTATTGTTATCATTTAAATCAATATTGAAATAGACCTTAAATGGAGGAATTGTTGAGTATTTTAAAAATTCATCAGGTGTAAATTCAATAAACTCGAAATTCTCTTCATTCTCATCAGTTTTTGCAATGACAAATTTAAAAGTGTCTGGATTTCTTATAGCTTCCTTCCATTCTGTCATAGTAGCAGCACCAAAATAGCTATTTGCTTGTTTTGTCATTTTTATTTCAAAATAATATTTCTTATCATCTTTTTCTGCTGTTATGTCTGCTGGACTAGTGTAATGTTTCATAATTATGTAGTATTATAATTTTTCTTTATTGCAATGATTTTGTTCAAAATCTGGTCTGCAGTTTTAGTCCACTTCATTGGTTTTGGATTCCTGTTATAGTTATCTATATATTCATGAATGG
>JAIPJT010000028.1 GCA_021733985.1 Victivallales bacterium | reverse complement strand
TAGCTGCTGGTGTTACATTTTATCATGGTGTACCTCTTTTTTTTCTATTTAATTTATCTATATAACAGATAAACGAGGTATGCCAGCTTTAAATACCCATTACATTTACGATTATAGGACAAATGTCCGAATCGTAATTGCATGAATACACAAAAACAAACTTCACTATTAATTATTATTATACTGTTAATATCCTGCCGCCCTGTTACTGGAGAAGACTCAAAAAAGGATTCTCAATTTCCTGGAAGCGAATCTTATCCTCAGTTGGACGGGGTAAAACACAAAAGAGAACCGGAATTCCCGGACAGCAACTCTTTTAAAAAAATCAAATATAACTATGCCGGCGATAAAATACCGCGTGAAAAAAACTCAATTTTCCCAAAACGGTTCACAAATATTAAAGAAAAAACTGCTAAAAAGAACCGGCAGTTTCCGGGTAGCGGCTCTTATCCCGGCAATGAAACATATCATTCTTTTCCCAGAACAAAGCAGTTTCCCACTATTAAATATCACGAAAACCAGTACCCGGCCTCCAATAAATATCCCGACAATGAAACATATCGGAGCAGAGTACCTTCGGAGAAAATTAATGTAAAACCCGGCGGATACGAACTCCCCCAGGAAATTCATACAATAAAAAATAAGAAAAAAATCGACAGCCATTTAAAGAAAAAATCAACAAATATAGAGCGATAATAAGCAGCACAGAAATAAAAACTTTAATAGAATCCTTTTGCTTCCTCGATTATCCCTTCACCGAGGAATTCTCTGATCAGTGAATTATGCGGGACATACAATTTTTCTGCCGGAAGGAAGTTTGTGAGAAAAGCCTGAAGCCTTCTGGCTACAGCATAAGTTTTATTCCAGGGCTTAACCTCCGCAAGAAGAGGAACCACATAAGGTTTAAGGACAGAAAGTTCGTAATCAAGAGCTGAACTAAAAACGCAGTCGGCATGTTCCTGAAAGGGGAAAATCCATTTTTCTTCACCTTTTCTAACACTCGGCCACATTTCAAGCGTCTTTAAAGCTCTGTTTCCTCTTGTCCTATGGTCACGGACTATCCTCCTAATAAGCCGGCAGTCTGTAGTTGAAACCCGATGGTTAATGTCCAGGTTAAGCTGTGTTAATGCATTAATATATATCAAAAACTTTCGTTCTGCAGGCAGTATTTCAGTCATTCTGGGATTTAAGGAATGAATACCTTCTATAACTGCAACTTCATTACTGCCGAGAAAAAGTTTCTCTCCTGACCAGAAACGTACTCCTTTTTCGAAATCAAACCTGGGTACATCGATCTCTTTTCCTTCATCAAGCAGCTTCAGATGTTGATTTAAAAGTTCCAAGTCTATCGTTTCAATATTTTCAAAATCATAGTTCCCATCTTTATCCCGGGGCGTATCTTTTCTGTTCTTAAAATAGTTATCAACAGATACAATTACCGGCGTAACTCCGTTTACCTGCATCTGCGTGCCGAGTCTGTGAGCAAAAGTTGTTTTGCCTGAAGAAGAAGGTCCTGCAATAAGTACCCATTTTGCCCTTCCGCTTTTTTTACTGATCATATCACTTATCTCGGCAATTCTTTTCTCCTGATATGCTTCCTCAATCCTGACAATTTCCCTGAAATCCCCCCTTACTATTATTTCATTAAGATCGGCAACTGTTTTTAATCCGATAGTTTTGCCCCACCTTTTATAATGTTTAAAAACATCAAAAAGGTTAGGCAGATTTTTATATGGCATTACCTTAACAGGGAATTCACATTCGGGAAACTGTAAAATAAAACCGTCATCTGAATAAGAATAAATTTCAAAATATTTGAGGTCTTCTGTATTACTGCACAATACATTTTCATATGCCAGATCAAAATAGTCTTCACACTGATAAAGGATAATTTTCGCATCATTAGTAAAGTGAAGAATCCTTGTTTTATCCAGCCTGCCGCTTTCTGCAAAATATTTAAGTGCATTTTCAAAGTAAAGCTTCCTCCTTATTATAGGATGCCTGGCTTCAATCTGTTCTCTGATATACTTATCAAGGATCTTAACAACCTGCGGAATCTTCATATTGTCAGGAATATTTTGTAAAGTGCAGTACCTGCCGTTGCCTATTGAATGCTGAATCTCAAATTTAGCTTCCGGAAAACAATTAAACACAGCTTTTGACAAAAGAAAAGTTAAAGAATTTTTATAAATCTGCCAACCACATTCATCAATAAAAGTCAAAAGTTCAATTTTCGAATCAACCTCTAATGGATACGACAAAGATACCATTTCATTATTTACCAGTGCACCTATATAAGAAAGTTCATTGTCGGGAAGATTAAATTTTTTAATAACATTTTTTACCAAAGTTTTAGAAAAACACTCTGCAGTCTGACCATCTTTCAAAGTAACATTGATTTTCTGTCCTGAAGTATCCATCTGCCTGAGTTAAACCTTTTTCATATATAAAACATATTTCTTTAAAAATTATATTATAACTTAATGCTAAACTGAATTCAATAAGCTTCTCTTACTATAAAATCAGAAAAAGGTTTAAGGTTTTCTCTTGCTATTTTTGCTGTTATATAAGTGTAATTATGCTCATATTTGATAGAAAGAACCCTTCCATATTTATAAACAAGAAACGGGATTCGGGAATTACTGACAGGTATACGCAGATTAACTCGTTCAGTGCAGGATGTTATCTGTTTTAAAATCCTCTTTTCTATTTCTTCGATCCCGATTCCCTCTTTAACAGAGGTAAAAACGGCATCCGGCCTTATAGCTCTTAAGCGCGCTTTTACAGCAGGTTTCTCAATTAAATCGACTTTGTTGTAAACTGTTAATATAGGTTTGCCGGAAGAATTAAGTTCTTCAAGAAGTTTTACTGTTGTACGAAAGTGCTCCTCGACACTCAAACTCGAAGCATCGAGAACATGTATTATAAAATCAGAAATTAACGCCGCTTCGAGAGTTGATTTAAATGCTTCCACTAATTTATGAGGCAGTTTTCTGATAAATCCGACAGTATCGGAAAGCAGTACCTTCTGTTTCTCCGGCAAATCCACCACTCTGGTAGTTGAGTCCAGTGTAGCAAAAAGTTTATTTTCCACCATAACATCCGAGCCCGCCAAGCAGTTCAGAAGTGAAGACTTACCTACATTAGTATAACCTATTATTGCACCCGAAGGAACAGCTGCATTTTCCCTTTTGCTCCTTTGAACTTCCCTGTGTTTTTTAACTTCCTCAAGTTCTTTTTTAAGAAAGGAGATCCTTTGCTGGACCATTCGCCTGTCAGCTTCAATTTGTTTTTCGCCCTCCCCTCTGGTTCCTTTAGCACCGCCGCGTTGTCTCGAGAGGTGTGTCCATGCCCTTTTAAGCCTTGGAAGAGAATATTCCATTCTTGCTAACTCCACCTGTAGACTGGCCTCTTTTGTGATGGCCCTTTCCGCAAAGATATCCAGTATTACCTCCTGCCTGTCTATAACACAAAGCCCCGAAACTTTTTCCCAGTTACGCTGCTGTGCCGGGGTTATTTCGAAGTCTACAATTATACATTCGGCTTTAAGGCTCTTTGCTTTTTCTGCTATTTCGTTTACTTTTCCGGAACCAATATAAAATCTCGAATTCGGAGCACGAAGATTAACTATTTCATGCCCAAGAACTTCCAGTCCCATTGTATCAGCAAGTTCAGCCAGTTCACAAACGTATTCATATGCCTTATCTCCGCTTATCTCGGAGCTTCTTATCCCTACCAGAAATGCGTTTATAACTTTCTTTGTATCTTTCCTGTCATCTATAAAAAACATAATTATTAAATTTTAATTCAACGCTTTAGAATTATTATACACAAGTGTATGCGATTTTTTTTTAATCCGGCGTAGTTTCACAATAGCGAAAACGAAGACGGAATGGTTTTTGTCCTTCGTAAATGAACTTGGACATACACTTTATTTTTCGACCTTATCATTCGATACAGGTCATACCGTATGGTGTGATGGATAAATAAACCAAATCGTTTTGGGTATAAATCAGTTGCCCTTCTTTTTTTTAAAAAAATAAATTTCAATCAAAAATAAACTTCGATCAGTCAAAAAAAGGTAACAGAGACATCCTGGATGAACACCGTCTATAAAAACTGAAGTTTATGGTTTCAAGTTTCTCTCTAATTGAGCTAAATCAACGAACGGATTTTAATTTTTGTATTTAGAGTATCCAATATCCAGGTATTGAATATTCAGTACAAAGTTATTGGTGTATGATTGAAATAAACAATAAAAACATACATCTGTTTTAAGTTTATATCTCTTATTATTAATAACTTAAATAGGTTTTCTTAAATCCGAAAGTTAAATTACTAATTTAGATCTCACAAACTTCGGCATACACATCAACCATCAACCATTAACATCCAGCACTTCAAGCATTTCTTCTACAGTCTTCAGTTTCTTTTCCAATTCAACTAAATGCAATCTTGCGTTGCTGACGACTTTTTCAGGAGCATTATTCAGGAATTTTTCATTAGAGAGTTTAGCTTTTGACCCTTTGATCCAGCCTTTAATCTCCTTTTTCTGCTTTTCCAGTTTACTCTTTTCGGCTTCGACATCAACAGCCCCTTTCAGGGATAGAAATACAGTTCCTTTATCTGTTACAACAGAGGGTGCCGGACCATCATATAAATCCGCAAAACTTTCCATTCCAACTGTCAGTTTCCCGGCATTTAAAAGTTTTCTCATCATTTTTATTTCTTTTTCAAGAAATGTTTTAACTTTTTCGTCTCCGGCCTTGATATGAAATGACAGTTTTTTTCCAGGCGAAATCTTATAAGAAGCTCTCAAATTTCTGCCGGCACTTATCATTTCAAATTTAGCATTAACGAATTCAACAATCACTGAATCATTAACAAAATCATTAAGTTCTGGATTGTTTCCGTACCCTGGATATTTCTCAAACATCAATGAAGCATCATCACCGATAAATCCAAGAGAATGGCTTAATTCTTCTGTAACAAAAGGCATAAAGGGGTGAAGCAGTTTCAAAATATTAAACAGAACATAATCAAGAACAGCCAGTGACTGTTCCTTCGATCCTTCTTCTCCGAAAATACTGCTTTTGGACGCTTCTATAAACCAGTCGCAGAATTCACTCCACACAAAATCGTATATTTCATGTGTAGCCATATGGAAACTGAACTTTTCCAAGTGTGCATTTACAGAATCAACTGTTTTATTCAACCTTGCAAGTATCCACTTTTGGTCAGAGTTCAACATGTCCGAATCCACACCCGATAGGTCATGAAACCCTTGAGATTTTCCGCCGTGCATTTGCCGGAATCTGCAGGCATTCCACAACTTATTTGCAAAATTTCTTCCCAGTTCGCATTTTTCATTGCTGTATCTTATGTCGAGCCCGACAGGAGCAATATAAATTATTGAAAACCTTAGTGCATCGGCGCCGTAAGTCTTTATCACCTCAAGAGGATCAGGGGAGTTACCTAAAGATTTACTTAGCTTCCTACCTTTTACATCTCTGATAATACTTGTGAAATATACATTTTTAAAAGGAATCTCTTTTTTAAATTCGAGACCCGCCATAATCATTCTGGCCACCCAGAAAAATATTATATCAGGCCCTGTAACCAAGTCGTCTGTCGGATAAAAATATTCCTGCTCTTCAGTTTCTTCCGGCCAGCCCATTATAGAAAACGGCCAAAGCCAGGAACTGAACCACGTATCAAGTACATCCTCTTCCTGTCTCCAGGGCCCTTCTGTTTCCGGTTCCTCCATTCCTACATAAACCTCTCCTGTCATGTCATTATACCAGGCGGGTATACGGTGTCCCCACCATATCTGACGGCTTATGCACCAGTCCTGTATATTTTCAAGCCAATTAAAATAGACTTTTGTCCAGCGTTGAGGATGAAATTTAATTTCCCCGTTTTTTACAGCTTCTATGGCCGGCTTTGCAAGTTCCTTCATATTTACAAACCACTGATCGCTTACTCGTGGTTCTATCGGTACATCTCCTCGTTCAGAATAGCCGACTTTGTGGATATGTGATTCATTTTTTATACACAGTCCAAGGTCCTTCATCATATATACAACCTTCTCCCTGCATTCAAATCTGTCCATACCGACAAATTCCTCACCGGCAGCTTCATTCATAGTTGCATCATCAGACATTATATTTATTATAGGAAGACTGTGTTTTAATCCCACCTCAAAGTCATTGGGATCATGTGCCGGAGTAATTTTTACACATCCTGTACCAAACTCCGGATCAGCATGTTCATCTGCAATTATAGGTATCTTTCTGTCTGTTAACGGTAAATCAATCATTTTGCCAATCAAATGCTTATATCGTTCATCTTCCGGATTAACAGCAACAGCACTGTCACCCAGCATTGTTTCCGGCCTTGTTGTAGCAATTTCAAGAAAACCGTCTCCATTTGACAATGGATATTTAAAATGATAGAAGAAACCCTTGACTTCTTTATATATAACCTCTTCATCTGAAAGAGCCGTACCTGAAACAGGACACCAGTTAATCATCCTGTTTCCACGATATATATATCCTTTTTTATATAATTCAACAAAAACCTTCTTAACTGCACTGCTCAATCCTTCATCAAGGGTAAACCTCTCACGGCTCCAGTCACAGGAACAACCTAAAGTTTTTAGCTGCCTGATAATCGTTCCTCCGTATTTTGCTTTCCATTCCCATACTTTCTCAATAAAGGTTTTTCTGCCGAGGTCACTCCTTGAACAACCCTCATTTTCTCTTAAGAACTGTTCCACTTTGCTTTCAGTGGCAATCCCGGCATGATCCGTACCCGGAAACCAGCAAGTTGAAAACCCCTGCATTTTTTTCCAACGAATCAGTATATCCTGAAGAGTATTATTCAAAACATGGCCCAGAGTCAAAATTCCGGTTACATTGGGAGGGGGTATGACTATTGAATAAGGTGTTTTGTTTCTATCAACTTTTCCTTTAAAATAACATTCATCAAGCCATACTTTATTCCATTTTTGTTCTATTTCAGCAGGTTCGTAAGCTTTGGGAAGTTCTTTCCTCATGTTATTCCTCACATAAACTTTTTAATTATATGAACAAAAAAAAACCGGGCTGAAACCCGGCTTACACTGTAAACTATAAATTCAGTATTACGCTTTTTTAACTTTTCCGGAACGAAGACAAGCTGCGCATACTTTAACTTTTTTTACTTTTCCACTCATACTAACTTTTGCTGACTGGAGATTAGGCTTAAAAGTTCTTTTAGTGTTTTTTACAACATGCATTCCAATTCCGCCTTTTTTCTTTGCAAGTCCTTTTCTTACAATGGATCCGCCAACGCTTTTGCCTTTTCCGCAAATTTCACATACTCTACTCATCTTGTATTCTCCTGAAGTATATAAATATATATTAAACTGAATAAAAAGGTGAAACGGCCGGGGTAAGCACTATACCATCATAGGCACAACATTTTAACAACGACAGCAAACCCTTTCAAAAGATATACAGCCTTCACCGGCTTAACTTTTTCAAAAAAAATGGTGGGTTGGCTGGGATTCGCCATATCATTCGATATGGTGCCACAGTCGTATGTCTGTGGCGAACCCAGTATTTAACTGACCACCTACTACTTAAATTACATTGATATATATGGTGGGTTGGCTGGGATTCGAACCCAGGACCCCCTGCTTAAAAGGCAGGTGCTACTACCGCTGAGCTACCAACCCGAAAAACGAGACACTAAACTACAAGCAATTGATAATATATCAAGCCGCCTTAGTAAAAAAAAGGTAAATATTTTCTACCGAAATATCTATAGCAGAATTAATAAAGAACAGAAACTACAATCTAACGATAATAACAAAAATAGCAAACTTAAATTAATATTTTTATAACAAATTTTTTGTACTATTTTTTTACACACTCTGGTTATCCCCACTTTATCCTAACTCCCAGAAAAACCGGAATTCTTTTTTATTGATTTTACTGATTTTATACAGAGGACAGCAGCCATAATCAATAGAAAAGCCGCAGCAGTTACTAATGAATAATTTTTTACGCTCATATTATTTTTAAATAACACCACAAGAGCCCAGATACTTGTTGCCATCATAAAAACAGCCGGAATAAGAGCGACCCAGTAGTTTGACTTCATATGGATTAAGTAAAGAGTAACCGTAAGAAGGCTCAAAGCTGCTAAAAGCTGGTTGGATGCACCGAATACGGGCCATATCACCTGGCCGCTTCCACTGTATGCAAGATACCCTGCAAGAAATACCGGAATCAGGGTTGCGGCATAATTATTTGATACTATCTTGTGTTTCGGATTATTCTCTGCCTCCCTAACTTCACTCATACTCGGAATAAACAGCTCCTGCCAGGCAAATCTTGACAGCCTGGTGGCTGTGTCGAGAGTAGTAAGCATAAATGCTGAAACAGTCAGTGAAATAAAAACAACAGCAACTTCGGGCGGAAAACCGAGCTTTCCGATCATACTGCCTATTCCGCTGGCAAAAATGTGTACAGGTGAAGCATTCGCAATTGTACTCAAATACTGCTGTTCAGTAAATATTGCCACACTTATTATTGCTATTATAGCGACCACTCCTTCAAGAAGCATTGCCCCGTAACCGATCCTCAGCATATCTCTTTCCTTATAAATCTGTTTTGAAGTTGTCCCGGATGAAACTAGTGAATGAAATCCTGAACATGCTCCGCAAGCCACTACAACAAATAACATAGGAAACAGAGTACCGAGCTTTTTAATATTCCACTGAGTAAATTCCGGCATTTGTAAAGCGGGCGAAACAAAAAGGATACCTATAAAGGCTGCTAAAAGCATAACATAAAGAAGAAAAGAATTTAAATAATCCCGTGGCTGCAGAAGAAGCCATACAGGAAGAACTGAAGCAGTAAAAGCATAAATTAACAAGATAGCAGTCATTATATGATTTGCCGCCGTACCGGATAAATTAAAAAAAGCCTTTAAATCAAAAGGAAAAGTTATGCCGATAAATACAAAGAAAAAAAGCAGGGGTACAAATATAATACTGCTTTTCAATACGGAAAAACCTTTTTTATAAACAAGGTATCCGTAAACCGGTGCCATAAATATAAAAAGAGCGGATGAAGTAAGCACTGCGGGTATAGATATACAGATTTTTGCAATCAGCAGTGCGAAAATAGCTACAACAAGTACTAATGTTATGAAAACAAAAATAAGAAAAATCTGTCTTCCTGGATATCCTAGATATTTTTCCACAATACTGGCCACAGAACGTCCATCGTTCCTTGCAGAAATAATAAGTGCGGAAAAATCATGCATACCCCCTATAAAAATACACCCGACAATAATCCAGATAACAGCGGGCAGCCATCCAAAGTATCCAGCCAATATAGGCCCCACAATAGGTCCTGCACCTGCAATCGAAGCAAAGTGATGACCGAAAAGTACAGGAAATTTCGTGGGCACATAATCTACACCGTCATCCATCAGATGTGCCGGCGTTTTCTTCTCATCCGATACTTCATAAAGTTTATTAAGAAAGCCGCCGTAAACTCTATAAGCAATAGCAAAAATCACCAGAGATCCCACCAATAGTAATGTACCGTTCATAATAATTTTTTTCTAATTTTAAATTTTCTTATTATAATTTATACACAAGTGTATTTTTTATAAAAAACTTTAATATAGCGAAACTTATAAATATAATCCAATAATCACCGCTAATCTGGAATACAGGTATTGATTAATCAGATTTTATTTGATAAAATCGTTAAAAACAATAAACAATGGAGTTAAAAATGAAAAAAAGTCTGATAATCTTATTCGCAGTTTTCCTCCCTCTTTGCCTAACATTTGCAGGAAAGGATACTGTCATTAAAGCTAATGATACCGTAAAAGGGATAGAGCTCGTAAAAACCATTTGGAATGAGATGAAAAACGGGAACGTGAAAAAGCTTTCCAAAATAATATCTACAGACTTCCAGTCAATACATCAGGACGGGGCAAGAAACAAAAAGCAGGAACTTGAGCTTATAAAAAATTTGAACCTTAAATATTATACACTCAAAAATTTTTCTGTCACTAAGAGTAATGATATCATTATGGTTATTTATGATGTAGAAGTTTTTGAAACTATTAATGGCGAAGAGCTTAAGGAAGTTACTTCACCGAGGATGAGCATATTTCAGAAAGTTGGAAAAAAATGGTTATGGATAGCTCATGCAAATCTCGTCACTATGAAAGATTAAGTTAATTTTAAAATAGAGACAGTCTTAATGAAATAGACCTGCAATTAGCCGAAAATTCATTAAAAATGAATAAAAACCGAAATATTCATTAATCAACAAACTGTCTCCCGGTCAAATAACAGCTATTTCTAAATATTTTAAAACTCCCGGGAAAAAGCTTATTTTCCTGATATATAATTTGTTTCTGCAAATATAATGTTTTTTCCCCAAAAAAGCATATAATGAATATATAAAATTTAGATAAAACCGATAAAAAAATAAGGAATAATTTATGAAAAAACAGCTAATACACATGGCCAGCCTTCTGACAGTACTATCACTGGCCTTCAGTCTTTCTTCCTGTTCTAAAGCTGATAAAAAACAGAAGAAAAAAACCACTTCCAGTCTGCCTAAAATCAAAGTCGGTTATATAGTAAAGGAACTTTACAGCAAGTTTTCCACCGAAACAATAGCAACAACCGATAAATTTGCCGCTCTTCATAATGTAGAGATAATAGTAACCACTGCAAAAACAAATAAAGCACTCCTTGTTAATATGGACAAATTACACAGTGAAGGAGCAGAAAGCGCTGTAATATCTGCTCCCAATCCTGATTTAGGCCCTGTAATTTATTCAAGGGCCGAGAGACTGGGATTAAAAGTCATAGCAGTCAAGAACAGGCTATTAAATATTGACGGGTCCTACTTAAATAAAGTGCCTTATATCGGTCTTTCTGTTGAGAAGACAGGTAATGTTATTACAAAAGTTGTTTTAGAAACCCTGAAAAACAGCGCCGTTGATCTCTCAACTACTGGTATACTGTTCCTTAAATCAGAAGACAATTCGATTTTTCAGGAATGCCTTGAAGAAGCCAGAGACAGACTAAAACAGAATAACATTCCTGAAAAAAGCATTTTTATATGCAATACAATCCCTGCTCCGGACAGTGTAATAGCCTCAAATGAAGGACTGGCCAGAATTAAAGATGGAGATTATAAGACCTGGATTATTTTCGGATTTAATGCTAAAATGACTTCAAAGGTAGCAGAATTAGTCGCAACTAAGTACAGGCATACTTTAAAAGATATACATTATTTTACGGTCCGCTATGCCAGGAATACCTATAGCAAAAATGAAACATCTGAAAACCTGATAGGCTTTTTATATATAAACCCGGAAAAAATTGGCTATTCTGCAATAGACTTAGCATATAAGTGGATTACTAAAGGAGAAAAACCGCCTGCAACTACAGGAATCAAACCTAAATTTATTAAAAATCCCAACTACTGGGCAAATAAATGAATGTAGTAATATATAGTTCTTCTACTTATTTTTAAGTTTTAACGGAAGTGCAATAGTAAAATTACTCCCTATCTGGGGCTCACTCTTAATTGTGATCAAACCTTTATGAGCTTTTACGATCTGTTTCACGATTGACAGCCCCAGGCCAGTACCGCCGATTCTTCTGCTCTTGATCTTATCCACTCTGAAAAATCTCTCAAACAGCCTGGGTATATACTCCTTTTCTATTCCTATTCCGGAATCTTTCACACTTATTAAAACTTTTTCATCAAGCGTTTCCACTTTTATTCTAATGAAGCCGTTTTCCTGCCTGTTATATTTTACCGCATTATCAACAAGATTGGATATTGCAAGTTCTATCAGCTGAACATTAACATTAATCTCTACCTCATCCATACAATTTACTACTAATTCTATCCCCTTCTCTTCGATTGCATTCCTGTACATTGCTATTACATTGTCAATCAATTTTTTTATGTTATACTTTTCCAACTCTAAATCTTTTTTTTCAAGATTCTTTTCTATACTGGATAAATTCAGGATATCATTTATTAACGTGTGAAGCCTGTCTGTATGTTTGCTTATTACTTTTAAAAAATGTTCTGCATCCTCTCTGTTATGAAGAGCGCCGTTGAGCAAAGTTTCAACTGAGCCTTTTACTACAGTCAGCGGGGTTTTCAATTCATGGGAAACATTAGCCACAAAGCCTTCCCTCAGCTTTCTGAATTTTTTACCGAGGGACTGCTTTTTAATCCTTATTATTTTCCCTTCTGTTCTTCCTTTGTCGTTTTCTATTTTCGTGATAGTTATTCTTAAAAGATACTTAAACTTTTCTGCTTCAATATTTATAGAAGAATTCTTTTGATCCTTTTTTAAAAGTTTTTTTATTCCGATTATATTTTCAGTATTCTCAGCTGCTTTAAAAATATGCCTTCCTATTTTAAAGTCACCAACTTTTAATAGTGTTAAAGCCTTATTATTATAATTTACAATATTCTCACTCTTATCAATTATTATGATACCCTCATTAACATGTTTCATTACAGCCTCAAGCTGGAGGGAGTTTGCTAATTTACTGTTTTTCATTTTGAGTATAACTGAATTTATATCCGGCACCTCTCACGGTTTTAATGTATTTTCCATACTCCCCGAGTATTTTTCTCATTTCCACAATATGGACATCGACAGCCCTTTCCGTTACCGGATAATTCTCTCCTTTAATTTCTTTTACAATATTTTTACGGGAAAAAACTTTCCCCTTGTTTCTTATGAAAAGCTTTAATATTTCAAATCTTGAAAAGGTCAAATCAATATTTTCCCCATCAATTTTAACCTCTCTTGTCTCAGTATTCAAACATAATTTATCTACCGTCAATATATTACTTTTTCTCGGTTTATTACGCCTCAACAATACTTTAATCCTGGCATTAAGAATATTCATGCTGAACGGCTTCACTATATAATCATCCGCTCCGGAGTCTAAACCTGAAACAATATCATTCTCTGTAGTTTTTGCTGTAAGCATAATGACAGGAATATCTTTAGTTTTTTGATTTTTCTTGAGCTTTTGACACACTTCAATTCCTGAAATGCCGGACATCATTATATCCAGTAGTATTAAATCCGGAGTTTTTCTTTCAATTATTTTTAAACATTCTTCCCCGGAACACGCAGAAAATATAGCATACCCCTGCTTTTCCAGGTTATATTTGAGAAAATCAACTATATCCTCTTCATCATCTACAACCAAAACAGCCGGTTTATAATTCTCCATAGAACTTTCTCCTTAAATTACAAACTTATTAATTTAAAGAATATTTGATTAAACAGTAAAGTCAATATATAGTCCATACGTTTAAATCCGAAAATTATCCGGCTGTTGGATACTTGACCTTTAGACAGAATAAAATACAGGAAAAAAAATGAACAACAATACTCCGAAAGAATCAACAATAAGACTGATGACACGCCTTGCTAATAAACATAATGCAGTAAATTTATCTCAGGGATTTACAGATATGCCAGTAATTTTTGAAACATTATGGGGTTTAATTACCGCAGCAGCAGGGGGAAATCAGAAGACAGCGGATTTTATAAATTCAGCCACCGTGAAAGATATTATCAAAAAGCTCAACTGCAACGAAGAAGATTTCAAGAACCTTTCTCTGAAAGAAATTTTCAGAAAAATTCAGGGAAAAAAAGATGTTTTCAACCAGTATTCATATCCTTTCGGCATGCCTGAACTGCGAAAAACAATTGCAGATTACACGAAAACCCATAGAGGTTTCAGACCTGATTCGGAAACTGAAATAACTGTCACAGCAGGTGCAACAGAAGGTTTTTTTGCATCACTGATGACTGTATGCTCACCCGGCGATGAGATTATCATCATACAGCCTTACCATGAAATGTATCCTACTCAGGCAGCGATAGCAAAAGTAGTTCCTAAGTTTATAACGCTTCATCAGGATACCTCAGGAAAATGGAAACTGAATACCGAAGAACTGAAAAACAGTATAAATGAAAAGACAAAGGTTCTAATCCTGAATACTCCGCATAATCCTACCGGAAAGGTATTTTCAGAAAAAGAAATACTTGAAATAGCTGAAATATGTAAAAAAAATAATATATTCATTTTTACCGACGAAATTTATGAACACATCCTTTTTAACGGACTCAGACACTATACTCCGGCAGCATATAAAGAATATAAAGATATTACTTTTTTGATTAACTCAATCTCGAAAACCGCCAATGCCACAGGTTGGAGAATAGGGTGGGTCATTTCACCTGAACATTCAACTAAAAAACTTAGAGGTATACATGATACAACTGTAATGCAGGCACCTACACCGCTACAGAAAGCAACGGTAAAACTCCTCGAAATGGACAGGGAATTTTATAAAAACATTTACATTAAATATAAAGAAAACTGCAGGATCCTTGTAGAAAAACTTCGTGAAACAGGCTTTAAGGTTGCTTACCCTGAAGGCTCTTATTATTTATTCGCAGATTATACTAATGTAAAAAAACTTAAAGATATGACCCCAATGGACGCAGCTGTCTGTTTGATTACCAATTTTGGTGTCGCTTCTGTACCCGGAGATAATTTTTACTCTGTAGGCAGCGACGGAAACAGATATCTCAGATTCGCATTCTGCAGAAGCCTGGAATCAATAAAAAAAGCAGCAGACAGGCTAAATATGCTAAACTGCAACTGAAAAACAACTGAACTGTAATATTTAATCATTGACTCTATGATAAAAACTTCGGCTTTGATGAATGGATTTACATCCAAAATTATGCATAATCCGGGTTCATTGCCGTTAATTATTTTACGGTTCAGCTTATGAAAATATTTTTCTTGTTTAATACGATTGCTCCGGACCTCCTGTCTATGCTGAAATCGTATAAATTAGTAATTTAAATATATTAAAAATAATATTTCAAACTGAGGTAAATTAATGGATTTTAAAAAATTTGGTTTTGACGACGCACGACTGGAAAAGAGGGAAACTATGCTTGCTGAAGGAGCAGAGCTATACCCGTACAGCTATGAAGACTGTACAAAAATAAATAAAATTACTGATAAAGCCAAACGTCAGGAAAACGCCGGTGAAGAAATAACTGCTGAAGGAAAAATAGCCGGCAGGATATGGGCTGTCAGAAAAATGGGCAGGACAGTTTTTATGGATCTCCGCGACGATACAGGGAAAATTCAGCTTTACATAAATAACCGTCCATTTTCAAAACAGGAATTTAAAAGAATAGCTCAGCTCGACATGGGGGATATAATAGGTGTAGAAGGTCCCGCCTTCAGAACTAAAATGGGCGAACTCTCAATCAAAGTCAAAAAACTTACTATTTTAGCAAAAACAGTAGTCAATATACCTATGGGTAAAGAAACTGACGACAAAGTATTTTACCGTTCGTCGGACACAGAAACAAAATACAGAGAACGTTATCTTCACTGGATGCTTGACAGCAATGACCGTGAAAGAATAAAAAAACGATTTCAGATTTTTACCTCCATACGAAAACATATGGAAAATGCCGGATTTCTCGAAGTAACTACTCCTACAATTGAATTTATTTACGGTGGTGCCGAAGCACGTCCGTTCAAAACTTCTATATGGGCGCTTAACAATAAAGATGCTTTTCTGAGAATCTCTCCGGAACTATACCTGAAACGTTATATAGTGGCCGGCTTTGAAAAAGTTTATACTATATGTCAAAATTTCAGGAATGAAGGAATCGATGCCACCCATAATCCGGAATTTACAATGATGGAATGGTATGAAGCGTACACTGATTATAATACACAAATGGAACGGCTTGAGAGACTTATTGAGAATGTATGCAAAGATGTTTGCGGTACAGCTAAAATCACGTACCAGGGAACAGAACTTGATTTCACTGCTCCATGGAAACGCATGTCTATGCTTGAAGCTGTCAGAGTTTTTGCCGGAATCAATGCAGATAACATGTCTGTAGATGAAATTAAGTCAGAACTTGATAAACATAATATAGAATACGATCCTTCAATAAACTGGGGCCTTGGAGTTGTTGAACTTTTCGAGAATCTCTGTGAAGAACATATTGTTCAGCCGACTTTTATTATTGACCATCCAATTGAAGTAAGTCCACTGACAAAAATTAAACGGGGCGATGACCGGCTGGTAGAAAGATTCGAACCTCTTGTATACGGAATAGAGCTGGCAAATGCCTATTCTGAACTCACAGATCCGGTTAAACAAATGGAACGTTTTGTTCAGCAGAGGGAAATACAGCAGCATTCACAGGATAAAGGCCAGGACTGGGAAGACAACCCGATAGACAATGATTTCATAAAAGCTATCGGCTGCGGTATGCCCCCCACCGGAGGACTTGGTATCGGTATAGACAGGCTTGTTATGCTCCTGGCCGACGCCCCGACAATGCGCGATATAGTGCCGTTCCCGATGATTAAACCGAAAAATTAGGACTCCTTCAACAATGCCGTTCGTGCTGAAAAAAGTTTTATCACAATTCCTGATGCCGGAAACATTCAGTATATTACTGATTATAATAGGATTAGCTTTTATCTATCTTAACAAAAAGAAAACCGCAAAAAAGATTTTAATAACAGGAATACTATTCTTGTTAATATTCAGTAATAGTTTTATCGCACATATGATTTCCAGCCCACTGGAATATTATTATCCGCCTTTAACAGAGAAAAAAGCTTCGAGACTGGAAAACATTAAATATGTTGTTGTTTTAAGCGGAGGAATTAACCGGCTTAATTCAGTACCTGATGACCGGAAAGTCGGGAAAAGTTCCCTTGCCAGGCTTGTTGAAGGTTTACGGCTTCTAAAAATTTTTCCCAATTCTAAAATCATATTATCCGGCGGAGGATCTGCCTTAAACGGAAAAACTTCCGCAGAATTAATGCAGTTAACAGCATTAAATCTCGGGATTAATAAAAATAGAATTTTACTTGAAGCAACCTCTCATGACACAGCAGCACAGGCCGAAAATATCAAAAAGCTTGTAAAAGACAATAAATTCATCCTTGTGACTTCTGCTATACACATGCCAAGATCTATGTTTATGTTTAAATTAAGAAATATGCACCCAGTCCCCTCACCTACTGGATACAGCTCATATAATAAAAAGTTTCCTTACATATATTTTCCTTCGTCAGGAAATTTACATCAGTCCAGGTCTGCCTTCCATGAATATATCGGTCTCACCTGGTATTATATTCTTTCGATATTTAAATAGCTGTTAATAAAATCTGTCGAAAAGATTTCATGCTCAACAGCCTGCTGTCTTAGCAGGTTGTCCGGTTTTTTATAAAAATTCCGACTTTTTTCTTGTAACTGCTTAAATATTGTCCTATAATTTTGAATGATTGAAGAACAAAAATTTTAAACAAAAAACAAGGAGTCTTCTATGTTTTATCGCTCATTTATTATCATCGGTATTTTACTGGCTTTTTCGTTCACTTTAGCAGGCAAACAACAAGGTAAATGCCCTATGTCTGATAAGAAAAATTTAAAACAGCAGCAAAAGTGTGTAATCCAAAAACCCGAACAGGCAAAAACGAAAAATAAAGAGATCCCTTCACAAGCCGTTAAACAATGCCCTAAAGCTGAACTATCTCAAAAAGATAAACAGATTGAAAAATTGAATAATCCTACTACCCAGCAAAATACGGATACCGCAAACAAGCAAAGTGCTGAAGCTGAAAAAGGCCCTTCTTATGATGGATATGTTGATTCTGAAATGTATGGTAAATCCGATAATATGCGCTTAAAAAAAGACCAATATGGTGGAAATGCAAATAAAAAAGAGAAAAAAGAGAACAAAGAAATAAATAATCTCGAAACCAAACTGGATAAAATCAACTGACAAAAACATATGATATTAAATAAAAAATTTGTTTTATTCTCACATAAAGTCAATCAGCCGCGGCTGATTGACTTTATTATTATATAATGTAATTTATCAGTACTCTGTATTAATAATATTTAAATAGAGGCTAAACAATGCCCTGGTGGATGACTTTATATGTGGTGTTTTTTGTTCTTATACTGATCTCTAACACTATTTTACATATTAAATATAAGGCAAAAAAGAAAATCCTGATATATGAAATTTTCAGTGCTTTATACCTATTGACTATGATTTTTGCTTATTGGTATCCACCCGTTTTTGAACTTCTCAACGTATACAGCATAATCCCTTTTTTCATAATTTTGGGAATAGATTTTTATTTTTCAATCTGGGGTAAACTTGAAGATATCGGCTTCAGGGAAATACCTGATCTCGGCAAAAAAGAACTGGATACAGCTAAAGCATTTTCACTTATTATAGCTTCACCGGCTTATATTATTTCTATTTTAGTAATCATGTATATTATAAAAATTTAATAATATTATCAAGTAATTGTAAGGACTATGAAAAATTATCTAATAAATAAAACTGAAGATTTCTCAGAGCTACTGGAAAACAGCTGTTGGAAAAACGCCGATGAATTTTGTATATCGAATTGGCCATGGCATAAAAACGAAGCTTATACACCTCCAATAGTAAGCGGTAAAGCTTTATACTCCAATAACAGACTTTATATTAAATTTAAAGTAAAAGAAAACTTCACAAAAGCTGTTAATACATGCTACCAGGATATGGTATGCCGGGACAGCTGTGTAGAGTTTTTTGTCATGTGCAACAATAAAGAATACTTTAACTTTGAAGTTAATGCAATTGGAACGCTTTTGCTTTGTTTCGGTAAAGACCGGCATAACAGAACTCCCATATCTGATAAAGACGCAACAGAGATAATAATTACAACTTCTCTACCAAAAAGAAAGTTAATTAATGCGATAAATTTACCGGAATACCAAGTTGCCTGTTCAATACCTTTTTCACTGTTTACTAAATATTCAAAAACAGAAAAACCTGTAAGCTCTACATTATGGAACGGAAATTTCTATAAATGCGGAGACTTAACTCCGGAACCATCATGGGGCTGCTGGGCGCCGATTAAAACAGAAAAACCGGATTTTCACAGACCGGAATATTTTGAAAAGCTTATTTTTGTATAAAAGTATACTTTTTATAAATTATCTCACGGATTCAGGTATAAGTCTTAGTGTCTTAAAGCAGCTGGAATTTCTTTAAATTCTTTTCAGGAATGAACTATCCAGTTTAATATATTAAGATTGGGAGTCGGGATTTTTATGGAAGACAATATATATTCCTGGTCATATACCAAACACAAAATTTTCAGCTTTTGCAGAAGAAAATATTTTTATTTTTACTTTGCTTCTAAAAACGGCTGGAAAGAATACAGTAGTTCTTTAAACAGGAAAGTATTCGTTCAAAAACATATTGTACCTTATAAAAAATGGATTAATAACCTACTGATTTCTTCATTAAGGAATATTTTTCTGGATACGCATATCATAAAACCGGAACAATTAGAGAATCAACTTAAAAAAACATTATATAAATCTTTTTTAAGAGAAAAATTTAACCTGTTAAACAATACACACAGCCAAGAACAAAAACTTATTACTCCGCTCAAAGAAATTTACTTTTATAATTTACCTTCTTCAAATGTCATATATCTTTCAGAAAAATATTTAACAAATTTACTGAACACATTCAATTCTGATAACAAGCTTATAAAAATCCTTTCCGAAGTACCCCGTCAGTCAAAAATAAACACTTTTAAACCTTCATTTTTCTATCTCAAAAAAATTAAAATATGGGTTTCTCCACATTTAGCCTGGTTCCGGAACGGTAAAGTTACAAGCATAAATTTATACCCCGAAACTTCATTGAATAATTTCAATGTACTGGACTGGGATCTACTCAGCAGTATAAATACACTGTTCTGGCAGAATAAATTTAATATTAACAGAATCAATATCGAAACAATAAGTACTTTTCTAAATATACAGAAAAATTCCGCAACAAATATTTACTGCAAAAAAAATTTGAAAGAAACAATTAAGTTCATCGAAAATTCTTTTTCGACTATACACTCCTGCTGCTCGACAAGCCTGGGAGTTTATAAACAAAATTATAAAAAAACTAATGATATAAAGAAATGCAGTACATGTATATTCAAACAGTTCTGTATATCGGAAAACTAATTGGGTCTTCGAAAATTAGAGCGGTTTTAGTATAATAAGGTGCATAGATAAAAAATTTTCATATAACATCTGACAGATATTACAGTTGTATTTACTGTATTTAATTTTAAATTATTCAATAATTTAGTAAATTTTATGATTCATTTATTCTATGAGATAAATTAATCAGTTTTTTGCTTTCAGTTTAATCACAGCTATACCGGGTACCTAAAATGGAAAATGTTACAATAGACTTAGGAAACAGAGCATACCAAATCTTAATTAAACCCGGAATATTAAGCACAGCCTCCCGATTACTTTCGAGTTTTGTAAAAAATAAAAATTGCTTCGTAATTTCAGATAGTAATGTTTTCACACTCTACGGTGAAAGAATCTTAAACCAGTTGAAAAAAGCAGGTGCGGCTAATGTGTACAAATATACTTTCCCGCCTGGAGAACAAAGTAAAAATATAAATACTTTAAAGGCTGTGTATGACAGCATGGCTGAAGCCGGGATAACCCGAGATTCGGCAGTCATAGCTCTGGGCGGCGGAGTTCCGGGCGACTTAGCAGGATTTGCCGCAGCTACTTTTATGCGTGGAATAGACTATATTCAGGTACCTACCACCCTCCTTTCAATGGTAGATTCCAGTGTTGGGGGCAAAACAGGAGTCGATTTAAGTGCCGGCAAAAATTTAGTCGGTGCTTTCTGGCAGCCGAAATTAGTCCTTATTGATACAAACACATTAGATACTCTCCCCCAAAGAGAATTAAAAAGCGGACTTGCTGAAGTTATAAAATATGGGGTCATCCTCGACAAAGAACTGTTTTCTTTTATTGATCTTAATATTGAAAAAATCCTCAGTACAGACCTCTCTGTATATGAAAAAATAATTTCCGAATGCTGTAAATTAAAAGGTGAAGTTGTTATTGAAGATGAACATGAAAAAAATTTAAGAGCTGTTCTGAATTTCGGACACACATTCGGACATGCTATAGAAGCTGTAACAAATTATGAAAAATATACACATGGAGAAGCCGTAGCAATAGGTATGCTTATGGCCGCTAAAACCGGTGAAATGCTTAAATGTTTTAGCCCTGATGAAAACCGTAAACTTTATTCTGTAATCTCTAAGATAGGTCTGCCGGTCAAGGCTGAAGGGGTATGCGTAAAAGAAATATACAATGCTATGTTCAAGGATAAAAAAGTTAAATCCGGGAAAATTAATTTTATAATACCCGAAAAAATTGGAAGTGTTCAAATAATTAATATCGATAAAGTTAATTTAATAAAACAATGTATAAGTGATTATGTTTATGAACGACAATGAAGCCTGTATTTTACTGAACTTATTGAACGGTGTAGGATTTACAAAATTTTCCACACTCAGGGAAAAGATAGGAAAACTTTCTGATATTTTTTCGATGTCGGTAACAGATTTGGCTAATATACACGGTATAAGCAAAAGTTTAGCAGAAAAAATCCGTGACATTAGAAACAGTAACAAACTTGAAAAAGAATTAATCCTCGCAGAGAACGCCGGCGTTAAAATAACTACCTTTCTCGATGAGAATTACCCGCAGCAGTTAAAAGAAATATCAGACCCTCCACTATGTCTGTACGTGAAGGGTAACTTAGAATGTGTTTTCCAAAAATCCATCGCCGTTGTAGGCACAAGAAGGTTAACCTCCTATGGAAGAGAAATGACAAATTTTCTTGTATCGGCTTTAAGCATTTCCGGTTTCACTATTGTTTCAGGTCTTGCATATGGTGTTGATGCCGTAGCACACAAAACTGCACTGGAAAATAAAGGACATACCGTGGCAGTGTTAGGCGGAGGACTTGCCAGACTGCATCCTCAGGACCATTTAGAACTTGCAAGAAGCATAATCAATGAAGGAGGAGCTGTAATTTCTGAATTTCCAATGGAATTCCCACCTAACAGAAAAACGTTTCCTATGCGAAACAGAATCATCTCAGGTCTTTGCAGCAATGTACTTATAACTGAAGCCGGTACAAAAAGCGGTTCACTGATTACAGCAAACTTTGCGCTTGAACAGGGACGAAACATATTTGCTGTTCCCGGCAACGCAAATTCACCGATGTCAAAAGGCTGCAATAAGCTGATCAGGGAAGGCGCAAAGCTCACGGAGAACCTTGATGATATCACTGAGGAAATAGCATTCCTGCCAGGATTCTCAAAGGCTGAATTAAGTAAAAATAAAGCAAAAGAGAAATTTACAATTGATAATAAAACTTTTTCTGAAGATGAAAATAAAATAATTAACTGCATTAAATATGAAGACAAAACAATTGATCTAATATCGATGGAGACTAAACTCTCTTTAAGTAAACTGTTAGTATGCCTTCAGAACCTGGAGCTCAGGAGGATTGTATCTCAGCTCCCTGGAAAAAGATATAAATTGTCTCAATAAAAATACAACCTGGACATAACCGAATAATTTTGCTATATTCAACTTTGAAGTGCAGTCGGAAAATATTAACTTTTGGGTTTATCCGATTCCTGCGCATATGAGCCTTTGTCGCTTGAAGCCGGACGCCCGAGGCTACGAGCAGAACTTATGTTTTCTTTTTTAAGAACTTTTATGCAGGCATCAACAACACGCTCATCATAGAGAATTCCGGAATTACCTTTAATTTCAGAAATTGCAGTATCTATACTTAAGGCTCTTCTATAAGGCCTGTCTGAAATCATTGCTTCAACGACATCAGCCACAGCTAATATAGAAGATTCCGGTAGAATCAGACCTTTCTTTATACCTTTAGGGTAACCGCTCCCGTCCAGTCGCTCATGATGCTGTCTGATAATTTCAGGAACATTATTGGGAAGCAGGATAGTTTTAAGCAGATAATATCCTTTGTCAACATGTGTTTTAATAATTTCATACTCATCAGGAGACAGTTTTCCGGGTTTATTTAAGATCTCATCAGGTATATATATTTTCCCTATATCATGAAGTTTTGCGGCAATTTCTATTTTTTTAATATTGTCTTTATTATAATTCATTTCTTCAGCAATTAAAATTGAAAGATTTGCAACATTATCCTGATGTCCTGCAGTATAAGAATCTCTTATTTCGACTGCTTTTCTTATAGCTCCGACAGCTTCATTAAGAATTTTTTCCATTCGCTGAAGATACTTGTCTCTTTCTGCTTGGTAGGCTTTTATTTTTGAAATATCTATAAACGTTCCGGCCAGTGTCAAAGGTTTTTCACAATTATCCCATTCAACAATACTGCCGCGCGCCAAAACCCAAACCCAATGCCCTTTTTTATGCAGAAATCTCAATTCATTTTCATAAAGTTCTGTCTCATCGGCTATATATTGTTTAAGCATTTTTTTTATTATTTTTCTATCATGGGGGTGACAGAGCCCTATTATTTTTTGTTCATCATTCAATTCATCATGCTCATATCCGAGCATTTCCGCAAAATTTCCGTTACACTTAAAAACATCGTTTTTAAGGTCACGCTCCCATATGCCTGCACCTGTTCCTTTGATCGCCAACTCTAAATATTTTTTACTTTCAAGCAGTTCCTTTCCCTTCTCTTTTAATTCAGTAATATCTTTATATACAGATACTATTTCACCAGTGTCAAGTTTATATACGTAATTCGAACGCCAACCTGAAATTCTATCATCTTGATATAATCTAGAGGGTAATTCTTCAGGTTGTCCGGTTTTGTACACTCGTTTTAAAACATTGAAAAGACCAAATTCCTTTATACCCGGAAAAACTTCCGTAACAGTTTTACCTATAATTTCATTCCTGTTTAACTTTTCTACCCGTTCGGCAGCTTTGTTTATATTTTTAAAGATAAAATTCTTCCCTTGACAAATAGGCTGATAGACAGCAACACAGGACTTAATATTATCAAACAGGGCTTTATACTTAGCTCTTGATTTTTTAAATTTATTAATAGTCTGCATTAATTCAGTTATATCCTGTGTAAAAGCAGCAATACGGACTACTTCTCCCAAATTATTTTTAATTGGATAAAGTTTATACTTTCTCCATTTCCCATTATAATACTCTTTCGAGCGGTGCGGTAAGCCGGTTTGAATTACTTTCTGAAAAGCTTTCAGCCTTTCATCGTAAACTTCATCAGGTATATATTTTCTCATATCAGTACCGATCATTTCTTCCGGCTTCAGGTTAAAGTTTTCCGAATACTCCAAATTTGCTTTAGAAATAATCCCCTCTTTATCAAATATAACGGCACTGTCATTTATTAAATTCAGTAATTCCTCATATTCAACAGAATCAAAATTGCTTTCTCTTTCTTTTTTCTTTAAAATGCTCTTTATTATATTTGCTATGGAATCAAGATACTTAAAATCAATATCGTCTATATTTTGGGGGTCTGAATAACGATCCTCTAACTTTATATAACCGTGAAGCGTTTTATGGAAATATATTGGATATAATATTAAAGTTCTTACTGCATTTTTGTTAAAATAAGTCATAAGTGACTGTTGTATATCGTACTTATCTGCATTCTTAATAAACACGTATCTGTTGGAATTAAGCTGTTCTAACCATTCCTGAGAATAAGTTAAAACTTCTAAATCAATAGGCGAATTGTCCGCAACCAGTGTATTAAACTTGCAGATAGGATAAAAAGAATCTTTCGTTATTTTTTTTCTGAACACAGTAGCTGTAGAAAAACCTGTAGTATGAGCTAGTTCCTTTATAATTATATTCAATGCGGTGCTGTAGTTTACGGACAGTATTTCCGTAATTCTGTTCAATGAATTTAAAATATCGTTTAACCGATTTTTACTCTCTTTATTATCCATAAACCAACTGTTAATTACTATTCATTAATTTAAGAAAATATTTCATTATTTATTTATCAACATTCCGAAAAGTTAAACAAAAAAATAACTTCAACCAAACCTTACATTTAAATATTTTATCAGATTCTATATATTTTTAAATAACTGCTTTAATATTTTTAAGTGTTTATTATTCAATTAGATGTTACAGAACAAATGTCCCAGCATTTTCCCATTTCAAAAACTATTACATCTGCAGACATATTATTCCCGCCAAAAACTTTTACTTTATTTTCGATTATTCCCCCGTTATTGGGAAGTACATCGCTGTATGTTCTGTAATAAACAGGCTTTCCGTTAGGATATTTTACAAAGAAAATTTCCATTGTTGAGCCGTCAAGGTATACTTTTACTCCATATTTTTCGGAATTTCCGGGTATGTCAAGAGTTACAGGGTTCTTACCGTTAATAATTAATTTTCCATTGTCGATTTTAACCAGTGTACATTTATTTTTGCAGCAGGCAACTTTTAAACCGAATACCGATGATATAATATCCTTCCCTTTAAAAACAGCTGAAATGTTTATAGTACGTCCCTTCACTCCGTCAAGTACAACATCGTTACAATTTTTAAAGTTTATCTTGTTTTCATATACTATATTTTCCCTAAGGGAATTAACGAGCACCGGCTCCTGCCCCAGTTTCCATCTTCCCTCCTCTTTATAAACGAATAGAAATCTTGGAATACTCAGTGCTCCTGCCCATGGATATTTCTTCCCATCATTTGCCTGACTCGAGACATTAAGCCAGCCGTAAACATATTTCCTCTGCTCATTGTCAATGTTTACAGTGTTTGAAGCATATAAGACAAAATCCGGATTTAGGTCTATATGTTTTATTATAGTATTTCCATTCCCATCTTTAAAATCTTCCAATGGCTGAAAAAATATTCCCTCATCGGATTTATTTATTCTGCCCAGGACATAATAAAGAGATTTTCCATAAGGTTCATCAGAAGGACCGTCTTTCCCGAAAACAGCAATATAGGGAGTATTGTTTGTAGTTCCTATATGATCTGTCAGCCTGTAAACAACTCCGCACTCAATATCACCCCCGCCGGTTAATTCATCTTTTACAGCAGTATCGACAGAAAAGAAAAAGTTCTTTCCCTTATTAACACGTTTCCAGTTTTTTGTCAGATCGCCCCCGTCATTTCTGTAAAGAATAAACACTCCCTCAGGTTTACCGACTTTATTTCTAATTCCGCCTGAAATGATCATATAATAATTATAATCACCGATAATATCTACCAGATACGGGTCTCTGAATGAAAACAAATCAAGTTTTTCAGGCTGTTTAATAATAATATCGGGGTTTGAATCGGAATATTTTTCCGGTACAGTCGAGTATTTTGTCCATTCGGTGAGAAACGGATCACATAAATTCCCTTCTTCATCAACTTTATTTGCTTTCAGCGCCCTAGCAAGACATATTACCTCCTGTTTAGATTCAGCAATCCCCCATACACCGGAATAAAAAACAGCCGGATAATAAACCAGTATCTTTTTACCCTGTTTATCTATTTCATTGAACGGCAGTACAGCTGCGCATCCAGTAAAAACACCGTCTTTATCCGCTCCTTTTATATTCAGCGACTGCATTATAGCCGAAGTTTTGTATACACCGTCTTTATATTTCGGATAGAACCATTTAAAATTGAATTTTTCGTCTGGACAGCTTACTATATGCGACCAGGTCATATTGCCCCACTGGCTTCCCCACGGATTTGACTGGCAGAATACATGGAAAGAAGAATTAAAATAAAACAAACCGCAAGGGTCATTGATCCAGCCGGATGGAGCCCTCAGATGGTACCTCGGATATGTCGGGTCTTTTACCGCTTTCTTATGGTTTTTTGTTACTTTCAGGTCAGCTGCATATTGAGTTTCTTCATATGTCATAGCTTTTGCACTGTAAGCTGAATTTAAAAAAAACAAACCGGCAAAAATTAAAAAAACTGCAAAATATTTTCCCATTATTCTTATCTTCCCCTTTTGTGTTTTAGTTAAACTGTGGCTGCAGAAACAGGTTTCAAACCTATACCTATATTTTTATATTATATCCAATTAATCTAAGACTTCCAAGTTAAAAAAGGAAGAAAATGAATCTTTACAGCGCTTTATACCTGTATAATGACAGTTTCTAAATATCTAAAGTTTATATAAGCCTCAGTGTTTAAAGCCAGTTGGTACCTGAAGCCCCCAAACTGTTTCGCTATTTTTTATATTATTTTTTTTGTTATCTGAAAGCAAATTTGCTTATACTGTATTAAATTAAATTGAAATTCAAAAATTAACGGATTTTTTATGGAACTGGATAAAATTAGAACAGAAATTGATAAAATAGATGAACAGATATTAAATCTGTTAAACGAAAGATATAACTACGTAAAAGAAGTCGGAAAATGGAAGAAATCAAGATCTCATGAAATATATGTTCCCGAAAGAGAAAAAAAACTGCTGTCAAAGCTGGAAAAAATTAATACCGGTCCTTTACAGACAAAGGTCTTAAGAGCTATTTACAGAGAAATTATGTCCGGCGCTCTTGCCCTTGAACATCCCCTTACAATTGCCTACACCGGAGACAATGCTTCTTCCATGGCTAAATATGCCGCTTTAGGTAAATTCGGTAAAAATGTAAATTGCCTGCCTTATGACAGCCTACATTCTGTTTTTTCGGATGTTGCAAATGAAAGAGTCGATTATGGCATTATACCTGTTGAGAATTCCAGGGATGGAGTTTTCAGCAGTACTCTTGATGAATTCATAACTTCAGAAGCTTTGATCTGCGCAGAGATAAATGTCTGTTTTCATAAAAATTTACTGTCAAGATGCTCTAAAGTAAAAGAAATAAATACCCTTTACTGCACAAAAGAAAAATTTGAGGAATGTTCTGTATGGATTTCCAGAAATCTGGCTCATGCAATAAAAATCACTGTGGAAACTGATGACAAAGCAGCACAGGCCGCATTAAATACTGAAAATTCAGCAGTTATTGCAAATCCCGCCTTTTCAACTTCTTTCCCGCGGCTTCATTCAATTGTTAGAAACGTAGAAAATAATCCGGATAATATTACAAGATATCTTATTATTGGAAAGCAAAAACCAAAACCGACAGGAGATGATAAAACAACTATATGCTATGTAGTAAACAACGAAAGCGGAGCACTGTGTGACACATTAATGCCGTTTAAAGAAAATAATATCACTGCCACGATGTTTGAAAGCCGCCCTGTAAAAAACAGTAAATGGGAATATTGTTTTTTTATAGATTACCTCGGACACTGCTGCGATAAATCTTTTAACAAAGCACTTTCCTGTTTAAGGCCTAAATGTACATCATTAAAAATACTTGGAAGCTACCCAAAATCTGATGATATTCTGTAAACCTATAAAGAGCTGATTTAATTTTTGAAATACATAAGATAAAATAAACTGAAAATTCCCGGATTACGGGTCTGTAAGACACAAGAATATATATAGACGCGTAAAATTTTGTTTGTACTGAAATCTCGAAAATCAATCGTATTGGGTATATATTTATATTATATGTTTTTTTATTCGTTTTTGTAATAGACAATGACTTCTTTTATAATAATATTATTAACCAATATCTGTTAACTGCTTTTGAAGAAAATAATTATGTTGATTATTAAAAAAATTAAATATCTTATATTTATATGTTCACTGTTGGTTGTACTTCGTGTTTCGGCCTATAACAAACTATATCCGCAATATAGTTACAGTATTATAACAAAAATAATAACGTCCATATTAATAGATGATAATTTTAAAAATCATTTTAAACTCGCCCCCAATACTGTTTCTTCCGAACTTTTTAAAAATTATTTAAAGAACCTTGACCCTAACCGGCTTTATTTTACAAAGAAAAATATAGACTTTTTAAAAAATTCAATAAAAACTTCACTGTATGAGGAAATCGAAGAAGGTAATACAGAGTTCGCTTTCAGAGCTTATAACCTGTTCATCAGAAAAGTGAAAAAAAGAACTGAGTTTGCTAAGAATCTATTGAAACAAAAATTCAATTTCAATACTGATGAATCTTATAATTTTGACAGATCTGAAGTTTCCTGGGCTAAAAACGAAAAAGTACTTGATAAAATCTGGAGAAAAAAAATCAAAAATGAACTGCTTACTTTTCAGTTAATGGATAAAATCGCCAAAGAAAACCAGTCACTCCAATCAAAACCTATGACAGAAACTGCAAAGGATAAAAAAAGTAAAAGCAAGGAAAGTAAGAATAAGACTAGGAATAAGAAAAAAGTTGATAATAAAAGTATAGGCAAAAATAGGACACCCAAACAAAGAATAATTAAACGGCTGGATTCATACCTCAACTACCTGGAAAAAAATAAACCGATAAAAATACTGGAAATTTATCTCAACTCGTTTACGCATATATATGATCCGCACTCCTCGTATATGTCTCCGCATACTGAAGAAAATTTCAATATCCAAATGAAACTTTCTTTTGTCGGAATAGGAGCATACTTATCCGATGATAACGGCTATATTAAAATAGAAAGAATTATACCCGGCGGCCCTGCAGACAAAAGTGACAACCTTCATGCAGGAGACAGAATAATCGGAGTCGGCGATAAAAAGTCCAGAATTATAAATGTTATCGATATGCCGATCTCCGATGTAGTGACAAAAATAAGAGGCAAAAAAGGTACCCCTGTTTATCTAAACATACTTCCTGCGGAAGAAGGTATACACGGTATACCTCGGACAATTAAAATCATTCGTGGAATCGTAAAACTTAAGGACGCCGAAGCACATGACCAAATTATAGAAAAAGAGACCGAAAAGGGAGAAAAACTTAAAATCGGTATCATAAATATTCCTTCTTTTTACTATGATTTTAAAGCCGCTTCAGACAATAAAAAAAACCTTAAATGCTCGACTTCAGATGTCAAAAAAATTATTAAAAAACTGAAAAAGAAAAATATAGACGGACTGATAATTGACCTTAGAGCGAACGGCGGTGGTAGCCTGAAAGATGCTATAGACCTGACAGGCCTTTTTGTTAAAAAAGGGCCTATTGTCCAAATTAAAAACCATAATAATGAAATACATATTGAGAGAGATAAGGATGAAGAATGTATTTATGAAGGACCTCTGCTTGTTTTAGTAAGTAAACTAAGCGCTTCAGCTGCAGAAATTTTTGCCGGAGCAATGAAGGATTACAACAGAGCTGTCATTGTAGGAGATAAGAGCACTCACGGTAAAGGCACTGTTCAAACTGTTTTTGCACTGGACAGGCTGGTTAAACCTTTTAACTTCCTGGACTGCAAACTCGGCGCAATAAAACTTACTAATGCCATGTTTTACAGGATAAACGGAAGTTCTACACAGCTGAAAGGTGTTATTCCGGATATTACTTTCAACTCTTTTACGAACAGCCTGAATATCGGTGAAAAAGAGCTTGACCATGCCCTCCCCTGGGATTATATAGCTCCTGTTCCGCATAAGGACTATAAGGTAATCAAACCTTATATTAAATTACTTAACATGAAATCTCAAAACAGAAGAAAAAATGATAAGGATTTTCAAAAGCTTAATAAACTCCTTGATATGTATGAAAAACTTAAAAACAGAAAGGAAGTTTCACTTAACAGGCATAAACGTATAGAAAAATATAAAAAAGAAAAAAAACTCCTTTCCTCTCAAAAGAAAATTCTTAAATCGACCATTTCTCAGAAGAACGCAAAAGAAAAATCTGTTGATGACATGCTTTCAGATGATTTATTACTCAGAGAATCAGTTAATATCATGTCTGACTATATATCAATTCTAAGAAACGGTAAAAACAAAAAAATTGTTAAAAAAAATTAATTCAATATTTGACAATTCATTTAGTTAAAGTAATTTATAAGTTCAATTATAAAGCGGGCGTAGCATAGTGGTAATGCTCCAGCCTTCCAAGCTGATTAGGAGGGTTCGATTCCCTTCGCCCGCTCCATCTTTCAGGTGGGATAGCGAAGCGGTCAACCGCAGCAGACTGTAAATCTGCCCTCTCAGAGTTCGGTGGTTCGAATCCACCTCCCACCACCATTTTTTAAATCTCAATCTTTCAATACGTTTTCTATAAATTTATAAATATTTTCCCCGTATTTATAAAAGACTAAACTCTAGGTCAACAAATTATCAAAAATCAGGTTCGCCATGTTATCCAACATGGCGCCATATCGGATGATATGGCGAATCCACCTCCCACCACCACTTTTTAAATCTCAATCTTTCAATACGTTTTCTATAAATTAATAAATATTTCCCCCATATTTATAAAAAACTAAACTCTAGGTCAACAAATTATCAAAAATCAGGTTCGCCATGTTATCCAACATGGCGCCATATCGGATGATATGGCGAATCCACCTCCCACCACCATTTTTTAAATCTCAATCTTTCAATACGTTTTCTATAAATTAATAAATATTTTCCCCGTATTTATAAAAGACTAAACACTAGGTCAACAAATTATCAAAAATCAGGTTCGCCATGTTATCCAACATGGCGCCATATCGGATGATATGGCGAATCCACCTCCCACCACCATTTTTTAAATCACAATCTTTCAATACGTTTTCTATAAATTAATAAATATTTCCCCCGTATTTATAAAAAACTAAACTCTAGGTCAACAAATTATCAAAAATCAGGTTCGCCATGTTATCCAACATGGCGCCATATCGGATGATATGGCGAATCCACCTCCCACCACCATTTTTTTTACCCCCATTTAGACTCAAATTAAATTTAACACCTTTAAAAATAAATTAATAAAAAAGAATGTGTTGATAAAAGCGGGAAAAAAAGTAAATTCACCTGATGATTTTCCTGTAGTAACAGAGCACAAAGTTATACCTGAAGAAAAGAAGATTTATCCTGTAACAGGAGAAAAACTGATTACATAAAAATAAGTACCCATCAGACTTTAAATACAATGCTTGGTTATACTGTTCAGTTAATAGGCTATCCAAAAGGACCTTCAAAATGGAAAGATTCTGAACCTTTGTTGTTTATGGACAGTTTTTTCCTAACTTGATAGCCAGTGATTGGAAACAAAGGCACTTGAACGCTTTATTGTGGAACAAACGTGACCAAAAAATGTTGATTATAGTGTATGCAAAATTGCCTGATTATGAATAATCCTCTCAAGCATAAATTTGAAAATGTAAGTTAAGTAAAATCATCAATGGGCAGGGTTTTATATCCTCCAGCGGCAAGTGGCTTTAAAATATGGCTTATTTACGACAGTGTTGCTGCCCCAAAGCAAAGAAAGGTTTAGGTTCAGATTGATTCTGAGGAATTGTTCAAATTAAAAGTATTAAAAACAATAGAAAAGTGCATTGACTACAGCTTTTAATTAACATATAAATATCATTGTAGGTTAATCTAAGTGATATTTGATAAGTATGAAGTTTTGAAAAATTTTTTATTGCTTGATGAAAACGCAGAAGAACCCTATTTAAACTTATTCCAATGCCAGGATTGATGACAAAGTCTCTATAACACATTGGACAAACATTAATTTTAGATTGCATTTTTAGTAAACTTATAATAAAATTGACAAAGGTAGTGCCAATGAAAAAATTTTTCAAAAAGGATGATGATTCAGATTCATTAAATTATGGTGATAATAATAATAAAGAAAATAATTCAGCAAAGGAACTCAATATGGACAAAAGCAAAGTAACAGCCTTAACAATGGACAAGAGCAATGCAACAACATTAACACCTGATATAGAAATTAACGGCTCAATTAAATTTAACAATGTACTTGAAGTGAACTGTAAATTTGAAGGTGAACTTATTACTAAAGATGGAGAAATTATTGTTGGTAAAACTGGATCTGTAAAAGCTGACTTCAAAGTTAAAAATGCTATTATTGAAGGAAAAGTTGAAGGTAATGTTACTGCTACAGAAAAGATTGAACTTAAAGAAAAAGCACAGCTTATCGGTGATTTGACAGCCAAAACTCTTTCTATTGAAGAAGGTGTTTATTTTGTTGGAAAATGTAATGTAAACCCAGGTGGTATAAAAGCGGGAACACCTGTACCAAAAAATAATAAGAAAGATTAATTAAATTTTCTTGAAAGCGAGGTAATTGAACCTATGTCAAATGATAACAGTTATGCTGATTTAGCACACCAGAAGCATCCAAAAGCATTTTATATGATTTTCTTTCTGGAGTTTTGGGAAAGATTCGGCTATTATGTAATGAATACAGTAATAGTTTATTTCTATTTTGTAGAAGTACTGAATTTTACCGAATCACATGCTTTCAAACTTTTCGGTGCGTTCTCTGCGTTAATGTGGGCCTTTATAATAATAGGCGGATATATCGGGGATAAATATTTCGGTACAAAACGAACAATAGTGCTTGGAAGCATTGTATTGTTTATAGGCTATATAACTCTTTCCTGCGCGGATATCAATTTAATGTATGTAAGCCTGGCATTAATTGCTGTTGGAGAAGGATTGTTCAAAGCAAATCCATCCAGTTTACTTTCAAAAAGCTACTATGAAAAAGACCCGAGGCTTCATACCGCTTATACATACTACTATATGGCAATTAATATCGGCTCTTTAATCGCTACGTTTCTTGCTCCGGTGATAGCGCATCATTTAGGTTGGAATATTGCATTTCTCCTATCAGGATTAGGAATGGTAATTGCTTTGGCAAATTTTGGCTTTCAGAAAAAAACTGTTAAGAAAATCGGTTCGGAGCCTGACCTGCTTCCATTTAAGTGGGGCAGGTTTGTGAATGTTCTTATCCTTATCAGTATATTAACCGCACTTGCGACTTTTTTACTGCAGCATGTAACAGTAGCGTATTTTTTTACATATACACTTGTAGGAATATCAGTAATCATATTTCTTTATTTTACAGTTAAGCTTGAAAATGCCAATGATAGAAAAAAGATGATAGCGGCGCTGATTCTTATTATGCAGGCTGTAATGTTCTACACTTTATACCAGCAGATGTATCTATCAGTAACATTTTTCTCATTACATAATGTTTATGCTTCAATACTTGGTATTCCTGTCAGCCAGGTAAGCTTTCAGGGATTTGATCCGGTTGTAATTGTTATTTTCAGCCCAATTCTTGCAGCTTTTTTTGCTAAAAACGCTAAAAGCGGAAAAAAAATTAAGATAACAACTAAATTTACTGCCGGTTTTTTCTCATGCGCTATAGCATTTTCAGTTTTATGGATATGTACATATTTTGTCGACTCTACAGGCAGAGTTCATTCCGCCTGGATTTTCCTGTTTTATGTTTTTCAGGGATTTGGAGAAATTTTCATTGGAGGCTTAGGGCTTGCTATGGTTGCAGAACTGGTTGTAGATAGATATCTCGGTTTTGTCTATGGTATATTTTTCTTTGCATCTGCAATCGGAAGCATTTTTGGTGCTTTAATATCAGGTTATTCAGCTGTCCCGAAGGGGACAACTGCAATCCAGGCATTACCGGTTTATCAGAATTTTTTCTTTTGGCTTACTGTAGGGACTATATGTGCATTTTTTATAGTTCTGGTTATTAAGCCATTACTTGACTGGTTAATTAAAGAATAATTTTCTTGAAGGGATTAAATCAGCTTCCGTCACAAATACTTCTCTCAATAAAGCCCTTCCCTGTTCAAAAGATTTGAATTTATCAGCAATAACTGCTGCCATAGAAGTTTCAGTTCTGTATGCTATCATTCTGACAGTTTTTGCTTGGTGAAAGGGCCTTAAATGAATATTTTTCAGGAAAAACGGCGACCTTTATATGTTTTTCTGTGCTTTTCTGTTCCTGTTTTTTAACTGCACGTTCATTTTCAATTACGTAATTTCTTCAGCCAGCTCAATTTTACTTTTTTCGCAGGCACTTTACTCCGGGAATGCGGTCTAAGCCGATAAGTTTTCCGAATTCACCGGGAGGTTTCCACCTAAGTTTTTCTACCGTTTTTATAGGACACAGTGCCATAATACCAAGAAGTGTTAAAATGTGAAGCACTGAATAATATAGCTGCGCCCTTCGTCAAGACCAAGATTAAGACCAAGACCAAGACCAAGATTAAGAGTAAGATTAAGAGTATGTATGGGGCAAGTTTCCCCACATCTTCACATCTCCCATTCAACCCTTCAACCTATAGACTTAAATTAAATATTGGAAAGAACGGAAGGAACCCGTCATTAAAGTTTAAAAGTCCCAGCTGTACACATTCAGAATTCTGCCTTGCAAAATTGAGAATTCCTATTTGAAATACCCCTGAATCTCTTGCAACGTTTGCGAGTGCCATCTGCAACCCGTTAAATTCTTTAACCAAATTAGCAAAAGCCAGCTGGATACCGTCAGACCCTTTACTCCAGTTCGTAAGTGTTATCTGTACTCCTTTAACTTCTGCCTCATCGGCCACGAAAG